>JBCNOA010000459.1:0-2623 GCA_039594095.1 Dyella sp.
ACAAGGACGCGACCAAGAAAGTGTTCGGCAAAGGCGACTGAGGGGCGGTGCCTCGGGCACCGCAATCACAAGACCAACGAAGACGCGCGCCCATCGGCGCGCGCATCTGCAGCTACGGAAAATCCATGAGCGAACCGATCGAGACCCAGCCCATCGACGAGAACAAGTTGATCGCCGAGCGCCGCGAGAAACTTAAAGCGTTGCGCGGGCAGGGCATCGCGTTCCCGAACGACTTCAAGGTCGACGCGTTCGCCGGCGACTTGCAGGCCGAGTACGCCGACAAGGACGCCCACACCGCCGAGGCGATCGATGCGCAGGCTCGCCGCGTGAAGGTGGCCGGACGCATCGTGCTCAAGCGCGTGCAGGGCAAGGTCAGTTTCGTGCAGATGCAGGACATGACCGGCCGTATCCAGCTGTTCATCCATCAGGGCACGGTGGGCGAGGCGACTTACGACGCCTTCAAGGGCTGGGACGCGGGCGACATCGTGGGCGCCGAAGGCGTGCTGATGCGCACCAAGACCGGCGAGCTGTCGGTCAAGGTGGATGGCCTGCGCCTGCTGACCAAGAGCCTGCGCCCGCTGCCGGACAAGTTCCATGGCCTGGCCGACGTCGAACAACGCTATCGCCAGCGGTACGTCGACCTGATCGTCACCGAAGAGGCACGCCGCACCTTCCTGCTGCGTTCGAAGATCATCGGCTTCATCCGCAAGTGGCTCGAGGCCGAGCCGCGTCGCTTCATGGAAGTCGAAACGCCGATGATGCAGATCATCCCCGGCGGTGCGACGGCCAAGCCGTTCATCACGCATCACAATGCGCTGGACATCGACCTGTACCTGCGAGTTGCGCCGGAGCTGTACCTCAAGCGCCTGGTGGTCGGCGGCTTCGACCGCGTGTACGAGATCAACCGCAACTTCCGCAACGAGGGCGTGTCCACGCGGCACAACCCCGAGTTCACCATGCTCGAGCTGTATCAGGCGTACGCCACTTACACCGAGATCATGGACCTCACGGAGGCGGTGATCCGCGATACCGCGCAGAACGTGATCGGCAGCACGCAGATCCAGTGGGAAGGCGCCGAGATCGATCTGGGCCCGGCTTTCCGCCGCTGGTCGATGGAAGATGCAGTGCTGGAGCACAATCCCGAGATCCGCCGCGAGGAGCTGCGCGACCGCGCCGCCATGGCCGCGCATGCGAAGCGCCTGGGCTGCCAGGTCAAGGACGGCTACGGCTGGGGCAAGCTGCTGCTGGAGATCTTCGAGAAGACGGTGGAGCACACGCTGATCCAGCCGACCTTCATCACCCAGCATCCGGTCGAGGTATCGCCGCTGGCGCGCGAAAGCGATACGGACAAGGGCATCACCGACCGCTTCGAACTCTTCATCAACGGCAAGGAGCTGGCCAACGGCTTCTCCGAGTTGAACGATCCGGAGGATCAGGAAGCCCGCTTCCGTGCCCAGGTGGCGGCGAAGGACGCCGGCGACGACGAAGCGATGCATTTCGATGCCGATTACATCCGCGCGCTGGAGGTCGGCCTGCCGCCCACCGGCGGCCTGGGTATCGGCATCGACCGTCTGGTGATGCTGCTGACCGGATCGACCTCGATCCGCGACGTGCTGCTGTTCCCTTACATGCGCCCGGAAGGCTGAAACGATGCGCGTCTGCGCCCCACGCGCGACGTTCGCCAGCTGCATCGGTGGCGTGCTGCTGATGGCGCTGGCTGCCTGTTCGCCGGGTACGGATGGACAGCGGGACGCGCAAGAGGCGGCGCCCGCCGCTTCGGCGAGCGCGGGCAAGCCCGCTGCGAATCCCGTGCCCGCCTCCAGCTCGGCGCCTGCGTCTGCCGCAAGCTCCGAACCGGGCGCGGAGACGAAAGCGCCTGGCGAAGACGAAGCGATCCTCCGGGTCAGCGCGGTGGTCAAAAAGCACCGGCTGACCGAACTGGCGGATACGTGCCTGCTCTACATGGTGGACCAGGCCGATGCCGACAGCATCGATATCGACGTTCGCGAGAAGCACGACGCCACCTGCGGTGGCGATCCGGCCACCTCGCCGCGACTGTTCTCGTTCAAGCTGGAGCGCGCCACCGGGCGATTGACTACGGACGCGCTCGACCCTGCCGATCCGGAATTCAAGCCGATCGATTGAAGCGCCGCCGCTTCGTCAGCCCCGCACTGGGCTAGAATTGCGCGTTTTCCCGCCATGGAGTTAGCGCCGATGTGGTACGCGATCGTTGCCGCCGATGTTCCCGATTCGCTGGAGAAGCGCAAAGCGGCGCGCCCCGCCCATCTGGCTCGCCTCGACCAGCTGAAGGGTGAAGGTCGCCTGCTACTCGCCGGCCCGTTCCCGGCCATCGACGCGGAAGACCCGGGCAGCGCCGGCTTCAGCGGCAGCCTGATCGTGGCGGAGTTCGCCTCGCTTGAGGACGCCAAGGCTTGGGCCGGCGCCGATCCCTATATGGCCGCGGGGGTTTATGCTGACGTCTCGGTCAAGCCGTTCCGCAAGGTGTTGCCGTAACCATGACTGCGACGATGGCCGCCCAGATCCGCGAGCGCCTGCAGGCTGCGCTCGCCCCGGTCGAGCTGGAAGTGCTCGACGAAGGGCACAAGCATGCCGGCCACGCCAA
>JBCNOA010000046.1:0-21698 GCA_039594095.1 Dyella sp.
CTCGCGCTGCGGTTGCCGCAGGCGAGTTCCGCGACAGTCGGGGCTTCGAACAGTGCGCGGATCGGTAATTCCACCTGCAGGCCGGAGCGGATCCGGCTGATCAACCGGGTGGCAAGCAACGAATGGCCGCCGAGGTCGAAGAAGCTGTCTTGCGTACCCACGCTCGCCAGTCCAAGTACCTCGGCAAACAGCTTCGCCAGCGCATGCTCCTCGGGCGTCGCAGGTTTCTGGCCTTGTGTCGGCTGGAATATGGGCGCGGGCAGTGCGCGCTGATCCAGCTTGCCGTTGATGGTCAGCGGCAGAGCGTCCAGCACCACCACCGCGGCCGGCACCATGTATTCAGGCATGGTGCCGGCCAAGGCGCGGCGCAGGACCGATGCGTCGAGTACGGCGCCGGATGCGGCGCTCGCATAGGCGACCAGCCGCGGCTGGCCCGGCGGGTCTTCGCGCACGATCACGGCGGCCTGCCTGACGCCTGACTGCCTGGCCAGGACGGCTTCGATTTCACCCAGCTCCACCCGATGGCCGCGGATCTTCACTTGATGGTCGGTGCGTCCCACATAGACGAGTTGGCCGTCGGCCCGCCAACGTACGCGATCGCCGGTGCGGTACATGCGCTGTCCCGGCTCCCCGAAGGGACTGGCAACGAAGCGCAGGGCGGTCAATTCCGCGCGCCGCAGATAACCGCGCGCCAGGCCGGAGCCGGCGATGTACAGCTCGCCGGCCACACCGACCGGCACTGGCCGCAAGGCGTCGTCCAGTACGTAGACGCGGGTGTTGTCCAAGGGAGCGCCGATAGGTATCGGCGCCTCGTTCACCGGCTCGCGCACGCGATGGCAGGTGGCGAAAGTCGTGGTCTCCGTCGGGCCGTACACATTGACCGTATCGAGGCGCGGATAGCACGCCAACCATTCGCGGAATACCTGAGGCACGGCGGCCTCGCCCCCGCTCCATACGGTACGCAAGGACCCCAGGCGATCGCCATGTTCCTCCAGGAGCGGGCGAAACAACGCCGTGGTTAGAAAAAGCGCCGTGACCTGATGCCGCTCGATGGTGTCGGCGAGCGCCGGAAGGTCGGCTCGTCCCGGCGGAGCCAGTATCACGTGCTGACCGCTCAGCAACGGTACCCAGATTTCGTAAGTGCAGGCATCGAACACCAATGGCGAGTGCGCCAGCACGCGTTGCTGCGCGCCATCGCGCCAACGGCGATCCCGGGCCAGTTCCACCACGTTGCGGTGGGTCGTCGCGATGCCCTTGGGTGTGCCCGTGGAGCCTGAGGTGTAGATCACGTAGGCCAGATGCTCGGGATGGAGCTTCGTGGCCGGCGCGCCTTCCGGCTCATCAGCGGCGGCCTCGTCCTGGCCGCGCCATGGGAGCACCGTGATGCCGGGAAACCTCAGTCGCGCGGCGTGCTCGGCCTGCGCCACTGCCCACGTAGCGCAGGTCTCTTCGAGCATCAGGGCCAGGCGCGCCTCGGGATAGCTCGGATCCAGCGGAAGGTAGGCGCCGCCTGCCTTGAGGATCGCCAGCATGGCAACGAACTGGTCGAGCGAGCGCTCCATGCAGAGGCCCACCACCTGATCGGCGACCACGCCGAGCGAACGTAACCGATGCGCCAACCGATTGGCTCGTGCGTCGAGCTCGCGGTAAGTCAGCGTGACGGAGCCCTCGCTAACGGCCGGCGCATCGGGCGTGTTGGCCACCTGCTCGCCGAAGAGCTCGGGCACGGTGAGGTCGGGAGCTGCGTGCGCGGTGTCGTTCCACGCCACCAGCGTCTCATGTCGCTCTTCGGCCTCCAGAAGGTCGATGTCGGGAAGCGGTCGATCGGGCTGCGCCGCAACCTGGGTGAGCAGACGACGCAGTCGTGCCGCGAAACACTCCGCCGTGGCGCGGTCGAAAAGCTCGGTGGCGTACTCCAGTTGCAAGGCGAGACCGTCCGGTTTTCCCTCCGCGTCGAATAGTTCCGTGAACTCGAAAGTCAGGTCGTACTTGGACGTCTCGGTCACCAGAAAACGCGCCTTGGCGGACAGGCCGGGGACGTCGAACTGCGCATCCCGGTTGTTCTGAAGGATCACCGCCACCTGAAACAAGGGGTGGCGCGACGTCGCTCGCCCGGGATTGACTATGTCGACCATGCGCTCGAATGGCAGGTCCTGGTGAGCGTAGGCATCCAGATCCGCATCGCGCACGCGCGCAAGCAACTGGCGAAAGCTTGGACGCCCGGAAACGTCCGTGCGCAGCACCAGCAGGTTGACGAAGAAGCCCACCAAATCGTTGAGTGCTTCTTCGCCCCGGCCCGCCACAGGCGTGCCCAGCGGGAGGTCCTCCCCCGCGCCGAGCTTGAAGAGCAGCGCGGCGACCAGGGCATGCACGCCCATGAACAGGCTGCCGCGCGCATCGCGAGCCAACTGCCGCAATGGGCCCGCCAGCGACTCGTCCCATCGGGTCTGTACCGTTGCGCCGTGCTGACTGGCACGCGTCGGACGAGGCCGATCGAACGGAAGATCCAGCTGCTCCGGCAACCCGACCAAGCTGCGTTTCCAGTACGTGACCAGGCGATCGACTTCGCTGTCCGCGGCCTCCGCCTGCGCCATCCACTCTCGCTGCCAAAGGCTGTAGTCGGCGTATTGCACCGGCAGCGGGCTCCATGCAGGTGCCCGGCCCTCCCTTCGCGCCGCGTAGGCCTGGGCCAGGTCGCGCAGCATGGGCGCCCACGACCACCCATCGCTGGCGATGTGATGAACCAGCAGCAGCAAGACGTGCCGCTCAGGGGCCAGCCGGTACAGCGCCGCACGCAAGGGGATATCCCGTTCCAGATCGAACCGGTAGCCATTGAAGCGGCGCATGGCTTCATCCAGCTCCGCTTCCGCCTGATCGGCGACGTCCAATACGGGTGCGAGACTTTCGCAAGACAGGACGACCTGGCGGCCGACGCCGCCGTCATCGGTAAAGCAGGTGCGCAGGCTTTCGTGCCGCGACACCAGGTCGAACAGGGCCGCACGGATGGCGTGGGCATCCAATGGGCCATCCAGATGTAGAGCCAACGGAATATTGAAGGCGATGCCTGGACCATCGAGCTTGCCCAGGAACCAGAGACGCTGCTGCGCGAACGACATCGGAATCATGGAAGCGGCTGCTCGGTGGAACGCATGGGGCGCAACGGCGCGCGGACCGCGCGGGGGGCGTGATCGAGTTGAGGTGCCAGCATGGCCACGGTAGGCGTCTCGAACAGCGCGCGTACCGGAAGGTCCGCTCCGCACGCCTGCCGCACCAGGGCCACCAGGCGCATCGCCAGCAAGGAGTGCCCGCCCAATTCGAAGAAGCTGTCGTCGATACCGACGCGATCCAGCCCCAGCACTTCCGCGAACAACTCGGCCAACAGCGCTTCATTGGGCGTCACCGGCTCGCGGCTGTTCTCGCGACTCAGCGCCGGTGCCGGCAGCGCACCGCGATCGAGCTTGCCGTTGATGGTCAATGGCAAGTTGGGGAGCACGACAATGACGGCGGGGATCATCGGCGCAGGCAATCGTTCCGCGAGATGCGATCTCAGTGCACTTGCCAATGCGCGCGCTGCGCGACCGTGGTCCAGGCGGTTCGCGTAAGCGCCGGGCGGTAGCGGATGCGCCGAGCGGTAGACGTCCGTCAGGACTGGCGTCTTGTCGACGAAGAACACGGCATCGAAGCGATCGTCCTGACCCGGCGCGGCCCAGGTCACGGCCGCCCCGTAACCTAGCCGGGTAGCCAGTTCGTACACGTCTTCAGGTTCGACACCCGCCATCGCCCGAGGCGCAAGAGCGTGCGTGAGGGCGTGACCCTCCGTGGATTCCCATACCGCGCGCATGGCGGCGACTTCACCCATCAGGCGCGCATTGGGTATGCCGCTGACACGCAGTACCGAAGGTCGCCGGCTCTCGAGACGCATCGCGACCTGTTCCAGCGAGGAGACTTCCCTCCGCCAGAGCAGCTCCTCGCCACGCGTCAGAGCGGCGGGCGACGCCCCGTGCTTGTGCAACACCACGTCATAGCGATGACGGGTCAGCTCGTTGTGATGGCGACCACGCTTGAGCTGGATATCGACTCCAGCCAGCCCGTCGATCCATGCCGGCAAGGCGGCAAAGAACGCGGGGTCGAGCAGCAGCTCGTTTTCCAGCAAGAGCTCCTGCTCCACGGCGCGGCGCGTTTCTTCGACGCTACGCTGCGTCGCGACGGCGCGATGCCACGCGATGGCCGTAGCAAAACAGCGCAACAGGCGCAGGTTGCGGATATCCCCCAGGTAAATGCGGCCGCCGGGCGCGAGCAGCTCCACGCATAGCCGCAGGACATCGAGCAGGTAGTCCACGCCCGGGAAGTACATGACCACCGAGTTGATGATGATCGTGTCGAAATGCCCTCGTGGAAGGCCGCTTCCATCGTGGGCCGGCTGATGGCTCAAATGCACGCTCTCGCATAGCGTGGGCTGGCGCGCGACGCGCTCGCGTAACGTGTCGATGACTGGTCGCGAAAAGTCTGTTCCCCAGTAGCTTTGGCAGTGCGGCGCCAACTGCCACATGACCAGTCCCGTGCCGACGCCGAGCTCCAGCACATGGCTTGGCCTCAGCGCCAATACGCGATCGATCGTCGCCTGGCCCCATTCGCGCATATGTTCGAGCGCGATCGGTGTGCCGTCGTAGCTGCTATTCCAACCGGTGAAGTCTTCTTCGCCGGCGAGCTCTGCCTGCTCGCCGTAGAAGCGGTCGTGCAAATGCTGCCACTCGCTGACGTGCGCCGCCTCGGCGGCCTCGCCGCGCGATTCCGGTGCGGCCTCGCGTTGCGCGACGTAACCGACGAGCTGGCGCTGACCAGGGCGATCTTCGCGCAATACGACCGCTGCCTGGGCTACGTCGGGATGGCGCCTCAGGCATGCCTCGATCTCACCGGTTTCGATGCGCAAGCCGTGCCATTTGATCTGATGATCCATGCGGCCGACGAAACTTATGCGTCCCGCCTGGCGTCGAACGCGGTCGCCGCTGCGATACATGCGCGCGCCGGGCGGCCCGTAGGGATCGGCGACAAAACGCTCGCTGCTCCATGCCGCGCGATGCAAATACCCACGCGCGAGGCCGGGGCCCGCGAGATACAGCTCGCCCTCCTCCCCGTCGGCCACCTGCGACAGCGTTTCGTCCAGGACATAGGCGCGCGCTTCGAGAACGGGTTCGCCCAGCGGGACGCGCAAGCTTTCGTCACCATCCAGCGGAGGAGAAATCAGGGCATCCACCGTGATCTCGGTAGGGCCGTAGGCGTTGACGAGGCGGCGTCCCTCCGACCACGACCTCGCCAGTTCGGGTGGGCAAGCCTCGCCACCGACGATCAGCGTACGCACCTCAGGCAATGCATCGGGACTCATGGTCGCCAGCAAGCTGGGCGGCAAGGCCATATGCGTGATGCGTTGCCGCCGGCACGTCTGCGCCAGCGCGGGTCCGGGCACAAGGTCGCCAACTCGCGCCAGAACCAGGCAGGCACCCCAGCCAAGCGCCATGCCTATTTCCGCCAACGAGGCATCGAAGCTCAACGAGGCGAATTGCAGCACGCGGCTGTCTTCGCCGATCTGGAGGCGATCCCGATAGCTGCGCAGCAACGGTTCGATGCCGGCATGGGTGACCGCCACACCCTTGGGCATGCCCGTGGAGCCGGAGGTGTACAGCACATAGGCGAGCTGCAGGGCGTGAAGTCCTCCCGGCACGATCGGTCCCTTCCGCCCGGGCTGTGCGGCAATGGCGGCAAGCGCTTCGGGAGCGTCCAGATGGACGATGCGCGCAGATGGAACCTCCACGCCCGCCTCGCGCGAACTGAGCACGAGCAGAGGTGCCGCATCGCGCACCATGCGTTCCAGACGTTGCCGTGGGTAGTCCGGATCCAGCGGCAGATAAGCCGCTCCCGTTTTTTGCACGGCGAGCACAGCCACGATGGCTTCGATCGAACGCGGCAGCGCCATGCCGATCAGGCGCTCGGGCGCGGCACCTTGCATCGCCAACCAATGCGCGAGCCGATTGGCGCGCTGATCGAGTTGTGCATAAGTCAATTGCTCGTCGTCCATGCACAGGGCAATGGCATGTGGCACATGCGCCACGCGCCATTCGAAGAGCTGCGTCAGCGTCAGGCCGCCACCGACGGCACGACCGACGCCTGCGGCGGCCGCGGACGGCACGCCCTTTTCGTGAGTGTTGTGCACGACCCCTCCATTGGGCGTGTGTCCGCGCGAATGCGCGACGGACCGGTGGCGCCAATGGCGCCGGTCATCGAGCTGCGCTCAGGGCGTTGTGGACGCCATGGCCTCGATGAGGCTGCGCGGGCGCATGTCCTGCCAATGTGCTTCGACGTAATCGAGGCAAGACTGGCGTGCCTCCGGACCGAATACCGGCTCCCAGCCGGTGGGAATCTGCGCGAACTGCGGCCAGAGCGAATGCTGACCTTCGTGGTTGACCAGGACGAAAAAGCGATGCTGTTCGTCGTCGAAAGGGTTGGTCATGACGCTTGCCTCTTTTGATATCCCTGTCATTGAGTGCAATCCGATCCTTGAGCGACACTACTTGAAATCCATCGCACGTTCTTGCGCGCAACATGAGGGTGTCGTGTCAGCGCCGGATGCAAGTCGCGGAGCTTAGGCAGGCGCGGATTAAGATTTTGTCTCCGCTTGCTTTCGCGCATGGTCACAGTTCACAAAAACAGACAAGGCCCGTGCGATCGGAATGCCTCGCACCGGAGATGTCCCGTTACTCGTCACTCGCTGCTCAGTGGAGCGTGGCGCTCCCAACGCATGGCAATGGATTTATGACCCGGGTAATCGTTCGAAGGAGGATGACAGGTCGTCGACGAGCCGATCCAGTCCGCATGCACGAAGAAAGAAGGTCACATCGGATGGCCGCATTGACCGGGACTACTGGCTGGTTGCCGCTTTGTCGATGTCGTCGGAGTGCAACTCGGAAGCCACCGCATTGGGCAGGTTGCCCCGACGAGTGGCGAGCGGCTTGGCTTGAGATCGATGCCACGAGGGACATTCACGAAAGAACTCGACTAACGCCCACAACCAAGAACTCACGGTTCACGTCTATTGAGTTTTGAGCTGGCCTTGGGCCATCTGTAACTTGCCGTCTATCTTGCGCGTCCACGCCATGCGAGCTCATCAAGAGCGATGAAAGTGTTCTTCATTGGAAGCGCTTGAAGTAGTCGGGGTAATAATCCGCCGCACTGCCACAGACCTCCTCCTCAACCACGCCCGCAGGCATGCCCGTCGCGATCAGACCATCTTTGTATGGAGGTGTGCTGGACAACAATTGAAAGCGTTCAGCTGCAACGTGACTTTCTCGGGTGAAATAAAGCGTCACGCTTGGCAGTGACGCAGGCGTGCCAGGCAGTGCGTGTCGCCAGGCTGGAACGCTGACGCTGGCCTCGTGCCAACGTGCCGGATCGTTCAGCGTTTGCCAACGCAGCAGTAAGGGCGTGTCGAGATCCACTAAAGCGTAGCCGATAGGTGTGCTGCCGTGGCTGCAATCGGACGTCGCAATCTTCGATTCCTGCGCCAGAACCAGAGTCTGTCCATTGACCTCAAGTCGAGCGATGGCTGGCCCCACGCGATTGGAAAGATAGAACTTTGCCAAATGACTGACTTTATCCTGCAATTCGCGCTCGAAGCTCTCGGACGGCGCTTGTAGGCTCGGCACCATTTCCACATGATCGCGGTAGTGGAAATATTGGTGCAAAAGTAAGGCATCCTCTCGTTCGTATGGTGTCAGTTGATGCAGGTCCGGATAAGGCCGCCTCACCAATGGCAGTGTGCGCAGTTGTGCGGCTCCCTGTGCGTGCTCATCGCCACAGCCATAGCTGTATGTCCGAATACTGCTGCGCAGGTGCGCGGCATCGTAAGGGAACTTGGCGGCCGCTTTCGGATCTTCGCCGGAATAACGCGAGAAGCTGACGATCTGAGTCGGGGCCATTGGCATTCGAGGTGGGGCGCCCGTGACGTCCAGGCCGTCAACGCCGGACGACAGGCACAGCGGTTGACCACTAAGGTTGACGTGGGTTTCCGATACGCCCGGATGCGTGCCGGGCAACTCGTGGGCGCGTGCGTGAGGCCAGCTCAAGTACAGGGGGATCATGACGGCGGCCAGCAAGGGTGGCGCAACTATCGGCAGGAGCACCCTTCTGGGGGCGTCTCTGCGTTGGAGGGCAAAATAGACGAGCAGAGTGATCAGCAAGGCTAGTGCCAGCGCCCCCGCGCCCGAGAAACCCACCAGCACCAATGAAAGCCATTCTTGGCCCGTCAAGTCAGTGTCAAATATGGCTTTCAGGCTGAAGCCCGTCACCCACAGCGAAAGGAAAATGCTCAACCCTAAACCGAGCCCATACGACTCGGGCGGGCGCGGCGATGATGAAGGGGTTTCGGGCTTGGGTCTGCTCATAGTTCTTCCACGAATGCTGATCGGCTAGGCGGAGAGACCTCGTATGCCTGGGAGACCATCTTTCGCAGCCACCATCGGCCAGGTGTGGGAAGGCTCATCGGCATTCATGTTGTTAGACATTCGCCGTGGGCCTTCTCGAAGATCCCAATTTTTCGCCTATGTCCATCTACTCATTCGCATACATCACGTAATCCGCGCCGACGGCACGATCAGCCGTGAACGGAACAAACAGCGCGCCATTCATGGCAAATACGCCACCCGAAGGCACAACGCCGCCACAGGCCAGTGCGGCCCCTGGGCGAGCGCGGATGATGGCGATATAGACCTCGCCGTGAGTGCCCGAAGGGCTGCCCACGCCCATGGCATCGTCAGCGTCACCGGGTTGGACGAAATATCTGCGCAAAACGTCGGCGGTCATGGGCATATAGGTTTCGGCATGATCCTGCCAGACGTCATCTTCTTCCTCGAGCATCCACAGGCCATAGCCATCTCCCTGGCGATCGATGAAGACGGATTGATGGGTGTGTGTTCGGTAACCACCGATGAGTTCATCGTAGATGCTCAAGCCGCCAGATGAGCGGGAGGTCGAGGCCCTGTTGGCCGCACCGTCCTGACGTGTCTGGCTGCTGGCCGCCATATCAGGCCGTTCCATCTGACGTGACGAACTTTGTCGCGAGAGAGAGGCAACCTCGCTCCCCTGCCCTTCCAAGGCTTCGGCTTCCAAGGCATCGGCTTTATAACGGCGAGCGAAGTCGACCAGATCCTTGGGATACATCGGATGATCGCGATAGCTCGAATCGTCAAGCTCCAATAGAAAGGTGGCCGCTGCCGCGCCAATGGCCCAGTAACCGTGATAGGTCCTAAACCCTTGGTCCTGCTTTAGATGGCCGCCGTGCCAAACCGTCCGGGTCATGCCCGGATACCAGCCATCGAGATAGCGAACGATGTCTTCAATGCTTTCCTCGTCCGTGTCCCGGTAGAAGCTATTGATCAAGTCACGGTAAGGCTTGTCATGAAACCATTTGTCGACGTCGTACCGACCTTCCAGTTCGTAGGCCAGCAAATCTTCGTAAAGGGTGTCCTGCGCCCGATAGTACGGGTCTTGCATCGCGGCGATACGCGGCAGCAAGTCGCGCCGGTGCAGCAAATAACAGAGGCCAATGATTTGAAAGGTTGCCTCGTACTCGTCCAGTTCGCCAAACAGGAAGGGCGGAAAATCCGGGTCCTCATGAGCCAGGCGACGTAAAGGGGCGTACGCCTCGTAAGCGGCCACCACTCTCTCCAACTCTTCGCGCATGGGCTCAATGGCTTCGCCGCCGGTATAGCGCAGTAAGAAAAGCCACCAGCGGTCCCTGGCAACGATCATGGCGGCGTTCGCCTTGCGCTCGATCTCCGTGCCGTTGGCCGGAAGGATCCAGTGAACAATATCCTCTTTGAACGTAGCTACCGCCCAGTGGAAATAGTGTTCGTCGAGCCAGGGCTGGCGTCGCTTTTGGTTGAAGGCTTCCGTCGGTGGATTCATGGGTCTTATTAGAAAGAGAGTGGTTGTCGCTGTTATCGGTTTGGGGGCGTCCGCACCACCTGTGAACTTGTCCGCATCGGATTCGAAGTCATGCCGCCTCGGTCATCAGTGATTCGGATGGCTCGTGGCGTAACCGACCACCGTCGAGAACGGCGCCACCCAAATCGTGTCGGAATGGGCTTTGAGGTAGGCAAGAAGCTGGGCATGGGCTTCTGCGGACACGGAGAGGTAGTCGCCGCCCACGCCGTGGAAGCCGAATACGACCATGCCGCCCTTGCGCTCGGCGTCGTGGACTGCGGCGATCAGATCGGCTCCGGTCGCATTCGAAGGGAAGAAGCGAGCAGGCACATCCATCGGATCGAGGGGTCGCTCTGTCGGGTCTGCGGCGCGGGTGTAACGCACCCATCCGCTGGCGCGCAACGCCGGAAGATAGTCGACGCCTCCGGCCAAGTGCTGGCCACAGGGCGTGGCATAGCTGTGCTGCGGCTTGCCGTCGATCGCCGTCAGCATCGTATTCATCGTGCGGATCTCCGTCAGCATGGTTTCGACGTCGTACGTTTCGCTGGTGTCGATTTTTTTGGCCGGCGGATAGTTGGCCTGTGGGCAGGCGTGGCGAATGGTGTGATTGCCGAGTTCATGGCCTTCGGCTGCAGCTGACCGCCAGCGCGCGATCTGCTCCGGTGTGATCTTGCTGCCGATCAGGAAGAAGGTTCCCTTGAGTCCGGCGGCATCGAGTGCGGGAATCGCGATGTCGAGCTGCGAGACGAGTGTGTCGTCATAGGTCAGTACCACGGCCGCTCGCTTGCCGTCTGGCCAGGGCCCCGCCACAGCCTGGGTAGTCATCATGGCGATTGCCAGCAAAGCCGATCCGATTCGCATCATGGCCGTCCTCAATCTCAAGTCGCTTATGGCGTTATGGGCCGCTGTGGCCATCGGAGCTGATGTTTCGAGCAAGAACGATCAAGCGACCGCCGTCGAATGTCGCCTAACATAACGGCAAAAGGGGGGCTTATGACGGCTGTCCAGCGCGCAGTTTGGTACATCGAAAGCCATTCGAACGAAGATCTGATCCTCGCGGACATTGCGCGCGCTGCCGGCACGTCTCCCTTCCATCTCGCCAGGCTGTTCCGGGCAGCCACGGGGTGGTCGGTCGTCCGCTATCTGCGCATGCGCCGCCTCAGCAAGGCCGCCGCGGAACTGGCGGAAGGCGCGGCCGAGATTCTGCCGGTCGCACTCGCCTCCGGTTACGGTTCGCATGAGGCATTCACCCGCGCGTTTCGCGATGCATTCGGCTTGGCGCCGGAAGCCGTACGTCAGTGCGGCCATCTGGACGGCGTGGCGACGCTCGCTCCGCTGCGCGTCATCGAAGAAGCGGCAGGCCCGCCACCTGACTTGCGCATCGAGACCCTGGGCCCGCTCCTGCTGACGGGCGTCGGCGCATCGTACCTGGCGGAGGATACGGCCGGCATCCCTTCTCAATGGCAGCGGCTCTACGCCGAGCAACCCGCCGCCAAGACCAAGCCCCAGGCCTTCGGCGTGTTCCATTCGGCGGACGACGAAGGGCGGCTCGATTATCTGGCGGGCTACGCAGTGGAGCATTTTGGCCAGGCGCCACGCGGCTACCCGCGGCTGCGTCTGGCTCGTCAGCGCTACGCCGTCGTGCGGCACGAAGGCCATGTCGGCTCGATTCCGCGAACCTGGCACGCCCTTCTCGGCGAATGGCTGCCGGCGGCGGGATTCGAGCCGGTGGATGCCCCCGATTTCGAGCGCTATGACGCCAGCTTCGATCCGGCAACAGGTAATGGCGGCGTGGACATTTGCGTACCGGTGGCCTGATGGAGCCCCACATGTTGAAGAAAACCCTTACGCGCGGATGGCTCGCACTCGCCCTGCTCGCTTCGGCAACCGAGGCGAGCGCCGAGGTGGGTGAGCTGCATCGTTCCACCACGACGCCCACGGCGGCGTTGCGTCACGCGGACGGTTCGTCGGCTCTTGCCATGACTGTTTGGTATCCGGCTCAGCCCGGCTCGCCGGAACAGCCGTTGCTCATCGGTCCGCCCGAACGCCCGCTGTTTGCGGCAGGCACGGCCGCCGCCGATGCACCTCCGGCGCCGGGGCGCTTTCCCGTCGTGCTGCTCTCGCACGGGTTTGGCGGAACGGCGCGGATGATGGCCTGGTTCGGAACGGCACTGGCACGAGCCGGCTACGTCGTCATCGCCGTCGATCATCCGGGAAGCAACGGCCGGTCGCCCATCACTGCCAACGGCGCCGCATGGTGGTGGGAGCGCGCAGAAGATCTGAAGGCGGCATGGGCAGCTGTCCAAAAGGATCCCGTACTGGCCGCTCATGTCGACGGCCGCCGCCTCGGTGTCGCCGGATTCTCCGCCGGCGGGTTCGCCGCGCTGCTGGCCGGAGGGGCACGCGTCGACGTTCGGCACTTCGTCGATTTCTGCAAAGCCCACCCGAACGACGGGGTTTGCGCCCCGCAACTGGAGGCGCCCCAGCTGACGGTGCGAGATGCCGGCGGACTGCTCGAGGAGCTTGAGAAGGAGGGGCGCTTGCAAGACGCCGCGGCCGATCATGCGGTGCCGGGCGTGCGCGCGGTCTTCGTCATGGCGCCTGCCTTGGTGCAGGCCCTGGCGCCGGATTCATTGCGGCGGATGAAGGTGCCCGTGTCGCTGCTGGTGGGCAGCGCGGATATCGTCGCGCCTGCCGCCACCAACGCGGACGTGGCGGCGCGATCCATCCCCGGCGCCAAGGAGCGGCATCTGGGTGGGGCGACTCACTACGATTTCCTCGGCTCGTGCCTGCCGGGCGCATCGAATACCGTGCCGCAATGTGCGGCGACGTCGCACCAGGCGGAGGCGCACGCGGCGGCTATCGCCGAAGCTCGTCATATCTTCGGCATCGCACTCGGCGAGTGACGATGCGACCGGTGGCTGCCCTGGCCTGTCGGGCTCGGACGTGTGTCGCCACGCCTCATATCTGCATGATGCCGCGCTTGACCGCCGTCACTACGGCGTGCGTGCGGTCGTTGGCGTCCAGCTTGGCAAGGATGCTCTTCATATGCGACTTGACGGTGTCTTCGCTGACGCCAAGCTCCGCGGCGATCTGCTTGTTTCCCAGGCCGCGGGCGGCGCTATGAAGTACCTGAAGCTCGCGCTCGGACAGCGCGTCACCGCTCATGTATCCAGCTAGATCCGACGCCGCGTCAGGCGACAAGACGCGGCGCCCCGCCTTCGCCGACCGAATGGCATCGCGAAGCTCCTTGCGCAAAGAGTCCTTGAGCAGGAACCCGCTGGCGCCCTGCTTCAGCGCCCTGGCCACCTGCACGTCACCCCGGTAAGTCGTCAGGATCAGGATGCATGCCGCTGGGAATTCCGAGCGTATGACGCGCATCGCATCGATACCGCTCATGTCGGGCAATTGCAGGTCCATCAAGGTGACGTCTGGTCGATGTTCGCGAAAGGCCTCAATGGCCGACCGTCCATCATGAGCATTCGCCACGATCCGCATATCCGGCTCACCGGTTAGCACAAAGGCCACACCGTCGCGGAGCAACGGATGGTCATCGACCACGAGCACGGTAATTACGCTGGCATCGCTGGAGGGCATCGGCGCGTCATGCTTCGTCGTGATCCATGGAGCCCGTTCTGCGGGTGCCAAGCATTATGCCCGCCAGTCCGCGCCACCGGCGCCACGGCCCGGAGGTATAGCGAAACGCCCTGGCGGCCGGCACGAGCAACTCCAGCGCGGTGCCCATCTCGGGCCGACTGGAGAGCGTGAGCCGCGCGCCAAGGCTCGCCGCGCGCTCGTGCATGCCCTGCAGCCCCCAGTGGCCAGCGGTACGGTGCTCCGTGAGACTTTCCACATCGAAGCCGCGCCCGTCATCAACCACGCTCAGGGTCAGGTACTTTCGTCCGTAGGTCAGGCTGACATCGATGCAACTGGCATGCGCATGGGTGAAGGCATTGGCGATCGCCTCTTGCGACAGACGCAGGATTTCCTCGCAGGCGGCCGGATCGAGCGAGCGGCGCGAGCCCTCCACCGTCAGCCGGAACACCGTGGCGGTATCGCGTGCGAAGTCCTCCCCCGTCCGCCGGATCGCATCCTCCAAATGGACTTGGTCGTGCGGGAGCGTCCGCAGTTTCGTGACACGGTCGCGGCCTTCGACGATCACTTCGCCGGCCAGATCGAGTGCCCGTTCCATCGACTCGCGCGCGGGCTCCGTGGGCGGCAGGCGTTCCATCGCCGACTGCAGCCGAAGCATCAGGCCGTGCACGGCCTGCAGGAAGGTGTCATGCAGTTCGCGCGCAATGCGCTCGCGCTCGGCGTGCCGCTCTTCGAACAGGGTCCGCATCTGAACTCTGGCGTGTGCAAGCCGCCAGGCGAACAACGCCCACAAGGCAAGGGCGGCCAGAGCCACGACCAGCAGCATGAATAAGCTGGTCTGGTAGAACGCCGGCTTGACCGTGAAGTCCAGAGGTGGCGCCTCATCCCAACGCCGTCCGTCCTGGCTGGCCGCGACGCGGAACCGGTACGTTCCCGGCGGCAGGTCCGTATAGAAAGCCTGGCGGCGCTGCCCCGCCTCGATCCAGTCCTCTTCGCGCCCGTCGAGGCGATAGCGGAAACGAAGGTGCTGAGGTACGGCCAGCCCGATCGCCGTGTAATCGATCTGCACATCGCGCGTAAGGGGCGGCAGCGTAAGACCATCGGCCAACGCGTAGCGATGCCGATCCGCCGTGAGGGCCTCGATATGAACGGGCAGCGCGCCGGCCATGGCTGTAGCCGCCTGAGGATCGAAGGATTGCAAATTGACGCCATTGGCGAGCCAGAGCGAGCCGTCGGGAGCGCGCGCTATCCTTCTCTGGAACGGCGCGAAGCCGGGGCGCACGCCATCGAATATGTCGAACACATTCGCGCTCAGCGCGCGTGCCGGCTCCCGGAGCGCGCGCTCGATGTCCGCGAGCCCGATCTGGGCCAGGCCGCAGGGCGAAGTCAGCCACAGCGACCCGTCCTCGCCGTCGGCCAGGCCATGAATGGCGTCGCAAGGCAGCCCATCCTTGGCGGAAAAAACGCGCAGTGCACCTTCCTTGAAGGCAATCAGGCCCTTTTTCGTGGCTCCAAGCACGAGCCCGTCCTTGATCGCGGCGATATCGAGCACAGGTACATCCAAACCGCTCGAAATGGGGTGCCCCGGGTCGCCTGCCTTGGCGATCGCGCCTTGCTGCAATCCCAGCCAGATGCCGCCGGTAGCGTCCGATGCCATGGAGCGCACGCCTGGAAAGGGGGGCAGCTCGCGCGATTCCACCGTTCGGTCCCGGCGGATGCGGACGACCCTTGAGGGCTGCCCTCGCAGCGTGGCCCAGACATCGCCGTCCGCGTCCTGCGCCAGGGCGAAGACCATGCCCTTCAACGGTTTTCCATCGAGGTCGGGGACGACCGTAAATGCGCCGTCCGCATAGATCCACAAGCCTTCGTCGATGCCGACCCAGATGCGATGCGCACGGTCCTCGAACAGGCTGGTGACCTGAGTGCCCGGCAGCTCCTTGCCCGCACGAAGCGAATGGAACTGCCCATGATCGAATACGTCGAGGCTGCTGGCCGTGCCCGCCCAGATCCTGCCGTCCCGCGTGGCGAGCACGGCATCGACTTCATCCACGCTCAGGCCTTCGCGCGTCGTATAGCTCCATGCCTTGAGATCGCGAAACCGGTCGAGTCCGCCGGACGTGCTCACCCACATGTTCCCTTCCCGGTCTTCGAAGAAGGAGTAGATGCTGTCACCGGTGAGGCCGCTCTTCGTGTCGAAGTGATCCAGCCGGCCCGATGCCCATCGGTAGATGCCGTGGTCGATGGTGCCTAGCCACAGCGCGCCTGCGCTGTCGCTTGCGATGGCCTGCACGGCGAGAGAGCTTCCCTTCAGTGTGGGCGTCTGGAATATCTGCCAATGCTCTGCGACGAAGCGTTGCAGGCCCAGGCCCGGCCCGTTAACGGGCAGTCCGGCCCATATCTCGCCCGTGGGCTCTCTCGCTAGGACCAGGATGCCCGGCACGCCAGTCTTGATCTTCGCTTCGATGGGGAATGACCGGGACGCCGTGCGCTCCCGCCATTGGATGAGGGCCGTGTCGCTTCCCATCCAGAAGGCCCCTTTGCCGTCGGTGACCATGTGATCGCAGCAGAGGCCTGTCGCGTCCAGCCCATCCTGCTTGCCGTGGCAGATCACGCCCGCATCGGCGACCTCGCACAGCGGCTTGCCTTCCTTGCTGCGGGTAAGTAGCCAGACCTTGCCGTTGTCGTCCTGCGCAAACGAAACCACGGGGCTGTTCACACCGGCATACTCGGTGAGCTTGCCGTCCTTCCATCGCCCCAGGCCTTCGAGTGTACCGATCCACAGGCTGCCGTCCTTCGCGCCGAACAAGGCCAGGACGAAGGCGTTCTTCAATCGGCTGGCGGTCAGGCTGTCCAGTGGGACGAAACGTGCGCCGTCATAGCGGACGACGCCGACCTGCGTGCCGATCCAAAGATAGCCATCCGAGGTCTGCACCATCGGGTAGGCCGGGGCGGGAAGCTCACCGTCCCGCAGTCGCCAGCCGGTGTGCCCGTACTGGGACATCAAACGGTTCGCATCGACCGCACCCGCCCCTCCCATCATGCCGAGGGCCGTCCAGAGCACGAGCGTAACCATTCCGCGCAGCCAGGCAGACCCAAGGCAATGCGGGCGTCGAATCTTCTCTGCGCGACGCGCCATTCCCCTTCCTGCCCTTAAGTCTCATCTTGTCGTGCGATCTTCGCCCAAGACCGGCCAATTGCAACTCCTATTGCCGAAAGCCGCCATAGCGTCCGGATGTCTTCCCCCTAAAGAGTGAGTCCCCCTCACCCACGCAGGGATATCGCTTGGCTGATGGCACGCCTACGCTCATGGCATGCAACGCCTCTTCTCCATGTTTCCGGTCGGCCTCCCGGGGGTCGGCTTGGCCTGCCTCCGGCTCGCGGTGGCGTTCTCGCTCTGTCTGGCCGTGCAATCGACGCGTGCGCCGTTTCCGTTGGTGGCCTGGTCGCTGGAGGCGTTCTGTTTCTTGTTGATGGCCGGCCTGGCGACGCCCGTGCTCGCTGCGTGTTGCGCCATCGTGGGCACGTACGCACTGATTCGCAGCGGCGGCGCAACGTGGCAGTACGCGGGCGTCGCCATTCCGGCTGCCATCGCACTCGCCTTGCTCGGACCGGGCGCCTATTCCGTCGACGCTCGTCTGTTCGGCCGGAAAAGCGTCGTTCTCAATGCCCCGGACGCCGCCGGCCGGCGCAAAGACCGATCGTGATCGCGCCGGCGCGTCCCGCGGCAAAAAAACCATCGCCTGCCCAGAACCTTAGGAGATATGAAATGCGCAAAACCTTTATCGCTGTCGCGCTCGGCATGATCACGATGCTGGCCATGACTGCATCTGCTCAGTCGTCCGCCCCCGCCGTACCCAAGGCCGCGAATAAGCCGGTCATCGTGCTCGTGCATGGCGCGTTCGCCGATGCCTCCAGTTGGAATGGCGTGGCAAGAACGCTGCGCAAGGACGGCTATTTCGTGATTGCCGTCGCCAACCCGCTGCGCGGCGCCAAGGGTGACGGTGCCTATGTCGGCAGCCTGGTCGCCGGCCTCAAGGCGCCGGTGGTGCTGGTCGGGCACTCCTATGGCGGCAGCGTGATCACCGAGGCGGCCAATGGGCACGCCAATGTGAAAGCACTGGTTTACGTCGCCGCCTTCGCGCCCGAGCCGAGCGAGACGCTGGGCGGACTGACCGGCAAATTTCCAGGCAGCACGCTCGGTTCGGCGCTGGCGCCGCCGGTCGATCTCGCCGATGGCGGCAAAGATCTGTACATCCTGCAGGACAAGTTCCACGCCCAGTTCGCCGCCGACGTGCCAGCAGCCGACGCTGAACTGATGGCCATCACGCAGCGCCCGCTTCTGCAGGCTGCGCTCGATGAAAAGGCTGGCGTCGCTTCGTGGAAAAACTTGCCGTCCTGGTGGGTATACGGTGACGCTGACAAGAACATCCCGCCGCAGGCCATGGCCTTCATGGCCAAGCGCGCGGGCGCCAAGGACGTGGTCGTCATCAAGGGCGCCTCGCACGTCGTCATGCTGTCGCACCCGAGCGAAGTCGCGCATTTGATCGAGAAGGCCGCCACTGCCCGCTGAGCTCTCACGGCGCGTCCAGGCCAAATCCACCGAATATCCTGGGAGTAGATCACCATGCAGATCGACCTGAGCAACAGGACCGCCATCGTCACCGGTTCGACAGCCGGTATCGGACTTTCCATCGCGAATGGCCTGGCCGCTGCCGGCGCCCTGGTGATTATCACGGGGCGAACCCGACAGCGAGTGGATGAAGCGATGGCCGCCATCGCAAAAGACGTTCCACACGCGAGGCTGTCGGGTGTTGCCAGCGATCTGGGGACCGGCAAGGGTGTGCAGGAACTGACGGATGCCGTGCCCTCAGCAGACATATTGATCAACAATCTCGGGATTTTCGAACCGAAAGCTTTCTTCGATATCCCTGATGAGGATTGGCTTCGGTTCTTCGAAGTGAACGTGCTGAGCGGCATTCGTCTCGCCAGGCACTATGCGCCAGGCATGGCCGAGCGTGGCTGGGGGCGCATCCAATTTCTCTCGAGCGAATCCGGCGTGCAGATTCCCGCAGAAATGGTTCATTACGGCACGACGAAGACAGCGCAGCTCGCCGTATCTCGCGGCCTTGCCGAGTCGCTGGCCGGGACCGGCGTCACCGTCAACGCCATCTTGCCGGGCCCCACGCGCTCCGAAGGCGTCGGTGAGTTCTTCGCGAAAATCGCTGCTGAGAAGGGCATTTCGCAAGCGGAGGTCGAGCGCGACTTCATCGCCACTCATCGCCCGACGTCTTTGATTCGACGCCTTGCGACAGTGGACGAAGTCGCCAACCTCAGCGTCTACCTGGCCTCGAACCAAGCCTCGGCTACCACTGGGGCAGCCATTCGCGTGGATGGTGGCGTGGTCCGATCCATTGTTTGAAGCGCCGGCGCGTATTTGCGCCGTCACCCGCCTGATTCATTGCAATGGCTCAGTGGAAAGACAACATCACCCGGCGCGGCTCGTGCAACCATTTTTCGTGAGCCACGCCGGGGACTGAAGGTTCGCCACCGAACAATCGGCAGCGCGAGCCTCATCACTGAAAACTACTTCCCGCGTCCTGGTTATAAGGTGCGGCTTGCCATTCCGACGGGGCGAGGCTTTGCCCCTGGTCATGCACCATGAACTGCCAGGGGCCAACATATTTGTTGCTGCTGAATACGTTGGATTGGTGGAACGTGATGGCCAGCTCGACCACCTCAGCCTGATACGGCGACCACGACGGATAGCTTCCCCAGTTCGAAAGCACGCCCTGGTATCCGCAGCCGTTAGCTGGCGTGCAACTCGATCCGATATTTGCCGGATTAAGGCTGAACGTATTGCCCGTGACCTGGATGTTCTGGCTTTTCCAGCGGCAATCCGAATAGTACGGAGCCTTGTTGATCGTGCCCGCCACGCAAGTCGACAGATTCACCACCGCGGGATTCACCAGCGTGCAGTCGCCGCTGCTGGTATTGGCGGGCGAATTGCAGAAGCGATCGGCGTTCTCCCAGATCACGACGCCCGACCAGTTGTCGGTGAAGGTGTTTCCCGTGATCGCGATGGTCTGGTAGCGCGCCGGAACACGGGCGTCCCCACCGCTCTCCGAGAGGTAGATGGCGCTAGTCGGGAAGTCGGGATTGGCCGGTCCGGCGGTATTGGCGGTCCGCAGGAACGTATTGTTCTTGATCAGTGCGTTGTAGGACGTCTCGTAAATAATGCCCGAGTTCTCTTCGTCGCTGAAAAGATTGTTTTCGATGTCGAAGTCGTTGTTGTTGGTGTCCGCCCACAGACCCGGACCTTCATGGTTGTGGTGAAACCAGTTGTTGGTGATGGTTGCCTTGTTCGTCGCCCAGAACTTGCCTCCTCCGGTGCAGCCGCAATCCGGACTGGCGGTCTCCCAGCGATACGTGTTGTTGTATGAAATCTCGTTGTGATCGATGACGACGTTCGATACCCCATTAGGCTCATAGGCGCTGAAGCCATACTGCCCGTTGCTGGTCAGGCAGTTGTATTTCAGGGTATTGGAGCTTCCGACGAACACGCCGGCGCCCGCATTGCCTTGAACAGTGTTGTACTGGATCGTCCATCCGTGACCGGCATCGTGATTGACCACTCCTTCGTTGTTGTTCGCGCCGGCTCCCCCGAAGTTCTGGATGGTCAGATACTCGATGGTGACGCCGGTGGCTTGTCCGGTGAAGGCATACAGATTCGCCCGCTGGCCGTCCAGAATGGCCCCGGGCGCACCGATGAAAACGCTGTTGTCGGCGGGCACAATCTGACTGTAGTTTCCCGCGCCGAGCCGGTGGATGCCCGGGGCGAACCAGAAGGTTTTTCCGACCTGATGGAAGTTGAAGGAGCTGTTATCGCCGGCGGGCACGGTGATGGCTCCCGCCGGTGGCGTCGATGGGCCATTCAATAGGGATGCATTCCCGCAAACGGCCGCGGCGGTTGCGGCCTGCGAAAGGCGCGGTGCTACTGGGGCCTTGCGGCCATACCCACTCGATGTCGAGGCTCCGAGCACGGGCGTGTCCGCGGCGTATGGCCGAGCGACTGCCGGTGCGGTCGATAGCATGGCTGCCAGCGCGGCGACATGGCCGGCCCTCCGTAGTGCGTCACGAACGATACTCATGAGTCCCTTCCCTCCTGATGATGAGGCGGTACGTCATGGCGACTCGCGCCAGGAAGGCGCGACTATCGCTCAAACCTTCGCTCGTGAAATGCGATTGGCGGCACAATGCGTCGCCGATCCTTCATCGTCTTGAGAAGCGGGCCATTTACTTGGGGATGAAACTCGCCCTATTCACAGATGTATATCGCCGGGTGAAATTCATTGACCTCTACTGATCTTTCCCCCAGATCACCCGTCCGCCGCGTATGGTGTCGCGCACGCGAGCGAACGCGGTTGGATCCTTGGCCGGATCGCCATCGAGAAGCACGAGATCGGCATCCATGCCCGGAGCGATGCGTCCCTTGTGCGCGGCATAGCCAAAGCGCGAGGCTGGCGTGGTGGTCAACGAGGCCAATATCTGGCGCCAATCGAGGCCACCCGATAGCAGGCGGTATTCTTCAGTCGTGTCGTAGGCGTCGGTATAGCCGACGTCGGTGCCGAACAGGATTTCGCCGCCGGCGGCAGAAAAATCCTTCACTTCGGAGGTGATCATCTTGATCGTCTGCGCCAAAGCCTCCGGCTGCAGGTGAGATCTCTGCGCCTCCCACTCGAATAGCGTCATAGTGGGGATCAAGGCCATATGGTGGGCGCGCAAGCGAGCGATGAGCGCGGGCGTCCAGCCATAAGGATCGTGACTGCCTCTTTCCGTCGCCGTGGTGTGCGCCAGGATGTCTACGCCAGCATCGATCGCCACGTTTATGCCGGCATAATTGGAAGGATGCGCGAAAGCGGGTTTGCCGCGCTTATGCGCCTCCACCACCGCTGCCTTCGCGATGTCCAGCCGCATGGGCAACACGCCGATATCTCCGCCCACGATGGCGCCGGCGAATATCTTCACGGCGTCGGTGCCGCGGTCGAGCTGCCGGGCTGCGCGAGCGGCAGCTTCTTTGGGCGTCGAGACCTCCTCGTTGGTCCAGATGGTCCGCAGACCATGGCGCGCGC
>JBCNOA010000460.1:0-2618 GCA_039594095.1 Dyella sp.
GGTGATCGACGAAGCGCCCAGCGTGCGGCCGTGGTAGCCGCCCTCGAAGGCGAACATCAGGCTCTTGCCGTTCTTGAAGTTGCGCACCAGCTTGAGCGAGTCCTCGACCGCCTGCGCGCCGCCCACGTTGAAGTGCACGCGGCCCTTCAGGCCGAACTTCTTCTGCGCGTCGACGGCGATCGTCTTGGCCAGCTCGATGCGGGTCTGGTGCAGGTACTGGCTGGCCACCTGGGGCAGCACGTCGATCTGGCGCTTCAGCGTGTCGTTGAGGCGCTTGTTGCCGTAGCCGAAGTTGACGGCCGAATACCACATCTGCAGGTCGAGGAACGGCACGCCGGCGGTGTCGTACATCCAGCTGCCTTCGCCGTGGCGGAAGATCTTGGGCGGGTCGACGTAATGCACCGTATCGCCGAAGGAGCTGTACTGCGCCTCGTCGGCGAGCAGCTGCGCATCAGGGATCACGCCGGTAGCGGCGTTGGGATCGTAAGCGTTCATCGAAAAGTCCGAATGGGGATGAGGCGGGGTACGGAAAAACCAAAACCTGAAAAACGGAGCGCTCAGCCCGCCGCGACGGCAGGCACGGGGCGCGCATGCTCGGCGAGCAGGCTGCCGTCCAGCAGACGGGGCAGCAGTTCCAGCGCGTCGTCGAAGCCAGTGATCGGCACGTAGGGGATGCCGGCCGCGCGGCAATGCTCGATCAGGCGATGCTTGGCGAACACGAAATCCACGCGGTCGGCCGCGCAGAAATCGGAGGCGCCATCGCCGATCAGCAGCGTCTTGGCGCCGCCGCTGCGGGCCTGCGCCACGCACGCGCACTTGCAGGTGCCGCTGCGGCAGCCTTCGGCCTGGAACGGCGAAGTCAGCTGCCACTGGCGCGGCGGTTCCGCCGGAGCCAGGTGGTTGGCGGCCAGCGGCAGATTGTCCAGCCCGTAGCGGCCGAGGATCTGGTGGATGGCGTAATCCAGGCCGTCGCTGACCACGCGGATCGGCGCGCCCAGCTCACGCGTCTTAGCCACGAAGGCCGGGAAGGCATGGTCGATCCACAGGCCTTCGAGGTGCTTGTCCAGCTGCGGACGGGTCATTTCCAGCAGGGCGACCTGGCCGCTCATGCATTCGCGCGAACCGATACGGCCCGCACGCCAGTCCTGCTCCAGCGCTTCCCAGCCGGGACGGCCGAAACGGTCCAGCAGCGAGTCGATGACGTCCTCGACGGAAATGGTGCCGTCGAAGTCGCAGAGGATGTTCCATGCCGTCACGCGGGCACTCCGGGGTTTCATGATGGCGCAACATTAGGCGCCCACCCCTTTCGGCCTCCTTTCCGGCTCCGGGGGCCCGATCGGGCGCCACCGTGCCGAAAGTCATGTGTCGGGAACCACACTAAAGATCGTCGTAAGACAGCCGGAGGTATGCTTGTCCGCACTGCAATGGCATTGCCGATGGTTACCCTGGCCCGATACCCTGCACGGCTTGGCTCGCCGGCCATCCCCGTCTGCCGCGTCCCGCGACGCCGGCCGGCACTTCGGCGCTCCATGGCAGTCCAAGCGGCCGCGACCTCGCAGCCAAACTCCGATCATGACCGGGAAAGACGTGTCCTCAGAGCCTGTTCACGACCTCCACGTAGCCCGCGTCGCGGTTGAGTGGCTGCCAGCCGGCGGTACGTGGCGCGGATCTGGCCGGCTGCCAGGCCGAACCGCGCTCTACCGGCCGGCAGCTACGCGGCCGCAGACCGAAGGGCCGGTGGAGGCCACGAACAGGCTCTCATCCGCAATCGGCCTGTCGAATGCGCGCCCCCGCGTGGCGGCCAGGCGCGTTGCACCCTTCCTTTGCATGGCCTTCGGCCTCGTCCTCGCGGGCTGCACGGCCGCGCCCCTGCCCCAGCTGAAGCCGCCCGTTCCGGAGACATGGCGCAATGCCCCGGCGGGCGTGGCGCCACCGGCGGCCGATCTGCGCGGCTGGTGGCAAGCCCTGGGCGACCCCGCACTGGACGGGCTGATCGACCGCGCGCTGCGCAACAACCTCGATGTGGCCCAGGCCGCCGAACGCCTGCAGGCCGCACGGCAGCTCAGCGGCCATGCGCACGACGTCTATCTGCCCAATGTGCATGCGCGCACCAATGACGTCGTCAATCCGGACACCAGCGCCTCGTATTTCATGGTCGGCTTCGACGCCAGCTGGGAATTCCCGCTGTTCGGCGCATGGCAGAGCACCAAGCGGGTCGCCGACGGCCAGTTCCATAGCGCCCAGGCCGCGCTGCACGGCGCCCAGGTCTCGCTGGTGGCCGAAGTCACCCGTCGCTGGGTGGAACTGCGCTCGGCGCAACGGCAGGAGGCCCTGCTGCTGGCCATTCATGACGCACAGCAGGAGAAAACGCGCCTGCTGCAGACCCGGGTGAAGCTGAAGCTGGCCGCGCCGGCGGAAGCCGCACGCGCCGAGGCCGAGCTGGCCCGTGCCGATGCGGCCCTGGCCGAGCCGCGCCAGGCGATCAACGCAGCCGCCCAGCAATTGGCCGTGCTGCTGGGCCAGAACGAACCCGACCCAGCGTGGCTGGAATCCGGCACGCAACCTCGCCTGGGCGCCTGGCAGCTCACCGCCGCGCCGGCCGACCTGCTGCCCACGGG
>JBCNOA010000461.1:0-2613 GCA_039594095.1 Dyella sp.
CGAAACGCGTGCCGACCACCAGCGATTCGAGCTCGTCGGCGGTGAACATCAGCGGCGGGATGTCCGAACCCTTGCGCAGCACGTAGCCGACGCCGGCCTCGCCCTCGATGGGCACGCCGGAAAGCTGCAGATCGGCCACATCGCGATACACGGTGCGCAGCGAAACCCCGAGCGTGTCCGCCAGGTGCCGCGCCGGGAGCGCCGTACGGCGTCCGCGCAAGGCGTGGATGATGAGGAAGAGGCGGTCGGCGCGGCGCATCCGCGCATCATCGCCGAGCCGCCAGGCCCCGGCCAGCGCCGGATGTCACGGCGCGGCACGATCCCCCCCATGGCGCTGCCCATGAACATCACAGATGCCGGGTTTCGTCCGGCGTCTGCATCCAATTGTTGTGGCGGCCGTCGAAATAGCGCACCGGCGCGTCGATCAGTTCCTGCGGCTGGACGTCATCCAGGCAGGCCAGGTTAACCGAGACATAAGCACCACCGACTTCCTCGATGTAGCCGCGGCCGAAGGCATGCACGCCGCAATGCGAGCAGAACACATGGTGGCAGCTGCTCGTATTGAACTGGTAGTCCGTCAGTTCGCTCTCGCCGGTGAGCAGGCGGAACGCCTCCGGTTTCACCGTCGAGCCCCAGAAGCGCATCTTCCAGCAGATCGAACAATTGCACTTGCCGGTGCCCCCAGCCAGATCGATGTCCGCTTCGTAGCGGACGCGGCCGCAATGGCAACTGCCGTGATAGGTCTTGATCATGACGCTTGTTCCTGGAAGTAGCGCCGCGCGGCGGCGGCGATGACGACGGTGGCGGCCAGTCCGCTCGGCGCGGCGGCACGGGATGGGGACTCGGTTGCTTTCTTCCGCTTGCCGCCGGGCGAGTCCGGCGACCGTTCCGGTGCCATGAGCAACCGGTACTGCCCGTCCATGAGCAGGCCGCGCAGATAGAGCGGTCGGTAGGCCATCAGTACACGATTCAGCAGGCTGCCCACCGCATCCTCCTCAGACCGCGACGATCTTCTCGCCGGCGTACCAAGGCGGCGGTGCGGCGTGCTTGAACAGGCGGTACCAGTGTTCGCGATCGCTGGCGCTGTACAGGTCGAGCGCGCGGATCACTTCCTGCGCGAACTCCACGCTGCCGAGGCTGCTGGCGGTGATGAAGCCGCCGTCGCTGATGGCGAGCGCGTCCGGGTCGTAACGCTCAGAACCGTCATACGACATGCCATAGCCGCCGACGAAGCCGGTGAGGTTGCCGGCGTGCCGGCTGCGCGCCAGCAGTCCATGGCGCGCCAGCGCCAGCACCGCGCTGCTGACCGCTGCCACGGTGCCGCCCGCCGCATGCACGCGTTCGGCCGCGTCCATGGCTTCCGCCCCTTCGCCGCGCTGCCACAAGTGGCCGCCGGGCAGCACGAACAGCGCGGCGCGGGACAAGTCGATCCGATCCAGCGTCTGGTCCGGGGTCACCCGCAGGCCGGCCATCGAAGTGACCGGGCGGCCCGAGAATCCCACTGTCACGATGCGCCAGTCGCCGGGGCGGCGGATCTCGCACAAGGCCAGCGCGGCCTCCCAGTCGGCGTAGCCGTCGAACACCAGGAAATACACGGTGTCACGCATGTCGTTGACCCTCCTCTCGATACGGTGCCGGAGCCAAGGCCGCTCCCTGGTGACGACGAACGACGATGCGGCTTCGCGACATCGCCCCGTTTCGCCGGCCCGCGCCTGCAGTAGCGCGGGCCGGCCGGGTGGACCCGGTCACTGCCGGGACCATAGGCCCACCCGGTTGCCCTCGCTGTCCCGGAATTGCGCGAATGCGCCTTTGCCTTCCGGCAGTACCGTGCGCGGCACGATCACCGCGCCGCCGGCTTCCTCGACCTTGGCCAGCGTCTGGCCGACATCCGCCACGCTCAGGTAGACCGTGCTGCCGTGCATCGACGGCTCGCAGTTGTCCAGCCGCATCAGCGCGCCGGTGACGTGCTGCTGGGCGTCATACGGGAACACCGCCAGTTCCATGCCGCCGAACGGCTCGCTCTTGAGCGCCGTACCCAGCGCCGCGTCGTAAAAGCGAATGGCGCGGTCCATCTGGCGGACCGGAATTTCGAACCAGTTGGTGACGATCGGGTTGAGCATGTCCTTCGTTCCTTGGTGAGTGCCCCAGTGCGTGGAGCGCATTCTGGGTACCCCCTGCTGCCAGCGTGTTGTCAGCAGGGCGACGGTCCCGCCGTGACGGCCCGGTGAAGGCGGCGGGGCGCGGGGTTTCCGGCTGGCGCGGTTCAGCAACTGCCCGGACAATGCGCGTTCCTTTCCGTTACGGACCCGCCATGAAGCCCGTTTCGCTCATCCAGTTCCTGATCGAGGAACGCCGCGCCGGCCGCATCAACGCCGAACTGTCCCTGCTGATCGAAGTGGTCGCCCGTGCCTGCAAGCGCATCTCGGTGGCCACCAGCAAGGGCGCCCTGGGCGGCGTGCTGGGCAATGCCGGCAGCGAGAACGTGCAGGGCGAGGCCCAGAAGAAGCTGGACGTGATCTCCAACGAGATCCTGCTGGAAGCCAACGCCTGGGGCGGCCAGCTCGCCGCCTGCGCGTCCGAGGAAATGGAAGACCCGCAGCAGATCCCCGACAT
>JBCNOA010000462.1:0-2570 GCA_039594095.1 Dyella sp.
CTTCGCCGCTCCGGGTGCGTTGAGGACTGGCCGGGCTTTTCGATCGGGCATCCATGCCCGAATCGAAAAGGCGGGGACGTCCTGTCCCCGCCCGCCTGCGGCGGCCTGATCGTCCAGTCCTCACCGCCGCGAAGGGGACCCGAAGATCAAGAGCAAAGATCAAGAGCGCTCGTGCCGAGCGTCGCGGCTGCGCCGCTTGCTCTGGCTATTGGAATAGAGCGGTTGTTTGGCTGCTTGCCGCAGTACGCCACTTCTCCTTCTCCCCTCCGGGCGACCCGTAGGTAGTCCCCGTGGGAGAGAAGGCGGGATGAGGGGCGGGTGCTTGCGGAAACGCCTCAACCAATGGCCCCAAGACCCACACCTCTCCCTGGCATCAACCTCTAAGCCTCAACCGCACGCTCCCGCCAATGCGGCACTGCCGGCCAATGCGTCGCGCCGCCGCCACCGGCCAGCACCCGGCTCACTGCGCGCCTTTCCAGATGCGGCGCAAACAGCCCGATGAACTCGAGCGCGTATTCCCGCAGCACGCTTTCCTTGCGCAGCACGATCCACGTCGTGCACGGCGCGAACAGATGGTCGGCGGAAAGCACGTGCAGGTCGATGTCGCTTGGGGTGGCCGCCATCTCCGCGAGCACGCCGATACCCAGGCCGGCGCGGACGTAGGTCTTGATCAGGTCCGCGTCGCTGGCGGTCATCGCGATCTGCGGGTGCAGGTTGGCGGCGTGGAAGGCGCGGGCGAGGGAGGAGGTGGGCTTGAGCGAAGAGTCGTAGCTGACCAGCGGGTGTGCGGCCAGTTCGTCGAGCGTGGGTGGGCGCTCCAGTTGCGTCAGGGCGTGATGGTCGGGCACGACCACGATGCGGTTCCAGCGATAGGCGGGCAGGGCGATGCCGTTGCCGGGCGGGGCGGTGCCGGAGGTACTGACGATGGCCAGGTCCACATGGCCGCCTTCGAGCAGGCCGATCACGTCACCGTCGGTGGAAGGCAGCAGATGCACGCTGACCTGCGGGTATTGCCGGCTCAGCGCGGCAACGGCGCCGGGCAGCGCGAAGCGTGCCTGCGTGTGCGTGGTGGCTACGCGCAGGGTGCCGTGCGATTCGTTGCGCAGATTGGCGGCGATGGAGCGGATGTTGGTGGCCTCGGCCAGGATCGTGCGCGCACGCTCCAGCACATGGCTGCCGGCGTGGGTGATCGAATCGAGGCTGCGGCCTTTGCGGTGGAACAGCTGGAAGCCGAGCTCGTCCTCAAGCTGCTTGAGCAGCTTGCTGAGTCCGGGCTGGGTGGCGTGCACCCGCTCGGCGGCAAGCGTGATGTTGAGGCCGGCGTCGGCGATGGCAACGAGATAACGCAACTGGGTCAGGGTCATGCGAAGACATCCTGGAGCGGGCAGGTCGGTGGGACTGGCTTGCGGGCGCCGCGGTAGTACATCGCATGGGGCTCGGCCGGCACACGCGCACGCCGGACGGGGCCTGCAGGCGGGCCGTCGGGAGGTGAGTGGCGTATCGGATGAGCGACATTTAGACGTCTATACCTCTGTTTCATGAATCCGTCAACGCAAAGGCCGTCCCTCATGCCGAAAATGATGAGACCGACATAACTTCCGGGCATGAGCGGTCGCGCACAAATCATTTGCGTCCCGGGTTGGCCGTGCCTAGCGTCGATGCTCTCGTTTCCCAGAGCCGTACGCCGGAGTCCTCGTCTCATGAAGCTTTACCCGCTGTTCGCCGATCTGGCGGGGCGCCGTGTACTGGTGGTCGGCGGTGGCGCGGTTGCCGAACGCAAGGCCCAGGCATTGCTCGATGCCGGTGCGACGGTGGTGGTCGGGGCGCCGTCCGTATCGGCGGCGCTGAAGGCATGGGCTTCGGCGGGACGCGTTCATCTGCACGAGGCCGCGTTCGAGGAAACATGGCTCGACGATGTCTGGCTGGTGGTCGCCGCCGCCTGCGAGCCGCTGCTCAACCGCCGCATCGCCACGTTGGCGCAGCGGCGGCGGTTGTTCGTCAACGTGGTGGACGATGCCGGCCTGTCCAGTTTTCAAGTGCCGGCGGTGATCGACCGCGCTCCGGTCACGATCGCCATCTCCAGCGGCGGTACCGCGCCGGTACTGGCGCGCCTGCTGCGCGAACGGCTGGAGGCCTGGCTCGATCCGGCGCTGGGGCCGCTCGCCGCGCTCGCGGCCGGATTGCGCGGGAAGATCCGCGCGCGGCTGCCCGACACCGGCGCGCGACGGCGCTTCTACGAGCGGTTGCTCACGGGTGCGGTGCCCGCCTTGTTGCGCCGTGGGCAGCCGGGCCGCGCGCGGGCGGAAGCAGAGCGTCTGCTGGCGGAAGCGCCGGCGACGAGTGCCGGCTCCGTCGTGCTGGTCGGCGCCGGGCCGGGCGATCCGGGATTGCTGACGTTGCGTGGCCACCGCGCGCTGCACGAGGCCGACGTGATCCTGTACGACCGCCTCGTAAGCGCTGACGTGCTGGCCTTGGCACGTCGCGATGCCGAGCGCATCGAGGTCGGCAAGGAGGCAGGCCACCATCATGTGACGCAGGATCGCATCCACGAACTGATGCTGGCGCATGCG
>JBCNOA010000463.1:0-2566 GCA_039594095.1 Dyella sp.
GCCCATGCTGAATACCGCCAGCCGGGGTTCCCCCACTCGTTCCTCGACGAACCGCGACAGCCGCGGATCGTCCTCTTGCTCGGCGCTCCGGCGCGCTTCGGTATCCACCGTGCGCTGGCCGAACACCTCATCCACCAGCAGGGCGACGTTGCCGGCGCCCTGTCGCACCACCAGCAGGCGGCTGCGCTCGGTCTGCAGGGTGCGCTCGCCGAACAGGAAGCGGCCGAGGTCGACCACCGGCACCAGGTTGCCGCGCACGTTGGCCACGCCCAGCAGCCACGCCTGCGTGCCGGGCACGGGCGTCAACGCGGGTACGGCGAGCAGTTCGCTGATCTCGTCGATGCCGCTGACGAACAGGCGGCCGCCGACGCGATAACCGATGCCGCGCCAGAGGCCGGGGGCCTCCAGCTTTTCGGGCGTGTCGGACGCGTGCACCAGCGACAGCCGCTCGTAGCGCGCGAGGATCTCGAACGGGGAAAGGGTCTGGCTCATCGGACGCCTCAGGCCGCGCTGGGCAGCAGATCGTTGATGCAGGCCAGCAGTTCCTTCTCGTTCACCGGCTTGGTGATGAAGGCGCGGGCGCCCTGGCGCAGACCCCAGACGCGGTCGGTCTCCATCGACTTGGTCGTAATCATCACGATGGGCACGTCCTTGGTCACCGGGTCGCGCGTCAACGTGCGCGTGGCCTGGAACCCGTTCATGCCGGGCATGATCACGTCCATGATCACAAGAGCAGGCAGCTCGGCGCGAACGCGCTCGATGCCTTCCTCGGCGTTGTTGACGGAATCGACCTTGTGGCCGGCGCGCTCCAGCAGCGTGGTGAACACGCGCACGTCGGTCGGCGAGTCGTCGATAATCAAAATATTGGCCACAGGTCCCCCTCAGCCCCTGTAGTCGATGGTGGTCTTACACCGTGACATGACGATGGATGGCTCCAAGCAGTTCATCGCGCGTGAACGGCTTGGTCAGATATTGCTCGGCGCCCACGATGCGGCCGCGCGCCTTGTCGAAGAGGCCGTCCTTCGAGCTGAGCATGATCACCGGAGTGGACCGGAACTGCGGATTGTTCTTGATGAGCGCGCAGGTCTGATAGCCATCCAGGCGCGGCATCATGATGTCGACGAAGATGATCGCGGGCTTCTGGTCGGAGATCTTGGCGAGCGCCTCGAATCCGTCGACCGCCGTGAGCACGTCGCAACCTTCCTTCTTGAGCAAGGTTTCCGCCGTGCGGCGGATCGTTTTGGAATCGTCGATCACCATGACCTTCAGACCGGCCAGGCCATTTCCACTTATGTTCAAGTTCACACACCCCCCTGTGACCCGCCCCAGGCTCAGGTAAGACACAAAGCCGACAGCCCAGGGCCGCCGGCTCCATGTGGACGAAAAGAATCCCGCAAGATAGCCCACTGACTTGCCCGCTCTTCGGCGGACAGTTGTGCGTGCTGTTTACCGCCTGCCCGTCGTGGCGTCAAGCCAAAATCCTTGTGGTTGAGCCGTGCGGCACGCCTTCACGAAGTCGCCGGGGCGACCTTGCCGCTTATCCTCCGCGTCGGCGAACATGCGCGGCATTCCCACCCCGTCGACCAAGCGACAGCTGGCCAGCCTACGGGGCCCCCACTACCGGAGAATGACGATGGCCGTCACGGTCGCCGTGCTGATGGACCCCATCGGCGCCATCAAGATCGCCAAGGACACCACCTTTGCCATGCTGCTGGAAGCCCAGCGGCGCGGCCATGCCTTGCTCTACATGGAGCAGGGCGACCTCGCCGTGCGCGATGGCCGTGCCTGGGCCCGCCTGGCACCGCTGACCGTGAAGGAAGACCCCTCCGGCTGGTTCAGCCTGGGCGAGGCGCGCTGGCGCGAGCTGGCCGAGGTGGACGTGGTGCTGATGCGCAAGGACCCGCCGGTCGATTCGCAGTTCATCTACGACACCATGGTGCTGTCGCTGGCCCAGCGGGCCGGCGTCACGGTGGTGAACGACCCGCAGGCGCTGCGCGACTGCAATGAAAAAATGTACGCGCTGGATTTCGGCCAGTGCATGGCGCCCACCCTGCTCTCCCGCGACAAGGCCGACCTGCGCGCCTTCGTGGCCGAACACGGCGAGGTGGTGCTCAAACCGCTGGACGGCATGGGCGGGCGCGGGATCTTCCGGGTGCGCGCGGGGGACAGCAATCTCAATTCGATGCTGGAAACCCTGCTCAGCGGCGGCCTGCACAGCGCCCAGGCGCAGTTCGTGATGGCGCAGAAGTTCATCCCGCAGATCAGTGCCGGCGACAAGCGCATCCTGGTGGTGGACGGCGAAGCCGTGCCGTATGCGCTGGCCCGCATTCCTCAGGGCGACGAGTTCCGCGGCAACCTCGCGGCCGGCGGCCGTGGCGAGGGCGTGCCGTTGACCGACCGCGATCGCTGGATCGTTTCCCAGGTGGCGCCGGAGCTGCGCCGGCGTGGCCTGCTGTTCGTGGGACTGGACGTGATCGGCGATTACCTCACCGAGATCAACGTCACATCGCCGACTTGCGCGCGCGAACTGGACAAGCAGTTCGGCCTTAATATCACCGGCCAGATG
>JBCNOA010000464.1:0-2558 GCA_039594095.1 Dyella sp.
GCGGCGCCGGCATCGACCGTCAGCTTGAAGTCCGCCGCATGAGCCGACAAGGCGGCGGCGAAAAGAAAAGTGCTCAGCAGGGTGCGCATGAAAGTCCTCCGTCAAGTGAGGCCTATCGTGCGTGACCGTCGGCGAGCCGTGTGCCCGCGAACGCGCAAGCGATCGCCTGAAACGCTCAGGCGGCGAGGCCACCGTGTGCGGCGCTTGCGTCTTCATCGCGCAGTTCCGACGGAAGGCAGCCGAACCGTTCGCGGAAACGTTCCGCGAAACGCGATGCCGACTGGTAGCCGCAGGCGAGAGCCACCCATTTGAGCGGTTGCGCGCTGCCTTGTACCAACGCGAGCGCGTGGCTGAGCCGGACTTCTTCCAGCAAGTCGCGAAAGCCGGAGCCCTCGGCGGCCAGGCGTCGGCGCAAAGTGGCGGGACTCATCGCCAGACGCGTAGCGACCTGTTCGGCGCGCCAGTCTTCTGCGGGTGCCGCCGCCAGCAGCATGCGCACGCGCTCGGCCGTAGGTTCGCCGTCCCTGGCCATCGGCACGAAGCCGCAAAGCGCCGTGGCTTCCAACAGCTCGCCAATGCGATAGGAGAGCAGTGACGGCGGCAGCCCCTCGCGCAAGCCTCGCTCCGCATGCTCGAACGCCTGATCCACGGCGGCGCGCCCGGAAAGCATGGCCCAGCGCCGTGGCGCTGCGTCGGCACGCGGATGTCGAAAGCCCGCGGCAATACACAGGCAGCTGGCTTCATAAGCGCCGTCGGCGGGGATGTTCTCGACGTTCAGTAGCTGTCCTGGCGATACGGCGAGGTACTGACCCGCGGTCACCTCGACGGCTTCGTGGCTGTCGTCGACGCGCTTGCTGCCACGAAGGATGCGCACGACGCTCAGTTCGGCGAAGGGCGCAGAGGCGATGCGCTGCCGGCGTCGTGTATAGATATCCAGGCGGGCGAGGCTGCTCATGCTCCGGGGGAGGCGCGACGGGGAAGCCCAGTGTATGTCCGGCGGCAGCCATTCGCTCGTTTCAGGGAGAGAGCCGACGTCATGCCGCTGCGGGAAAAGGGCGTCCGAAGACGCCCTTGCCGATTGTCAGTCCGCGATCCCGGCAGGCAGCTGCATCGTGATGCAATGCAGGCTGCCGTTCTGCCAGATCAACGGGCGGCAGGGTACTTGCACCACCTCGCGGCCCGGATGAGCCGCGCGGATGATGCGTGCGGCCTCGTCGTCCGCCGCATCGCCGTAGGCCGGCACAAGCACGGCGCCGTTGACGATCAGGTAGTTGGCGTAGGACGCCGCCAGGCGACGGCCTTCGTCCACGATCGGTTGGGCCCAGGGCAAGGGATGAAGCTCATAGGGCTTGCCCTCCGGCGTGCGGAGCGCTGCGAGTTCCGCCGCCATGCGACCCAGCTCCTCGTGGTGCGGATCGGCGGGATCGTCGCAGGCCTGGAAGACGATGCGGTCGCCGGGCGCGAAGCGCGCCAGCGTATCGATGTGCGCGTCGGTGTCGTCGCCTTCGAGATAGCCGTAATCCAGCCACAGGATACGGCCCGCATGCAGGCCATCGCGCAGGATCGCGGTCATCGCCTCCCGCGACTGTTCCGGATGGCGCTGCGTAAGGCAGCGCCAGGTGGTCAGCACGGAGCCGGCGCCGTCGCTCTCGATCCCGCCGCCTTCCAGCGCCCAGTCGATGCGCTTGTGCGCGGCCCGGCCGAAGACACCCGCCTGGACCAGGCCAGCCACCAGCGCATCGTCCTGCTCGGCGCCGAACTTGCCGCCCCAGCCGGTGAAGCGGAAATCGGTCAGCTGAAAGGCGCCGTGGTCGTCCTTGAGCGTGATCGGGCCCGAGTCGCGCAGCCAGGTGTCGTCATAAGGCAGCTCGACGAAACGGATGCGGCCCATATCCACGCCCGCGTCGCCCAGCTTCGTTTCGACATGCGCGCGCAGGGCCGCATCGGCGACCACGACGATCAGCGGCTCGAAGCGGGTGACTGCCCCCGCCAACGCGACATAGGTGGTTTCCACCTCGACCAGGCGATCGGCCCAGTCGGTATCCGCATGCGGCCAGGCGATCAGGACGGCCGATTGCGGCTCCCATTCCGCCGGCAGGCGCAGGGTGGATTGGCTCATGAGGGGACTCGCGTTTCGGAAGGAAACGCGAATTGTAGGGTGCGGCGGCCGCGATTGGGGAGCCGCATGGCGGCGCCGGGAATCGAGTCGCCGCTTCTGTTCCTGTGTGCCTGAGACTGGCGCTTCAGTTCACCGATTCGGGACTCTTGTTGTTCCCGGCCGGCGTATTGAGCACGGCGTGGATCACATGGCTGTGCTCGAAGTACACGATGAACGTGGCGTAGTCCCAGCGATTGATCACCGGATGCTTGGCGCTGTCGCCGCCGCGCGGCGAGAGCTTGCGCTTGGGCGCGCCGTACTTCTGCTCGACCTGCGCCATGCTCATTCCGCGCGCCGGGAGATCCATGCCCTGTTCCTGCTTGACGCGGTTGATCAGCAGGTTGTCGGCCCGGGCCGGCTGCGGCGCGGCAGCGCCGACGGCGAGCAGCGCGATCATGGG
>JBCNOA010000465.1:0-2541 GCA_039594095.1 Dyella sp.
CGATACCAATATTTCGCCGACGCTGATGGCGCTGCGCGCCCAGAAGGCGGCCGAGATCATGCTCAAGGATCCGGCGGTACTGGACGTGACTACCTTCCTGGGCCCCGACAACGCGGGCGGCGCGGTGGGCAACCAGGCCACGATGTACGTCGACCTCAAGCCCAAGGGCAACGGCCCCGGCGAACGCCCCGAGCACATCGACAAGGTGGTGGAGCGCCTGCGCAAGCAGTACGAGCTACTGCCCGAGGTGCAGGTATCGCTCAGTTCGCTGAGCTTCTTCAACGGCGGCGGCGGTGGCGGCGGGCAGGGCGCCGAGAGCTTCCAGTTGGTCAGCGCCAGCACCATAGACCTGCAACCCTGGGTCTACAAGGTCACCAAGCTGATGAAGGCGCGGCCGGAGTTTCGCGACGTCAGCAGCGACTACGACAACATCGACAAGCAGCAGATGCTGAAGGTGGACCGCCAGGCGGCGAGCCGGGTCGACGTCAGCATGGGCATGGTGGACGCGGCGCTGTACAACGCTTTCGGCCAGAACCAGGTATCGATCATCTATTCGGACATCAACCAGTACTGGGTCGTGCTGACGTCCAGCGCCGAGCACACGCTCACGCCGGAGACGCTGCTGAATACCTACGTGCGCAACGCCAGGGGCGCGATGGTGCCGCTGTCGGCGGTGGCGAAGATCGAACCGAACGTGACGCCGTCCATCGTCAACCACTACAACCAGATGGAAGCGGTGCAGATCTACTACAACCTGCCGCAGGACTTCCCGCGCGACAAAGGCATGCAGCTGATCGACCAGCTCGTGGCCGACGCGCGCCTGCCGCCGGGCGTGAAGATCGGCTATACCGGCGAGAACCAGCAGCTGGAGGAGAGCAAGGACAATTCCCTGCTACTTCTGATCGGGTCGATCTTCGCCATGTATATCGTGCTGGGCATCCTGTACGAGAGCCTGGGGCAGCCGCTGACCATCCTGTCCACCTTGCCGGCGGCGGGCGCGGGCGCCTTCCTCGCGATGCTGGTGACGCACACCCCGATGTCGCTGATCGGCGTCATCGCGATCCTGATGCTGATCGGCATCGTGAAGAAGAACGCCATCCTCATGGTGGACTTCGCGTTGATACGCGAACGGGAGCATGGGCTGCCCGCGCCGGAGGCGATCCGCGAGGCCGCACTGGTGCGCTTCCGCCCGATCACCATGACCACGCTGGTGGCGATCGGCGCGGCGCTGCCGCTCGCGATCGGCTTCGGCATCGGCGCGGAGACGCGCCAGCCGTTGGGCGTGGCGATCGTGGGTGGGTTGCTGGTGTCGCAGTTGCTGACGCTGCTCAGCACACCGGCGATCTACCTGTGGAATCACGACCGCAAGGAACGGAAGGCCGCGCGAAAGGCGCGGCGCGAGGCGAAGCGGGCGCTCAAGGCCGCGGGTCAGGCGGCGTGACCCTTCCGCGTCCTCCCGGCGCAGGATGTTTCCCTTGCTCGATGTCCCGGTGTAAGCCGGGATCCACTGGCGCTATCCGTCGGTCGACGGTGCCCTGGCCTCGCTCCCTTCGAGGCCATTTCCTCCGGCCCTCGTTGCCGGCGCCAAGGGGATAGCCGGTACAAAGGCGCACATGCGGTGCGCCGCGTGCTCCTTGGGGCGCCCCTGCCTTTCGACACGGCCGGACTAAAGGCACATCCGCTCGTCACGGTTGGCGCGGTCATATAATCGATATGATTGCCTACACCCCCGATGCCTGTCCCGTCGGTACTCCCCGGTGCGCGCCGATACGCCATGAAGGCTATGCGCGACACCCCTCCGGTATGGAAGCCTCGTGAATATCTTTGCGCCGCTGATTCGTCGCCCCATCGGCACCTCGCTGCTCGCCATCGGGCTGGTGCTGGCCGGATTCTGGGCCTATCTGCTGCTGGGTGTCGCCGCGCTGCCGACCATCGAATTCCCGGGCGTGGTGGTGTTCGCGCAGATGCCGGGCGCCAATGCGCAGACCATGGCCAGTTCGGTAGTGGCACCGCTGGAACGCCACCTGGGCCGGATTCCCGAAATCAAGCAGATGGTCTCCCAGACCAACGATGGCGCCACGCAGATCCAGATCCTGTTCAATTTCGGCCGCAGCGCAGACAAGGCCGCGCGCGACGTGCAGGCGGCAATCAATGCCGCCCAGCCCGACTTGCCAACCGGGATGCCGAACCCGCCGCAGTACTTCAAGTTCGATACCTCGCAAATTCCGGTGTTGCTGATCTCGCTCACCTCGACCAGCCTGCCGCCGGATAAGCTCTACGACCTCACCGACACCATGCTCAAGCCCGCCGTGGCGCAGGTGCCCGGCGTGGCCCAGGTGCAGGTCTTCGGCGGCACGCCTCACGCAGTACGGGTAGCGCTGAACCCGGATGCGCTCGCCGCCAAACAGCTCACCAGCGATGACGTCAGCAATGCGCTGATCGCGGCCAATGTGACCGCGCCGCAGGGCCAGCTCAGCAATGGCCGGACGCAGATGACGGTGATCCCGAACCACTCGCTGCACACCGCCGACGAGTTCGGCG
>JBCNOA010000466.1:0-2540 GCA_039594095.1 Dyella sp.
CCTCGCTCATCCCTTCCGCCACGGCATCGAGCTGCGATTTGTTCACCGCGTCCGTGCCCAGGGTGCCGGCGGCTACATGGGTGATCTGGCGTTCCAGACCGTCGCGCCCCACCGACACGGTGTTTTCGCGATCGGCCACCGAGCCGGCGCCTAGCGCCACGCTGCTGGCCGCGCCCGCGATCGCGCGTGCGCCCAACGCCACGCCGTTCGTGGCCGCCTCGAGTACCCGGCTGTCATAGCCGAGCGCGGTGGCCGCGTTCGAGCGGGCCTGGGCATTGGAGCCGACAGCGGTGGAGGTCGCCTCCAGCGCCTGGGCGTTGGCGCCGAGAGCGGTGCTGTTGGTCCCTTCGGCGTTGGCGTTGTGACCAAAGGCCGAAGCGCTGATCCGTGCCGCATGGGCATGCGCACCCACGGCCGTGGTGGCATCGGCGTCCGCCGAAGCCCCGTCGCCAATAGCTGTGGCATCCCGGCCGGAAACGCTCGCACCGCCGTCGACATAGCTGCCGTCGGCGCCGGGTTCGCCATGCATCTGGACCAGCGGCGATCGAGCTTCCTGCTTGGTGATCGTCGCCTCGGCCGCGCGCTCCGCGGCCAACGTATTGCCGGTTGCCCATAAGCTTCCGGCGGCGATTGCCGCGGCGCCAAGGCACCGGCGCAGGCGCCGCCCTACCCCGCCCGTGCCTCGGACGCGGGCGAACTCGGATGCCACGACCAGCATGCCGAGCGACTTGTTCCAAACCTTGCTGTAGATCCGATTCATTGCGAGCTCCGTGTTGCCGCGGAACGGACGGAGCGATGCCTGCCGCATCGCTCTATCCGGAGATGCCGCTTCCGTAGCGTCGATGCGACGCCGATGCGGTAGCGGACGGGGACGCGCTAGCACGCCCGGTACAGAGCTTTCTGGAGGGAGCGAAGGCAATCACGCACGCTTTCCAACGGCGTCTAACGGGTATCTCTCGCCACGCGCTCTGCCGGCATAGGCCTCGCACCGAGGCATGGGCAGGCTGCTTCAAAGAAAAGCGAGGTGATTCGCCGGATCGCCGCAGCTATTTCGAGGCGGAGAGAAACTCACCGGAGATCGTCAAGTCGGCGCACTTTTCAATATTTCCGAGCAGAGTCGCGGCAGAGCCACACGGAGCGATGCCCGGGGACGCTGCCCGCTGCGCGATAAGAGCGTCAGTCAGCCTGGTTCCGCACGAAGGCGTAGCCCGCGCCGCGCACCGTCATCAGCGGCAGTACTTGGATGCCTTGCTCCCTGGCTTTGCGGCGTAGGCGATAAACCAGCATTTCCAAGCGATGCGGGTCGAAATCGTGAATGTCGTCGTGAAGTCGCGCGATCAAGTCGTCGCGCGGTACCGTCGCCCCGCGCGCATCGAACAGCTGGCGCAATACGCTGCGCTCCGATGGAGACAGCGGAACGGCGGATCCTTCAGGGGAGACGAGGCTCCAGTCGTCGAGCGCCAGGCACCACTCGCGCCGTTCGGCGCGCTGTGCCTCCATCGATACCACCTCGTTGCGGGTTGCCGACCTTGCTTCCAGGCGCCGCCCGAGGCTGTGCAGGCTGGCGGCAAGCACGGCCAAGGCCGAGGGCTTGTGCAGATACAGGTCCGCGCCGGCCATCATGGCGCGCACCTGATCCTCGCTCTGGCGGCTGCCGGTGAGCATGACGATCCCGATGGTCGAGCACTCCCGGAGGTAGCGAGCGATCGACAAACCGTCCTCGCCCGGCAATCCGAGGTCGAGCACCACCATGTCGAAGGAAGTGGCCACCATGTGGCGATAAAGATCGGCCGCGTGTTCCACGCCGACCGCGTCGAAGCCGAATTGCGCCAGTCCCGGGACGAGAACGCGTTCGCGCAAGTCGCGATCGTCCTCCACTACCGCTACGCGCCAGGTGCGCGTCGCTCCTTTCGCGACCTCCGCCGGAGTCATGGCTGCCATAGGCGACGTCGTCCTTGCGAATGTCGCCGGAACATAACAGGGCGCGCTTGCCGCGCCACAAGCGAATGGCCGTCCAAATGAGAAGAAGCGCCATCCGCAGGCTGTGTTCGGCTCGCATATTCCTAAGGAACGGGCAAAAAAAGCGCGGCGACTCGCGTCGCCACGCTTTTCCTGCGCAGGCGGAAATTAGCCGACCGCGGCGTCCTTCAGCTTCTTCAGCGGACGGATCTTCACCTTCACCGTGGCCGGCTTGGCGGCGAACCACTGCTCTTCCTTGGTGAAGGGGTTGATGCCCTTGCGCTTCGGCTTGGCAGGCACGTTGACCGCGGTGATCTTCAGAAGACCCGGCAGCGTGAACGAGCCATGGCCCTTCTTGTGGACCGAGCCCGCCACGGCGTGCTCGAGCGAAGCCAGCACGGCGCGCACGTCCTTGGCCACGACACCGCTGGCCTCAGCGATGTGGGCGACCAGCCCGGACTTGCTCAGAGCATCCTTGATCGGCTTCGGCGCGGCCGGCTTGGCGGCAGCCTTGGCGGTGGTCTTCTTGGCGGCTTTCTTGGCCATACATTCCCCGTAGTTTTGATGGGTGTGGTTTAACC
>JBCNOA010000467.1:0-2540 GCA_039594095.1 Dyella sp.
TGTCGTGGCTGATGCCCTACGTGCCTTCGGATCTCGCAGGCTACGTCTTCCGGTTTCAGTACGGCAACAGCGTCGACTGGGGGGCAGCTGCACCTTTGCACGAGGGAGTGCTGACTGAGAGCCCATATGACTTGGTGACCCGTCCTGGTGGCGTTGTGACCATCATGGGCAAGGCCGTCGATACCACCGGCAACCTGTCCAAGAACGCTGCCGTCGTCGTCATGAACCTCGGCGACCCACCGATCGCCAACGTTCTGGAGCAGTGGGACTTCGGAGCACTGGGGTGGCCTGGCAGTCCGGTCGACCAGAGCGGATGGACGCTGGAGGGCGGACTTCCCACCGCCAACGCGCTGGACTCCTTCTACGGATCGGACGACCAGAGCTTCTACAGGGCCGATGCGGAGTCGTTCTATAAGGACGAAACCTATGCCGAGCTGGTCTACGTGACCGACGCCATCTCGGTTGTGTCGGCGCTGGCCGGCTCGATCATGACGCTGGCGGCGGAGTACGAAGGGATCGACCTGCGGATCGACTACCGACTGGCGGGGCCGGGACCCTTCTACGGCGATGACGGCCAACCCTTCTATGGCATGGACGATGAGCCCTTCTACGGCCCTGCCGGTCCCTGGCAGCCATGGCCAGGCCAGATCGTGGCGGCGCGCGACGCATACCAGTTCCGGGTTCGCCTCGGCGCAGGAGCGCAGCAAGGTGTCCTGCAGTCGCTGGTGATGACCATCGACGCGCCGGACATGGAGGAGGAGATCGCTGACTTGCCCGTATCTGCTGCCGGCACTGTCATTCCGTACACGAAGCAGTTCACCGCAATCAAGACGGTGCAGGTCACGCTGCAGGCCAACGGCAGCGGCGCTGTGACCACCGAGACCGACAAGACCCTGTCGCTCGCGCCGAAGGTGCGGGCTTTCAACTCCGCGCATACCGCTGTGTCGGGGGCAACCGTTGACATCACTTTGAAAGGCTACTGACCATGCCCGCACCACCACTCAGGACCGAGATCAGTGACACCTACCCCAACCCGTCCAATGCAGTCGCACGCGCTGGGTTTGGCAAGCTCTACGACTATGTTGTTCCACTGCTCGGCAGCACTGGCAATGCCGCCCAGGCGCGCGAGGCGCTGGGCGTGCTTGGGGAGGGCGGAGGCACGTTCACGGGCGCCATCGTCGCGCCGCAGGTGTCGCTGGATGCGGAAGCGTCTTGGTACAAGAGCGGCAGCGACTACATCCTGCGGTTCAACTCCACGGGAGCGAACCGCATTCAATATGAGGTGGCCAGTGGCTCCATCCTGTTCGTGACGCATGCGGGCACGTACCGCGTTTCGTACGCCCCGGAGTTCTGGATCCCAAACTTCGGCGTGGACGGCACCACGACTGCTCGTCTTGGCATTGGTGACGCTACCGGCGTGCATCTGTATCAAGACTCCGGCACTCTGCGACGTCTCCAGTTCAGCAACACCGGCTATCTGGAGTTCAACAACTCCAACGGCAACTTCGCGTATGTCGTGAGCGGCGCGAGCTACCTTTCGATCGCCGGCGGCACGAAGGCGCTGACGGCCTACGGCGCTGCGCTGAAGCCGGGCGGTGGGTCCTGGACCGACTCCTCCGACGTGCGAGTGAAGTTCGACATTCAGGACTACGCGGCCGGTCTCGACGAGATCCTGCAGGTGCAGCCGAAGACCTATCGTTTCCGCGAAGAAACGGGCCGGGACACATCGGTGCGCTACATCGGCGCATTGGCGCAGGAGATCGAGATCCCGTTGCCGGAAACCGTCACCGCCGGCCCGGGCAAGCTGGGCGACCTGGAATTCGATGACCTTCGCATTCTTGATTCGAGCCCACTGCTGTGGGCACTGGTGAATGCGGTGAAGACGCTTTCCACGCGGCTGGACGACGCTCATGCGCGTATCGAGGCGCTGGAAGCCTCTAAGTAGCAAATCTGGCCCAACCAAAACCCGCTTCGGCGGGTTTTCTTTTGCCTGAAAGGTCCCATGCCCGAAAAAACCGTCACCGACATCGTGGGCCTGTTCGTCTTCCTGGCGGCGCTCCTATTTTCCGGCGAGGTGGCCTCGGTCGTCGGCCCCTACATGGTCATCGTCATCGCGTCCTCGATCGGCGCCTCCTTCGCGCTGGCGCGGCGCGAGAAGACGGCCCGCACCTCGGCGGTGTGGTTCTTCTTCCGCCAGGTGGGTCTGGCCGTGCTGCTGACGGCGAGCTGCGCCTATCTGCTCAACACCTACCGGCCCGATCTGTTGCCGCGGGTGACGATTGCACCGATCGCGCTGCTGATCGGCTTCATGGACTGGCCGTGGGCGCTCGGGAAGCTGCAGCGGTTCGCCATCGGCAGCCTTGACCTGCTGCGCGGGAAGGGCGGTGCGCAATGACGGACCTCTACCTCTTCGCGATCGTGAACCTGGCGATCTGCGGAGCGATCGGCTTCATCGCCCTGTGCCGCCTCAACGCCATGGAAGGTCCGGTCCTGTACCGGGTGCGCAGCGAGTACGCCGGGTACATCGCCGGCGCCATCGC
>JBCNOA010000468.1:0-2538 GCA_039594095.1 Dyella sp.
ATGACGAGCGGCAGTGTCAGCAGCGAGTCGATCAGATCGCGCGCGCCCGAACGCCAGCGCGCGAGGCCGAAGCCGAGCGCGACGCCTCGGATGAGCGCCTTCGCCAGGCGACGTTTTCGCGCCAGGATTTCGCCGATCGCGCCTGGACCGGCATGTTCGCCAGCGGCACGCCTACCGCGCTGGCGATCGATCGCTACGAGCGCCATCTGTCGCTGCTGGACCACGAAATCGCTAAGTGCCGCGAGGAACTGGCAACGCGCGAACGCGCCTGCGCCGAGGCCCTGGAACAGCTCGAGGGCGCCGCGGCGGCATGGCGGCAGGCGCGCGGCAAGCTCGATGCGGTCGAGGAAATGAAACAAGGGTGGCTGCGCGAGATGCGCGGCCGGATCGAATGGAGCGAGGAGCAGAACCTGGAAGAACTGTTCCTGCGCCGCGCGCCCACTCAGTGAGGCCACCATGCGCAACGATTCCGTCAACGTTCCGCGCGAGAACCCCGCCGTCCATGCTTCGCCTGCGCGCGCGCAGCGCGCCAAGGACGAACCCGCGCGCGGCCGCGAAGAAGTCCAGCGTTTCCGCAAGCTGATGGACGGCCCTTCGCGCGAACAGGATGCGGAGAACGCCGGCCAGGGCACGGGCGCCGCCGCCAAGCTCTCGCCCATGGACCAGGAGAAAGCGCTGCGCGAGCTGCTGCAGCGGCAGCTCGATGCCGCCACCGGCAAAGGCTCGGGCGTTCCGCCGCGCGACGGCGACCGCGATGGACAGGATTCCTCGTCGGATGGCGGCCAGTCCGATGGCCAGGGGCTGGCCAGTGCCGGCGCACTCGCCTGGCAACAGGCGCAGCAGGTGGTGCTGCATGGTGCCGAGCAGCCCGCGGCCGCGGCTCAGGCCACGCTCGCGCCGGCGCTCGCCGAACTGATCGAGCGCCACGTCAAACGGATGCTGGTGCCCGAGACGCAGAGTTCGGCGCAGGCGCGCGAAGTCATGATCACACTCAAGGATGGCGTGCTGCCCGGCACGGAGCTCTGGCTCAGCCGCACCGACAAGGGCTGGAAGCTGCGCGCCGACACGCACACGCCGGAGGCCTATCGGCAACTGCTGGAAAACGCGCCGCAACTGGTGGAGCGCTTCGCCGGCAAGCGGCTTGGCGAGCTGGAGATCGACCCGGTCTGGCGTGGCTGAGGACGACCCATGGGCATCGGCATCGGCAACCCCCTCAAGCATGATCCGTTGCTGCAACTGCTCGTCGGCGGCGACCGCGGCCGCGGCGTGGGCAACGGCAATGGGCACGTGCAGCTGAACTTCCCCATGTCGCCCGGCGACACGGTAAGCACCATCGCCGAGAAGCTCGGGTTGCCCATCGACAGCCTGTTGCAGGCCAACCCTGGCATGAGCGCGAACACGCCGCTGACGGCGGGACTCACCGTGCAGCTGCCGGTCTCGAATCCGGGCGAGCTCCACGGTGCCTGGAACGATGGCAACGGACGCGCGGACACGGTTCCGCCGGGGCAGCGCGAGCTTCCCTTGCCGCTGGACCTGCCCAACCCGATGCGCGCGCGCATCGATGGCATCCAGCTCGGCGTCACACTGTCCGCCGGGCCCTATGCCCAGCAAGTGCTGCCGCTCGTTGCCGCCGCATCGTTGAACGCCGCCGATGCCTCGATGCAGGCCGCGCGCACCCAGCCACTGGCCGGCTGGCCCGGCGGCACGGGGCCGGGAACGGCGCCGGTGAGCTACGTCCCCGGGGCGGATCGCGGCAGCGCCTCGGCGACTGCGCTGCCAGCGTCGTCGCTGGGTGCTGCGCGCGCGGACGGTGTGGTGCTCAGCTTCGCCCAGGCGGCCGGCGCGCTCGCGCAGGCCGCCATGGACCAGCAACACGGCAACGGATCGGTTCCGCCGCCACCGCCGATGCCCTGGCTGGATGGTACGCGGCCGAATCTGCTGTCCGTGCCGATGGCCTGGACCGGCGCCGTGCCGCAGGGCACGCCGACGGCGGGGTGGAGCGTGGCCGCGCCGGTGGTCGACGGCAACGAGGCGAAGCTGCAGATCATGGCGTTGCTGATGGCCCAGCTTGGCCAGGCTGCCGCCGGAAGCGCCGGCGCGGCGAATGTGCAGACGCCGGGTTTCATCGATCCGCAGGCGGTCGCGGCACAGGTCGCGAGCATGCGCGCCGGACGCGCGATCGACCTGGGCGCGGGCCGCACGCTGGAGTTCACCCTGGTGCAGGACCGCATGCGCCGGGTCGGCGCGATCGGCGACGAGGAGCGCACGATCGCCGGCCGCCGCGCGCCGAACGCGGACGCGAAGCGGACGAGCGGCACGCGTACCGAGAACGAGGCGTCGCAGGAGGGCCGGGATCGCCGCGAGCAGGCGCGCCGCCGCCGTGCCGCCGAGGCCGCCATGCGCCGTCGGCGGCGCAAGCTCAGCGCCCGCTGCCGGCCGCGGCGCGGCCCGCGGTTGCCGCTGCGCGAGCCGGGGCAGGGGCGTTATCCCTCGTCCGTGGACTGGGGCGAGGTCCGCGGCCGGCTTCCGCCACGTTAT
>JBCNOA010000469.1:0-2535 GCA_039594095.1 Dyella sp.
GCCGACATGGCCGGCTTCGCCGCCGCGCAGCCGGCGAAGGAAGCGCCGGGGCGCACCTGGGAGTACACCTCGGCGGATACCGTGCTGCTCTCGCGGAAGATCGGCAGCCTCGTCGGCGGCGGCCCGGCCGGCCTGCGCGACTTCGCGCGTCGCGAGCTGTTCGCGCCGCTGGGCATGGGCGACGTCACCATGGAATTCGACGGCGCCGGCACCTTCGTCGGTTCCACCTACGTGTACGCCAGCGCCCGCGATTACGCGCGCCTCGGCTGGCTCTACCTGCGTGACGGCGTCGCGCCCGATGGCCGCCGCCTGTTGCCCGAGGGTTGGATGGACTGGTCGCGCCGTTCGACGCTGGGCGCACCGTACGGCGCCGGCTTCTGGACCAACGACGGCCCGAGCGAGCCGGCGCAGTGGCGAGTGAAGGGCGGCTATCCCAAGGAGGGTTTCTTCGCCAGCGGCACCATGGGCCAGCGGATCTACGTGGTGCCGTCGGCGGGATTGGTGATCACGCGCTTCGGCTACTCCGCCCCGCCGTATTACGGCATGGCGGACGACATCGCGCTGATCAAGGCGGCGATCGAGGCTTACCGCTGAGCGGCATGCGATGATGGCGCCCTCCCTCACGGGCAGGCGCCGTCGACGACGAAGGAACGCACGCATGGAAGCTCGCCATACCGCCGCATGGATTCGCCTGGGCTTCGCGCTCGCCGTCATCGCGCCGGCAGCGCACGCCGCCCGCGCCATCGACGAGGCGGCCGCGTTGCAGGGATGCTGGCGCGTCGAACGCACGGTAACGCACTACCAGGACGGGACGACGACCGAGAGCCAGACGTCTTGCGTGACGCGTTACGGGCAAGGACGTTACGCGACCGAATGCCCCGACCCGGCCGGCGCCGCGCCTGCGGCGCGCATGGAGGGCAGGTACGAGGTGATCGGTGATGGCGTTTATAGGGCCGCGCTGACGCTGCACAGCCGCCGGCCCGATATGGTCGGCCGGCGCAGCACGATCCATTTCCACCTGTCGGACTGGCGCCTGGTGACCATGGCTTATCCGCCGCGGTTGCCGGGTATCAAGCCGATCGCCGCGGTGGAATCGACGTCCGTGCGGGTGCGTGAGGATGCCGCATCGTCGGCATGCCCGCAGCTGCCGGCATCCTGAGCGTTCCGCCCGGGAACGGCGGACCCCTGACTTACGACAGCAGAAGGAATGGCTTCATGCATGCTTACGACCTGGACATGCTGCCCCGCGCGGTGGACCGTGCGGCGGGCGACACGCAGGGATGGTGCTTCGGCCTGCCGCCCGGCATCCGTCCGGAGCAGTGGCCGTTGGACCCCAACAACGGTTACCCGCTGATGCACGGCTTCACGCTGTTGCTGCCCGAGGACTACCGCGTCCACGGTCCGGACGTCGTCGCGCTGAGCTTCTTCGCCATCGCTTCCGATCACAACGATGGCGGTCCCAGCTTCGTCGATGAGATCGTCCATGTGTTCGAGCACCCCGACGAGGAACCCGACGATCCCGAGCTGCGGCCGTTCTGGCAGTCGATCCGCGACGCCCATCCCAGGCTGCACCGCATGGTCGATATCCTCGACTGCGCCTACGCGGTGGTGCTGCTCACGCGCGAGGAATTCGAAGGACCGCCGTGCCTGCCGCCCCGCCTGGAAGGCAACCGCTTCCTGGCGCAGACCGAACCGCCGCGCTGGCTGGAGATCGGCGCGGCCGCGGCGCAGTGGTCGTGGACCTACTCACCGGCCTCCGATCTGCCGCCGGAACGCTACGGCCTGTATCGGATGCTCGGCCAGATACCCGAGCCGGACCTGGCCTTCCATCGCGCGCTGCGCTGGACACCGCGTGCCTATGACCCGAATGCCGGCAAGGCGCCCGCGGACGAAGGCAGCGGCGAAGACGGCTATGTGTCGCCGCGTTACGACGAAGCATGGCTGCGGGCGCTCAAGCCCGATCACATCGGCGGCACCATGCGCCCGGTGCAGGCCATGCCCGATTTCAGTCCGTACTACATCGGCTTCGAGGAATATTTCGGCGGCTACAACTTCGGCGGCGGGAACGCACAGCTGGATTTCCGCGATATGCGCTTCGACTGGGCCTGCGGTTGAGCAGTGCGTGGGGCGCGATTCGCGCGCTGTGGCGAACGCCGCAGGCATCGTCCTTGAAGGCGCGGGTTAGGCCTGGCGCGATTCGAGCAGCAGATAATCTCCGTCTTCGGCCAGGCCCGCATCCGTTTCGACGAATCCGTGCGCGCGGTAGAACGCCAGCGCGGCTTCGTTGCGCGTCAGGCATTTGAGCCGAAGCACCACCTGCGGCCAGCCCGCCGCGCGCAATAGGGCTTGGCCGATGCCCTGGCGCTGACGGCCGAGCGCGACGTAGAGGTGGTGAACGAAACTGTCGGGCTCCCACACGGAGACGAAACCGGTCACGGCACCGGCTTCGTCCTCGGCCACGAGCACGCGTTCGCCGCGCGTCTGCTCGTCGAAATCGCCGGGTTGGAAATCGTCCGCCGCGCGGCGAACGCGTGC
>JBCNOA010000047.1:0-21696 GCA_039594095.1 Dyella sp.
ACCCACGCTGGGGGAATTCGGCCAGCGCTCGGTCCAGCGCATCAAGCGCGCCACGCGTGAGATGGAAGCGTTGGTCGAAGCCCTGCTCATTCTCGCGCGCGAGTCCGACAAGGGGCTGACGGAAGAGGATTTCGTGGTCAACGACGTGCTCGAGCGCGAACTGCGCGACGTGCGCGAATTGCTGGAAGGGCGGCCGGTGACCCTGCGTCTGGATGAGCCGGCGCGCTTCGCGCTGCACGGTTCGCCGCGCGTGTTCGCGGTGCTGTGCTGGCAGCTGATCCGCAATGCCTGCCAGCAGGCCGAAGAGGGCACCATCGTGATCACCGTGCATCCGGGCGCGGTCACCGTGGCCAACAAAGTGGATATGAGCGCCGACAAGGTCGACCGCCATGGTTTCGAACTGGCGATCGCGCAGCGCATCAGCGAGCGTTTCGCTTGGCCGCTGGAACTGCAGACGCGCGATGGCAACCAGCACATCGCGCGCATCCGTTTTCCGCAGCCGTTACCCGCAAGCGTGGCGTAGCGCGCTATCAGTTCCTTCTCGCCCGCGGGTGGGGAAGCGGGGAGCTATGGAGCGCAGAAGCAGAAATCCTGCAGCGAGCCTAGGCTCATAAAGCTTCCTCCGCGATGGGTGCGATCCCTCATCCGCACCCACCGAAGAGAATCCTGCAACAACCGCCTTCTCCCGCATGGAGAGAAGGCATGCCTTCGCCAACGGTATGACTTAGCCCAGCGTCGACGCCACGGTGAAATCGCAGCCGGTCTTCGCCTTCACCTCTTCCACCGTCACGCCTTCCTGCAGTTCGATGAGGGTCAGGCCTTTGCCCTTTTCGACCTCGAACACGCACAGGTCGGTGATGATCAGATCGACCACCTGCTTGCCGGTGAGCGGCAGATCGCACTGGTTCTTGATCTTGGGCGAGCCGTCCTTCGCGGTGTGCTCCATCAGCACCACGACGCGCTTGACGCCGCTGACCAGATCCATGGCGCCGCCGGGACCCTTGACCATCTTGCCCGGCACCATCCAGTTGGCGAGGTCGCCCGTGCAGGACACTTCGAGGCCGCCGAGGATGGACAGGTCGATGTGGCCGCCGCGGATCATCGCGAACGATTCGGCGCTGGAGAAGAAGCTCGAGCCGGGCAGGGTGGTGATGGTCTGCTTGCCGGCGTTGATCAGGTCCGGGTCCACGTGGGCGTCGTCCGGGAACGGGCCGATGCCGAGCAGGCCGTTCTCCGATTGCAGCGTGACGTCGATGCCGGCCGGAATGTAGTTGGCTACCAGCGTCGGAATGCCGATACCGAGGTTGACGTAGAAGCCATCCTGCAGCTCTTTCGCCGCGCGCTGCGCCATGGCGATGCGGATCGGGCTTTCCTTGCCGGTGTTGGCGCCGGCGATGGTGCGGAACTCGATGCGCTTCTCGTACGACGGGCCCTGAATGATGCGGTCCACATAGATGCCCGGCACGTGGATCTGATCGGGGTCCAGCGTGCCCACGTCGACGAGCTCTTCGACTTCGGCCACGCAAATCTTGCCGCAGGTGGCGATCATCGGGTTGAAGTTGCGCGCGGTCTTGCGGAACACGAGATTGCCGAGGCGGTCGCCCTTCCACGCCTTCACGATGGAAACGTCGGCGTGGATGGCTTCTTCCAGCACGTATTCCTTGCCGTCGAAGACCTTGGTCTCCTTGCCCTCGGCCAGCTTGGTGCCGAAGGCGGTGCGCGTATAGAACCCGGGAATGCCCGCGCCGCCGGCGCGCAGCTTCTCGGCGAGCGTGCCTTGCGGCACCAGGTGCAGCTCCAGTTCGCCGGCCAGTACCTGGCGTTCGAATTCCTTGTTCTCGCCCACGTAGGAGGCATACACGCGCTTGACCTGGCGGGTCTTCAGCAGCGGGCCCATGCCGAAGTCGTCCACGCCGGCATTGTTGCCGACGATGGTGAGCCCCTTGGTGCCGGAGGCCAGCAGCGCGGCGATGAGGTTCTCGGGAATGCCGCACAGGCCGAAGCCGCCGGCGGCGATGGTCATGTCGTCGAACAGCAGGCCGTCGAGAGCCTTTGCCGCGCTTGCATAAACCTTGTCCATTGCGATGCCTTCTAGCAGGGAGAGCCAGCTGCGTAGGATACGACGGATCGATGGCGGTACATGCTGTACCAAGGTCGCAACCGGCCTTGCGGCGCAGGCTTGACGCTTTCGTTTACGCGTGTAATCGTAATTGCGATTACGCATGTAAACGGAGGTCGCATGATCAGCGAGGCCGAAGCGGTCGTGATGGAGGTGCTGTGGCGCCAGGCGCCGCGCAGCGCCGAGGAGATCCTCGCCGACGTAGGGCCGCGGCAAGGCTGGCAGGAGGGTACGGTGAAATCGCTGCTCAACCGCCTGCTCAAGAAGAAGGCCGTGAAGGCGGAGCGAGACGGTCGGCGCTACCTCTACGCGCCGCGCCTGACGCGGGAGCAATACGTATTGCAGGAGAGCAAGGGGCTGATCGACCGCCTGTTCGATGGGCGCATCGCGCCGCTGGTGGCGCACTTTTCGGATCAGCGCAAGCTGAGCCGCAAGGACATCGCCGAACTGCGCAAGCTGCTGGACGAGATGGACGATGAGCAGCTCTGACGGTCTGGCTCATCTCTGGACCGCGCAACTGGCCGTCACCCTTGCCGTGACGACGGTTCTGCTGCTGCGTCGCCTATGCCGGCGTTGGCTTGGCGCGGAACGCGCATTCCAGCTCTGGCTGCTGCCGCCGCTGGCGCTCGTCGCCAGCCAATGGCCGCATACGGCGGGCAGCGAGTTCTTCGTGCTGCCGGAAACGGTGCGCGGTATGACGATGCTATCGGCGCGGCACGCCATGTCGATGTATGCCGGGGGCGTTTGGCAAGCCGTGGCTTTGCTCACATGGGCTTCCGGTGTCGTGGCGATCCTGTGCGTGTCCTTGCAGGCCCAGTGGGCCTACGAACGGCAATTGCGAGGGGCTTCTCCCTATGGCGCCGGCGTGCGATGGCGCGTGGTGCGCGCGTCGTCGCCCTCGGTCGGGCCAGCCATGGTGGGTGCGTGGCGTCCCACCATCGTACTTCCGGAAGACTTCGAGCAGCGCTATTCGATGGAAGAGCGTGCGCTGGTGCTGGCGCACGAAGTTGCGCATGCCGAGCGGCGCGACGGTTTGTGGGCATTGTGCGCGCTTTTGTTCAGTGCCCTGTGCTGGCCCAGTGCGGCGCCATGGGCGCTGCGCGCCTTTCGGCACGACCAGGAACTGGCCTGCGATGCCCGCGTGTTGCGCCGCATGGCCTGCCGCCGCCGGAGCTATGCGCAGGCGATGTTGAAAACCCCGGTGGCGGCAAAGGTGCTGCCGTCCGGATGTTCGTGGTCGTCCCGCCATCCACTCACGGAGCGTATTGCCATGCTGAATTCGAATCTGCCCAGTCCATTCGCCCGCCGCGCGGGTCTCGCGGCGATGTTCGCCGCGGGTGCCGCATTGTCCGGCTTGCTGTATGCCGCGACCGCTCCCGCGTCGAATCCCAGGACGTCCTCTTTCCAGGGCGTTGCCGAGTATCAATTGGACGTGTCGGTGGACGTGTCCAGCGAACGCGACGGCAGCCGACATTCGCGCCGAGCGAATCTGGCCCTCTGCATGAAACCGGGCGAGAAAGGCAGTGTGAGCGTGCACGAATGGTCGCTCGACGCCACAGTCACGCCGGACGAGGCGGGTCAGGTGCGCATGACGTTGGACCTGAAGGACGGCGGCGGTGCGGACCTGGCCGTATCCCAGCTTCGAGGCAAACTGGATGCCGCGATGCACGAGGGCGGAGCCGCGCGCGACGGCGTCCACCAGTACGCCATCGACGTCACGCCGCGTGCGGGTTGCCCGGCCCGCGACCACGCCAAGGCGGCCCGCACTGGCTGAGTCCGTTGCTGCCCGGGCCAGCGAAACCGCCGCGTCGACATTCGGCTGAGTACGGCCGTTTCGCTGGCTATACTCGCCCCGTCCATCGGGGAGAACGACCGTGAAGTTGCATCGCCTGTTTGCCGCCCTTGCCATTCTGGGAGCGTCCGCCATGTCCCATGCCGCCACTCCGGTGCTGGTGATCCACGGTGGTGCCGGCGTCATCAAGCGCGATATGAATCCCGCCCGCGAGAAAGCGGTGCGCGCCGCGCTGGCCCAGGCCTTGCAGAACGGTTATGCCCAGCTCAAGGCCGGCAAGGCGGCGATGGACGCCGTCACCGCGGCGATCACCGTGCTGGAGAACGACCCGAACTTCAACGCGGGCAAGGGCGCGGTCTTCACGCATGACGGCAAGAACGAGCTGGATGCGGCCATCATGGACGGCTATACGCTCAAAGCCGGTGCGATCGCCGGCGTGCATCGCGTGAAGAATCCCATCCTGCTCGCACGCGCGGTGATGGAGAAGAGCCCTCATGTCATGCTGGTAGGCGATGGCGCCGAGGCCTTCGCGAAGGAGGCGGGAGTCGAGCTGGTCGATCCTTCGTACTTCCGCACGGAAGAGCGCTGGCAGCAACTGCAGAAGGCTTTGAAGGAAGACGCCGAACACCGCGCGCACGAAGATGTGGAGACCGCCAAGCATTTCGGTACGGTCGGCGCGGTCGCCCTTGACGCCCAGGGCCGGCTGGCCGCGGGCACTTCGACCGGCGGCATGACCAACAAACGCTGGGGCCGCGTCGGCGACTCGCCGCTGATCGGTGCCGGCACCTATGCGAACAACGGCTGCGCCGTGTCAGGCACCGGCTGGGGCGAGTTCTATATCCGCACCGTGGCGGCGCATGAGATCTGCATGCGCGTAACGCAGATGCGCGTGCCGCTGAAGCGCGCCGCGGCCGAAGTGATCAATCAGGAAATCCCGTCGATGGGCGGCAACGGCGGGGCGATCGCGCTCGATGCCGACGGCAACGTGGCCATGCCGTTCAATACCGACGGCATGTTCCGCGGCTGGATCGGGGCCGATGGCACGCCGCACGTGGCGATCTACGGTGACGAGGACGACGGCACGGGCGATCCGTTGCCGGCGCCGGGGAGCAGCGCGGAGTAAGGTGGGCCTTCCGCCTGGGGCGCGTGCTCCGGCTGAGGGTTGCGGTTCGCGAAAGGCCTCGGGCGGAAAGCTGCCTCGGGTCGTTCCCACTTCGCGGTTCGCTCAGTCCTGTATTCCAAGGGGACGACCGTCGGGGTCGCCTACAGTCAGGGTGTGAGTCGCTAAGGCACGATGGATGCCAGCCGGCCGGGCGTCAGTTGCCCGCTGATGCCTGTGCGCGTGCCGTTCGAGTGGATGATCAAAGTGCGCGGCAGCTCGCCGCCCCAGTCGGGATCGATCAGGTAATTGATGCGGTCTGGGGTTTCGTCGGCGTAGGCACGCGACGGCAAGGAATCGACACCGGCCGCGCGCAGCCGATGCGCGAGCGCGTCTTTCTGCGCGACGCTATCGGTGGCCACGGCGATCAGCTCGATCTCGCGCGGATGTGCGCGCTGCAGTTTCATCAGCGCCTGCAGATTCGATTCGCAGTAAGCGCAATCGAGCGACCATAAGGCCAGCACGCGTGCGCCATGCGCGGGAGGCATTAGCAGCGACGGCACGTCTTCCGCTTTCAGCGCGATGGGGGCTGCCGCTTGAGCCGCGAAGGGCAGCGTCCATAGCAGGGCGCAGATCAGGCGCCGCATCAAAGCGCCTCCGTGGGCACCAGCCGGAAGCCGGCCGCGGTGTTCCAGGCGACGAAAGCCCGGCCCTGCCAGAGGAGCAGCTGCGGCGAGGCCACCGCGCCGCCGGTGTTGGCGATGACGCGCGCGTCGTCGAAGCTCGCGCCGTTGTCGTGCGATTCCCGCAGCATCAGCGAACTGCCCTGGATGCCGATCTGGTTCCACACGACCCAGACCTGTTTGCCGCTCACCGCGACGTCCGCGTGGGTCGCACCGGCGACCGCCATGACTTGCGCATGCACGGGTGGCTTGCCCGGTTCCAGCTGGCCGTAGTGAATGGTCGGCCGGCTCTTGGATTCGTACCAGACCGCATGACGTACGCCGTCGCTGCCGATGGCCAGGCCGGGGCCGTGATGCGGGCACCCGGCGATGTGCCAGTCGTCGAACGTTGCGCGCTGCGGCTCCAGTGCACGCCCGTCCGCATGCAGCACGGCATAGGCGTGGTCGCGGATGTTGTCGCCGAAGATGCTGCGATAGAACGCGGCCACTTCGCCCTGCGGCGTGAGTGCCAGCGCGATGCGGCAGCACTCGCAGGTCTCATCGGCGAGCTTGCGCTCTTCGGAGAAGGTGGCGCCGCCATCGGCGGATACGCTGGTATAGATGGCCGCGCCGAGATAGGGCTTGCCCTGCGCGCTCGCCGCTTCGAGATCGCGCTTGTCGATCCAGGCCATCACGATGCGGCCCTGGCCGTCGACCGCCATAGCGTCGAAGCGATGGGTGATTTCGGCGCGGTCGTGATGCACGGTGACCGGTTCGGAGAAATGTGCGCCCTTGTCGGTGGAACGGGCGAAGCGCACGAAACCGGTCCACGGTTTGGCGCGCGGCTGCGACCAGCTCACATAGATCTCGCCCTTCGGGCCGAAGGCGATCTTGGGGCGGTTCTCGCCTTCGGCATAGATCGGTTCGGCCACGGCATTGACGTCCACCGGTGCGCTGAGCGTGCGGCCGAAGTCGTCGGAATGGCGTAGCCGCACATGACCTTCCGCCGCATCGACCACCCACAGGCGCCCCTTGCCGTCGAGGGCCGCGGTGGCGCCGAGATCCGGACCTTTGCCCATCGTCATACCCGCATGCGGATCGTGGCCCTCGTGCGCCGCGAGCTGCGTGGCGAAGAGAGCGAACAGGAGGGCGATCAGTGTGCGCATGCGTGCCTCGCTTGTCAGTAGTCCCAGCGCACTTCGCCGAACCAGGTGCGGCCGGGATAGGGATGGTAGACCCAGTAGTGTTCGTCGGTCAGGTTGTCGACGCCGGCCGAGGCGGTCCATCGAGGAGCGAACCGCCAGCGAAGCTTGGCGTCGGCTACCGTGAATCGACTGACGGCGCCGTACGTATTCACGAAGTCGCTGTTGTCGAGCGTGCCGTACTGGCGGCCGGAATGGCGGACCGCCAGCGAGGCGTCCCAATCGGGCGCGAAACGGTAATCGGCGACCAGGGTGGCGCGCAGCTTCGGAATGCGTGGGAACCACTTGCCGTTGGCCAGCGGGTACTGGCGGTCCTCGAGCGTTTTGGCGCGGTTGACGGCGACGCTCGCCTGCAGGTCGAGTCCGGCCGTCCAGACGTCCTTGAGCGCCAGTTCGCCTTCGATGCCGCGCATGCGCACCTTGCCCACGTTCTGGATATTGGTCACGGTGGGCGTCACCGTGATGTCGGTCTGCGAATACAGGGAATCGGCGATGCGGTCCTGGAATACCGAGACGCGCCAATGCCCGTTCGCCAGCTGGCGGAGCAGCGTGAGGTCGGTGGACCAGTCGCGCTCGGGCCGCAGGTTCGGGTTGCTGTTGACGATGGCATTGGCCGAAAGGCTGCCCTGGAACAGCTCGTTGACGGTCGGGTAGCGCACGGCCTTGCCGCCGGCCAGGCGCAGTTGCCAGTCCTCGGCAAAGTCCCAGGCGAGGGCGGCCTTGGGCGAGAAGTCGGCGCGCTGCCGGTCGGCGTAGCGCAAGGCGGTGGAGGCGTTGGCACGCAGGCCGTCGTAGGCGCGCCATTGTTCCCAGCGGCCGCCGAGCGTCAGCGTCCAGGCTGACGCGAAGCTCCAGACATCCTGCGCATAGGCCGCGTAGGTGCGGGTGCGGCCACCGAACGCGCTTTGCTGCGGGCCGTCGGCATTCCCTCGCCAATCGCTGGCCTGGCGCACGCGCGAATTCAGTACATAGCGATCGCCATGCAGGCCGGCGTAGAGCATGTGGCTGTCGCCCCATGGGCCGGAACTGCGCAGGTCGGCGGTCTCCCAGCCGGAACCGCCGAGGTCGGCCACCGTGCCGGGACCGCCCAGCGGCCCGATCGGGGGAGCGAGGCTGGCGGTGTGCGTCTGCGAGCGGACGAAGTCGTACTTGCTGCCCACCGCGGTCCAGCGCCAGCCGTTCGCGAAGCGGCCGTTCAACTCCAGGCCGTAGAGCGCGTGCGTTTCGCGAACGTCGGAAGGCGCCAAGCCGCTGGCCGGCAAGGTCCAGGTGCGGCCGTAAGCATGGATCGCCCCGCTGTAGACCGGCTGGCCCGCCATGTCGCGGATCAGGCTGCGCGTGTGGTCGTCTGCGTGGTTATGCCAGTAGCCGAGCGTAAACAACGCCGAGATGCTGTCGCTGATGTCCACGCCGACCTTCAGCTTCGCCTGGGTCTGTTCGGTATGCTCGATCGTATTGGCGCCGTAGACCAGGCGCGGCGTACCGTTGGGGTTGCGATCGAGCGTGGCGCCCTGGACAGGCACGGCACGGGCGGCATTGCCGCCGGCCGTAGCCGTGGCGTACTGCATCGGCTGGCCGTTGTTGTCCAGCTTGTTCAGCGCCAGCATCCAGCTCCAGCGGCCCTGTTTGTTACCCAGGGTGGCGGCGATGTTGCGTCCGTTGTAGCGGCCGCTGGCGCCGTACTTGTCGCTGTAATCCTGGCTCATGAACTGCGCGCTTGCGCTGGCGACGAGTTTCTCGGGGAGCCGGGTATGGATCAGCACGGTGGTGCCGAGCGAATTGCCGGGATAGAGCGCGGAGTAGGGGCCGTACAGCACGTCCACCGCGCCGACTTCCTCCGGTGCGACCATGCCCCAGCGCGGTGCGCCGTCCCAGCCGTTGGTCATCAGGTTGGAAAGCAGCAGGCCATCCGCATAGACCAGGCTGCGCGCGCTCTGCAGCGTACCGGCGTTGCGGCCGCTGATCACGGCGTTGGGGTCGCCGATGTAGCGCTTGCGCACCTGCAGATTCGGTGCGTACTTGAGCGCGTCCGAGCTGTCGGTGACGTTGTGCTTGTTCAACTGCTCGCGCGTGACGCGCACCTGCACGCCGGGCGTTTCCGTCACCTGCGTGTCGCTGGCGTGGACGTGCACGGTATCGAGCGTGGTCGACTGCTGCTGGGGCCCTGCGAAGGCGGGCGCGGCGAGCATGGAGGAGAGCGCCAGCGGAAGCGCGCGGATGCGAAGCGGACGGTTCAAAAGGCACACCCTGGACCTGGGTCAAGGGTTGGCAGGATAGCCGCGGCTGCGTGACGGGGAAGGCGGCGCGTTGTCGCAGGACGCGCCGCGACGGCTCATTCCTGGTCGGGGCGTTCCCGCACCGGGTGCTTGCTGAGTTTGCGCTGCAGCGTGCGGCGGTGCATGCCGAGACGCCGGGCGGTCTCTGAGATGTTGCCGTCGCATTCGGTGAGCACGCGCTGGATGTGTTCCCACTCCAGGCGGCGCAGGGCGAGCGGCGCCTCCGGCGCGTCGAGTACGTCGTCGTCCACGTTGGGTGCGGAATCGCCATCGAGCAGCGCGCGCACCACGGCGTCGGCGTCGACCGGCTTGGACAGGTAATCGTGCGCACCGCGCTTGATCGCTTCGACTGCAGTGGCGATGGAGGCGTAGCCGGTGAGCAGCAGCACGCGCATGTCCGGCACCAGGGAGCGCAACTCGGGAATCAAGCGCAGGCCGTTCTCCTCGCCCAGCTTCAGATCGAGCACGCAATAGCGCGGATGATGACGGCGCGTGAGGGCGCGCGCATCGTCGGCGTTGCCGGCGGTGATGACCTCGAAACCGCGCGAACTCAGGGCCCGGGCAAGGACGCGCGCGAAGGTGGCGTCGTCGTCGATGATGAGCAGGGGCTGGGCGGGCTGGTCGGTCATGGGGCCTCCGGAGCGGGATGCTGCGCGTATTGTCGCGCAAGCTTGACCGGCGGGACCGGGGGCGCGGCGAAGTGTCCCGTGTCAGCCTTCCGGGCGCACGCTCACGACGGCCAGGGGCAGGCGCAGGCGCATTTCCGCGCCGCCGTCGGCCGTGTTGGTGGCGGTGAGTTCGCCCTGCAGGCGTTCGGCCGTGGCTTCCGCCAGCGCCAGGCCTATCCCCAGGCCCGTCAGCTTGTGCGACTGGCCCAGGGAGGCCGGCGCGCCGGTGGGAATGAAGCCCGGGCCATGGTCCGTCACCACGAACTCCAGCCAGCCGGCCTCGCGCCGCGCACTCAGGCCGACGGCTTGCGACTGGTTGAGCGAGGATGCCTCGAAGGCATTGTTGAGCAGATTGAGCAGCGCATGACGCAGGCCGGGAGGCGTGCGCAGCACGATGGCACCCGCGTCCTCTTCCAGCTGCAAGTCCAGGTCGGCCTCCGGGCGCAGGAGCTGGAAGCGCTCCAGGCAGCCATGGATGAAGCCGTCCAGCGTGGTGCATTCCGGTACCTGGGAAAGCTGTGCTTTGCCGAAGGCGACCATTTCGCGCAGGATCGTTCGGCAGCGTTCGACCTGGCCCTCCAGCAGCACCAGGTCTTCGCCGAGCGCAGTATCGCCGGCGTGCTCGCGGCGCAGCTCGGGAAGCAGGGTGCGCATGGTCGAAAGCGGCGTATTCAATTCATGCGCGGCACCGGCCGCCTGGGTGGCGATGGCCAGAATGCCCTCGTCGCGCAGCGCTCGTTCGCGCACGCGCTGCACTTCCACCTGTTGCAGGCGCACGGCACGCGCGAGGCGGTTGGTGAAGAAACCCAGCAGCAAGGCCGAGATCACGAAGTTGACGCCCATGCCGGCCACATGCAGCGTGAAGCCCGAGGGGCCGAATGCGTGCTCCGGCACAGGCAGGGGCACGTACCAAACCAGCAACACCACGTACGCGACGCACGCGAGCATCGCCACCGCCAGGATCGCGCGCACCGAAAGCGCCGCGGCGCTCAGCGCGATGGGCACCAGCAGCAGGGTGATGAACGGATTGCTGGCGCCGCCGGTGAAATACAGCAGGTAGCCCAGCACCAGCGTATCGGCCGCGACGTGCAGGATGGTCTCCCATTCGCGCATCGGCCACGGTTGCGACAGCCGCCAGGCGGCGAACACGGCGAACACCGCCAGCGTGCCGACACCGACGAGCAGCGGCAGCAGCGGGATGTCCAGCTTCATCCACAGCGCGCCGACCAGGACGGCCACGCTTTGCCCGGCGATGGCGCAGATGCGCAGCCAGGCGAGGGTGCGGGTGAGGGCGGTGGGGCCGATGCGTTGCTGGGCGAGGGAACGTCTCATGCGCGCATTCTAGGGCCTGGGGCGGCGAGGCCCGCCCGCGGCAAATGGCGCACCGGCTACGGTCATCGGGCGTGGTGGCGCCGCACGGCGGCCACGCCCGCGATTCGGACCCTCAAGCCGGTATGGCATTATGACGGGTTTGTGGCACACCCCGGCCATCCGGCCGGGGCAGCGGTCACCTCAGCGACGGACTTCATCATGGCTGCCAGCGGCATTCGCGGACCCAAGCAAATCTGGAACGCCTTCAAGTGGTCGATGAAGGGGTTGCGTGCCGGCTGGCAACACGAAGCCTCGTTCCGGCTGGAGGCTTGCCTGGCGGTGGTGCTGATTCCGCTGGGGCTGTGGCTGGGCCATGGCCCGCTGGAGAAGATCGCGCTGGTGTTGCCGGCCGTGCTGGTGCTGTCGGCCGAGTTGCTCAACTCGGCGGTGGAAGCGGTGGTCGACAAAGTCAGCCCGGAATTTCACGAGCTGGCCGGCCGCGCCAAGGATATGGGGTCGGCGGCGGTGTTCCTGCTGCTGGTGATGACGGCGCTGAGCTGGGTGCTGATCATTGGGGAGCGCTGGCTGGGCTGACTTTCGCCCGATTGCGCAGGTCCCTGCGGAATGCTGCAATGGGGCGTCCATCGGATCGGAGTCCCCTTTCATGAAATTCCTTCGCGCTATCGCTCTGCTGCTGCTCGTCGCCGGTCTCTCCGGTTGCGGCTACAACGCCATCCAGCGCCAGGACGAAGCGGTCAAGGCCGCCTGGTCGGAAGTCATCAACCAGTATCAGCGGCGCGCCGATCTGGTGCCCAACCTGGTCAATACCGTGAAGGGCTACGCGCAGCACGAAGAGAAAGTGCTGACCGAAGTGACCAACGCGCGCGCCAAGGTCGGCACCATGCAGCTTTCTCCCGACGCGCTGAACGATCCGCAGAAACTGCAGCAGTTCCAGCAGGCGCAGGGCGAGCTGTCTAGCGCGCTGTCGCGCCTGATGGTGGTCAGCGAGAACTACCCCCAGCTCAAGGCCGACGGCCTGTTCCAGAACCTGCAGGCGCAGCTGGAAGGTACCGAGAACCGCATTACCGTGGCGCGCAACCGCTACGTGCAGTCGGTGCAGGCATACAACTCGATGATCCGCACCTTCCCGAACAACCTCACGGCGAAGATCTTCGGCTATCAGGTGAAGCCGAACTTCACGGTGGAAAACGAGAAGGCCATCTCCACGGCGCCGACGGTCGACTTCGGCACCAGCCCGCAGCCCGCGCCGGCCGCGACGCACTGAGATGACCATGCGGCGCCTGTCGCGGCTGCCGTTCTTCCTGCTGGCCCTGCTGCTCGTCGCGGCAGGGCTTTCGCTTGCCCGCGCCGACGAGACGCCGCCCAAGCTTACCCGGCACGTCACCGATCTCACCGGCACGCTGAGCGCTCAGCAGATCGACCAGCTCGACAACCAGCTGGTGGCGCTGGAGAAACGCAAGGGCGCTCAGCTCGTGGTGCTGATGGTCGGCAGCACGCAACCGCAGGACATCGAGAGTTATTCGCTGGCGGTAGCCGAGGCGAACAAGGTGGGGCGGAAAGGACCGGACGACGGCGTGCTTCTGCTCGTCGCCAAGAACGACCGGCGCGTGCGCATCGAGGTCGGTTATGGGTTGGAAGGCGCGATTCCCGATGCCGCGGCGTCGCGCATCATCCGGGAATACCTCGCGCCGAAGTTTCGTGCCAACGACTACTACGGCGGCGTGACCGATGCCGTCGGCGCGCTCACCCAGCTGATCGACGGTGAGGCCCTGCCACCGCCCGTCGAAGCAGCGCATCGCGAGCGGGGCGGCCTGGGCTTCCAGGAGATGCTCTTCATCGGCATCTTCGCCGGCCTCATGCTCCGTGGCGTGCTGGGCCGGGCGCGTATCTGGCTGCGTACGCCGTTGGGCGCGGTGCTCACCGCAGGCCTGTTGTGGCTGTTGGCGGCGACGGCGGGCGCGGCCGTGCTGGGCGCGATCATCGGCGGCGTCATGATGCTGTTGCCTGCAGGAGCGGGCCGTTCCATCGGCGGCGGCGGCTGGGGAGGCTTTGGCGGCTGGGGCGGTGGTGGAGGCTTCGGCGGCAGCGGTGGGGGCGGAAGTTTCGGCGGCGGCGGCTTCAGCGGAGGCGGCGGCAGTTTCGGCGGCGGCGGATCGTCGGGGAGCTGGTGACATGGGACGTGGTCAACGCTTCTTTGCGAATCTGTTCGGCGGCTGGTTTCGGATGCGTCGCGCTTTTCCACCGGCGCTGCTCGACGACATGACGCGTGCGATCGCCGAAGGCGAACGCCTGCACAAGGGCGAAGTGTGCTTCGCGGTCGAGTCCCGGCTCTCGCCCTGGGACGTGCTGGAAGGCTTCGACGCGCACCGGCGTGCGGAGCAGGTATTCGCTCAACTGCGCGTGTGGGATACGGAGCACAACAGTGGCGTGCTGTTCTACGTGCTGATGGCGGAACACCGCATCGAGATCGTCGCGGATCGCGGCATCGCGGCGGCCGTGCCGCAGGCGGAATGGGATGCGGTCTGTGCGCGCATGCGCGAATGCTTCGCGCGCGACGACTGGCGCGGGGGCAGCCTGAGCGGTATCGCCGCGGCGCACGAACTGCTGCAGCGACATTTTCCCGGCAACGACAAGGCCCGTCCGGACGAATTGCCCGATCGGCCGGTGCTGCTCTGAAGGCACGCGCCGCATAAGCCTTAGCCCGCGGCGCGGAGGGTGTCCATGCACGGTTGCGGCGCCGCCCCAAGAAAAAAGGGCGGGCCCGAAGGCCCGCCCCATCAGAAATCCAGGCTCTGGCGAGCTTAGAACTTCTGGTTGTACGACACGTAGAAGTAACGGTCGATGTCGAACGCCGGGTTGTACGGCGGGCTGCCGTTGCCGGAGTTGGTCACGTTGTAGTAGTACGGGCCCTTCTTGTTGAAGATGTTGTTCACGCCGACGGTGAACACGCCCTTCCACGGAGCCGTGTAGCGGAACTGCGCATCGTTGAAGGCCACCGAGCCCTTGCGGCTGACGCCGATGCCGACGAGGCCCGGAGTCACGTAGTTGGGCATGTTGCACTCGACGGTCGCGGTGTAGCAGCTGTCCTTCAGGCCGGAGAAGTAACGCACGGTCCAGCTCGCGCCGAACTCCTTGTAGTCCCAATCCAGCTGCAGGTTGGAACGCAGGCGGTACAGGCCGATGGTGCCGCCATTGAGGTTGCCCGAGCCGTTGGTCATGAAGCCGACCGCATTGACCGGCACGGCGCCCGGACCGCTGACCGTCTCGTACTTGGTCAGGTAGGTGCTGTCCGAAGCGATGCGGAAGGTGCCGAAGCTGGTCTGCGGCAGACGGTAGTGGATGCCGACGTCGTAGCCTTCGGTCTTGAGCGTGCCGAGGTTCGACAGGCTTTCGTTGAGATCGGTGATCACGCCGCCGGCGCCGCGGGTGAAGCGGCCGCAGAACGACGGATCGTTCTGCACGTAGCAGTAGTTCAGGATGCTCGACGCGGTGACCGAGGTGATGATGTTCTTCACGTAGATGTTGTAGTAATCCACGGTGAAGTCCAGGCCGGACACGTAGTGCGGGCTGTACACCAGGCCGATCGTACGGGTGATCGACTGCTCCGGCTTCAGGTTGGCGTTAGAGCCGGAGAGGAACGGCGTCGGAGTCTGGCCGCCCGTGTTGTTGGCGATGGGCTGGCCGGTGCCGTTGTCGATCTGGCGATAGTTCGCTGGGACGCCGGCGGCGGCGCAGCGGGCCGCCACGGTGGCGTTGCCGGCGGCGGCGCCGTAGGCGGAATCGCACGGATCCAGGAAGGTTTCGAAGCTCTGGCCGCTGCCGGCGTACAGATCGTCGATCGTCGGCGCGCGGAAGCCTTCGGCATAGGTGCCGCGGACCAGCAGGTCCTCGAACGGACGCCAGCGGAAGCTGTACTTGTTGTTGGTGGTGCTGCCGAAGTTGCTGTAGTGCGAGTAGCGGCTGGCGACGTTCACGCCCAGCTCCTGCGCACCCGGCAGGTCGCGCAGCAGCGGCACGTCGAGCTCGAGGTAGGCCTCGTTGACGATGTAGCTGCCGCTGGTCGGGTCGCTGGCCAGGTTGGTGGTCACACCGGCCGAGTCCAGCGCGTCGGGACGGAAGCTGCCCTTCTCGCGGCGGTGCTCGATGCCGCCGGCGATGCTGACCGTGCCGGCCGGCAGGTCGAACAGGCCGCCGGTGAGGTTGGCGCTGAAGTCGTCCGTCTGGCTGGTCTGGCGGGCGGTGCCGATGTGGTTGATGTAGTTCCACACCGAGGCGGGCGTGCCGCCCGGACCGGCGAGGACGTTCCACGGCACGCAGCCGGCGGCGCGATCGGCGACGTCGGCGCAGGCGACCTGGCCGTCGACCATCGTGGTCGGACCCAGGGCCTTCTGCGCGTTGGGCAGATAGAAGTTGCCGTCGGAGACCTGGCGGATCTTGGTCTTCGCGTAGGTGTAGGTCGCGTCCCAGTTCCACTCGTGGCCGAGGAAGTTGAAGAAGCCCTCGGCACCGACGTCGACATGGGCGAGCTTGGACTTGGCCCAGGTCACGCGCGGCATTTCGACCGTGCGGCGGTAGAACTCGGTCTTCTCGCCGGGGAACGGGTTGTAGGCGTTGTTCGGGTCGATGTACAGGCCGGTATTGCCGGACTGCAGCGGGTAACCCGACAGCTGGCTGGAGGTGTCGCGCACGCTGTAGCTGGCCGAACCGCGCAGCGTCACGTTATCGGTGAGCTTGTAGCGGTCCTGCACGAACAGGTTCTTCAGCTTGGTGCCGGCGCGGAACGTCATGTCGGCCTGCGTGTTGTACAGGTCGCTCGGGTCGCCGGTGAACGGGTGGTAGTCGCCGAAGTTGGCCGGGTTGCCGCCACGGTTGAGGATGTAGGTGTTCGGCACCCACTTGCCGTCGACATAGTTGCCGGCGCCTGCCGTGCCTTCGGCACGCGGATCGGTGATGCGGCCCCACGGGCCGCCGCCGAGGCTGTCCTCGATGTGGCGCGGGCCGTTGGCGTAGCGCGTTTCGGCGCGGTCGCGGTTCCACATCGGCTTGGTGTCCTGGTAGGACGCGCCGAGGATCAGCGAGTTCTTCTCGGTGCTGTGGCCCCAGGTGAAGTCGATGTTCTTCTGCTGGCCGTCGCCCTTCTCGTTCTGGCCGTAGTAGGCGTTGACCTCGGAACCTTCGAAGCGGTCGCGGGTGATGATGTTCACCACGCCGCCGATGGCGTCGGCGCCGTAGACCGAAGATGCGCCGTCCTTCAGCACTTCGATGCGGTCGATCATGGCGACTGGGATGGTCGACAGGTCGGTCAGGCCGCTCAGGCTGGAGCTCCAGCGGCGACCGTTGACCAGCACCAGGGTGCGCTGCGAGCCGAGATTGCGGATGTTGACGTAGCGGCCGCCGACGTCGGCGCCCGACGACAGGGTGTCCTGCGGAGTGATGTCCGGCGTGCCGGCGGAGGGCATGCGGGCGAGGATGTCGTTGACGTTGGTCAGGCCGGTCGCCTGGATCGCCTGGCGGTCCATGGTGAAGACCGGCTGCGAGGTCTCGACGTCCACGCTGCGGATGCGGGAGCCGGTGACCGTGATGGTGTCCAGGCTCTTGGCCTTGGACTGGTCGGCGGCGGGTGCGGCTTCCTGCGCCGCGACCGACCACGAGTGCAGCAGGAGCGCTGCGGTGATGGCGGTAGCCAGCAGTGTCTTTTGCTTCATTGTTATGAAAACTCCGAACAAAAATAGCCAGCTGCCAGCTGTTTACCGCTGGTCATCTGGATATCTGGAATGGCGCGTCCCACTGGGGGAGTGGACGTGCCTCGGCATCGCCGAAGCCGGGGAGCGGGCGATGTAAGGTCGAAGTTAAAACATGGTGACAGCTTCGTGCAACCTTGCTGTCGTGTCAGGTTTGTTCACGTAAGTAGTTGCCGACATTCGCTTTGATCGCCAACCAAGATGAGGAAAGGGCGCCGTAGCGCCCTTTCCCAAGCCATTCTCGTCCGTTGTGCGACAGCTAGTTGGCAGCGACGTCGGTCTTGGGGCCGATGTACTTGTCGAGGAAGGCTTGCAGAGTGTTGTAGAACTCGATGTTGTTCTTCTCGGTGTAGAAGCCGTGGCCCTCTCCGGGTTTGGACAGCCATTGATAGGGCTTGTGGGCGGCCTCGAGCGCGGCGCGCATGGTCTTGGCTTGGGCGAAGGGCGCGCGCTGATCGTCCTCGCCGTGGACGAGCAGGACCGGCACATCGATCTTGTCCGCCAGTTTGGCTGGCGAGTTGGCCGCGAGGTCGGCGTCGTCCTTGCCGATGACCATGCGCAGATAGCCGCGGCCGCGCTTGTTGGAGGCGATGTCGCCCTTGTTGTACATCATGTCCAGGTCGTAGATGCCCGCGTAGCCGACGGCGCACTTGAACATGCCCTGCGCGCGGACCACCGTCATCATGGCCGAGTACCCGCCGAAGCTCCCACCGAAGACGCAGATCCGCGATGGATCGGCGTAGTGCTCGGCGATGGCCCATTTCACGCCATCGATCAGGTCCTGCTGTATGCGGGTGCCCCACTTCAGATAGCCGGCTTCCTTGAAGTTGGCACCGCGCCCGCCGGACCCGCGGTAATTCACCTGCAGCACCAGGTAGCCGCGGTTGGCGAGGAACTGCGCGCTGTCGTCGAAGAACCAGGTGTCCTGCACGTCATGCGGGCCGCCATGAGGCATCAGCACCATGGGCAGGTTGGCCTCGCCGGCTCCCTTGGGGAGAGTCAGGATCGCTTCCAGCTCCGTGCCGTCGCTCGCCTTGAAGCGCAGGGGGCGGCGTTCGGCCATCTTGGCGGGGTCGATCCACGGCGCCGCTTCGAAAAGCTTGCGCACCTTGAAGGTCTGCGTGTCGATCAGGAAATAGGACCCGGGGTCGCGGTCGCTCCTGACGGCAAACAGCAACTGGCTGCCATCCTCGCTGTAATTGATGAAGTCCACGAACGAGCCAGGGAACTTCAGGCTCAAAGCCATGTGGAGCTTGGCGGCCGGCAGGTTCGGATCGATGTAGATGGGCTTGGGCATGCCAGTCAGCGTGCTGGCCGCGAAGGGCTGGTTGGGCAGAGGTGTCCACTGGAGCTGGCCAATGCTGCCGAAGGCGTCTTTGGCCAGCTCGCGCCGATTGCCGCCATTTTCGTCCTGCTCGACCAGCAGATTGGGACCGCCGTCCGCGCTGTAGCTGGCGTAGATGCGCTGGTGGTCCGGGGCGAAGCCGATCGGGGCGAAGCTGGCTCCCGTGCTCTGCACGCCCAGCTTGGTCCAGGCATTGTTCTCGCGCCGGAAAACGACGAAATGATAATCGTCGTCGCGGCCGTAGGCGAAATGCGCCAGCCCGTCCGCACCAGTCATGAACGTCATGCCGCCCATGCCTATGTCGCCGATCAGCTGGCGGGTGTTCTTCTGCGCGTTCACGTCGTAAAGCGCGCTGTGATTGTCCACGCCCCAGGTTTGCGCACCCATGAAAAAATGGCCGTTCGCGCGCTCGGGCATGCCATCGATAGAACCCCAGCCGCGATCGGATCCGCGGGTGGCCGAGCGGCTGCCGTACTGGTTTTCGAAGCCGAAGAGATAGTCCTGGTGTTTGCCGTCCAGGTCGGTCGCGATGATCTCGCCGGTGGAGAAGGGCTTGTCGATGGAGCCGAACTGCTTGCCTTTCTCGATAACCAGACGCGTCGGGCTGACCCATACGATCTGCACGGGCAGCTCGTACTTGGGCATGCGGAGCATGCTGAGCGGCTTGCTCATATCGCTGACCTGGTAGACGACCAGCGCATGGTTGTCGCCGTCATCCGTATCGAGGCGAACCGCGACGTATTTGCCATCGGGCGAGAGCCGCGGCATGGAGATCTGCGGATGCCGCGCGAAATCTTCCACCGGAATCCGATCCGCGGCGCCGGCGGCGACGGGCATAAGCGTGCAGAGCACGGACAGCGCGGTCCGCGCAAGACGAAGCGACATGCGTTTTCTCCCCCTGTTGAAGGCTCCCTTGCCCGATCGCACGGTGGCCGGGAGCACGCCCCCACCGTGCCGAACGTGTGGACGCACGCCGTTTTCCCGCCGGCATGGTCGCGGAGGCCTCCCCAGGTCCGCGAACGCGTTCGGCGGCGAGTATAGCCAAGCAAGGCCGGCCGGCGACGGCTCCTGTCGGGTGCGGTCCCGGTCTCTGTACACTTGCGCTTTGACCGCCTTCCGATCGTGCCCATGACGCTGCCTTACACCGTTGCCATCGACCCCGTAGCCTTCCGCCTGGGCCCCGTCGCGATCCACTGGTACGGCCTGATGTACCTGGGCGGCTTTCTCGGCGCCTGGCTCCTGGCCGAATACCGCCGGCGCCGCGGACGCCTGCCGGTGTCGCGCGACGCGCTGGGCGACCTGGCGTTCTACGTGATGATGGGCGTGATCGTCGGCGGGCGTGTGGGCTACATGCTGTTCTACACCGACATTCACTGGATATTGACCGATCCCGTCGCGTTGTTCCGCGTGTGGGATGGCGGTATGAGTTTCCACGGTGGGCTGCTGGGCGTGCTCACCGCGGGCCTGTGGTGGTCGCGGCGGCACCAACTGGCCTTCTTCGACACGGTGGACTTCGTGGCCCCGCTGGTGCCGATCGGCCTGGGCCTGGGACGGCTGGGCAATTTCATCAACGGCGAGCTGTGGGGCAAGCCCGGCGACGTGCCGTGGGCGATGATCTTCCCCAATGCTCCGGACCGTCTGCCGCGCCATCCTTCGCAGCTGTACGAGATGCTGCTGGAGGGCGTGGTGATGTTCACCGTGCTGTGGCTGGTTTCGATGAATCCGCGGCCGCGCTATCTGATCTCGGGCCTGTTCGCGCTGATGTACGGTTGCTTCCGTTTCGCGGTGGAATTCGTCCGCCTGCCGGATCCGCAATTGGGCTACCTGGCATTCGGCTGGCTGACCATGGGGCAGATCCTCTCGCTGCCGTTGATCGCTGTGGGCCTGGTGCTGCTGTTGATGTCACGCAAGGCACCCACGCTGCGTCCGTATACGGTGGCGATGCCGGCGAAGGAGTGAAGCGATGCGTCCTTATCTCGACCTGCTGCGCCATGTGCTGGAACACGGCACGATCAAGTCGGATCGCACCGGCACCGGCACGCGCAGCGTGTTCGGCTGGCAGATGCGCTTCGACCTGCGCGAAGGCTTCCCGCTGGTCACGACCAAGAAGCTGCATCTGAAGTCGATCGTCCACGAGCTGATCTGGTTCCTGCGCGGCGATACCAACATCGCTTATCTCAAGGAGCACGGCGTCAGCATCTGGGACGAGTGGGCCGACGCCAATGGCGATCTGGGCCCGGTCTACGGCGAACAGTGGCGCGCCTGGCGTACTGCCGACGGCCGCACCGTGGATCAGATCCGCTGGGTGGTCGAGGAGATTCGCCGCAACCCCGATTCGCGGCGCCTGATCGTGAGCGCGTGGAACGTGGGCGAATTGCCGAAGATGGCGCTCATGCCCTGCCACACGATGTTCCAGTTCTACGTCGCCGAGGGGCGGCTGAGTTGCCAGCTCTATCAGCGGTCGGGCGACATTTTCCTGGGCGTGCCGTTCAACATCGCCAGCTACGCCTTGCTGACCCACATGGTGGCCCAGGTCTGCGGCCTGGGCGTGGGCGATTTCGTGCACACGCTGGGCGATGCGCACCTGTACAGCAATCACGTCGAGCAGGCCCGGCTGCAGCTCACCCGCGACCCGCGACCGCTGCCGACCCTGCGGCTGAATCCGGATGTCCGCACGCTCGAGGCGTTCCGCTTCGAGGACATCGCCATCGAGGGCTACACCCCCCATCCGGCCATCAAGGCGCCCGTGGCGGTCTGAACCAGGCAACGGGCGCGGACGACGCCGGGAGCACGATCGTGAGTAGAATGCGCGGCTAGCACGCGCGGGCATGGCCGCCTGCGCGTTCCCACGGGTTAGCCCTTTAGTTCATCTGGAGTCTTCATGGCCATTTCGCTGATCGCCGCGCTCGACGAGAACTTCGCCATCGGCCGCAAGGGCCAGCTGCCCTGGCATCTGCCGGACGACCTGCGCTGGTTCAAGGAGCTGACGCTCGGCAAATTCGTGCTGATGGGCTACAACACCGCGGTATCCGTGGGTCGTGCGCTGCCGGGCCGGACCAACCTGGTGCTCACGCGCAAGCATGAGGCGCCGTTTCCGGGGCAAGTCACCGTGCGTTCGCTGGACGAAGGCGTGGCCCGAGCGGACGGCACCGGATTGATGGTTATCGGTGGAGGCGAGGTCTACGCCGAAGCGCTTCCCAAGGCGCGCCGCCTGTATCTGACCTGGGTGAACGCGGCCGTGGACGGCGCCGACACGTTTTTCCCGGGCGTGCATTTCAGCGACTGGACCGAAGTCAACCGCGTCCACCACAAGAAAGACGCTGACCACGCCTACGACTTCGACATGGTCGAATACATCCGCAGCGCTTGAGCGCTTCGGCGAACAGCGCAGTCATCCACGTGATGGCCGGCGTCCTCATGGACGCCGAGGGACGCGTACTGCTGGCACAGCGGCCGCCGG
>JBCNOA010000470.1:0-2516 GCA_039594095.1 Dyella sp.
TGCGAGGAACCGGCGTAGCCGAGATAGATCACGCGCACGGGGTGCTTCTGCCCGATGCGCCAGGAGCGGCGTGCCGCCTGTTGGAGCGAGTACACGTTGTAGCCCGACTGCATGAACACGATCGTCGGGAACTCCAACAGATCCAGCCCCGTCTTGACGAGTTCGGGGTTGGTGATGAGCACGTCGATGCCACGGTCCAACTGCTCGGCGATCCAGTCCTCGCGGCGGCTGGCATCCACGCTTGCGCGCAGTACCGCCACTTTGAAGCCTTCCTGCTCCAGCAGCACCTTCAGGCGCGACGTGGTGTCGCGCGTGCCGGTATAGACCGTATAGGCCAGAACCTTGCGGCCCTGCGCCTTCTCCTCTTTGCAGACGTCGATCAGCTCGCGCTCTTTCGGCGTCAGCTCGAACTCAGAGAACTGAGCCGGGACGAACGCCAAGGTGTTGCGCGTGCGCGGATGCACCACGGTCTCCGACCGGAAGCAGCAATCCGGCCAGGCCAGCAGCACGTTGAGGACCACGCCCAGCAAGGTCGTATCGCGTCGCGCCAGAGCCTGTTTCAGCTCCGCGGTGAGCCGACCCGCCAGATCGCGGTAGGCCGCGGCTTGCGCCGTGTCCATCGCGACTTCACGGAACTCCTCGTCATACGGCGGCAGGACGTTGCCGCCGATGTCCTTGAGCTTGAGAAAGATCGTGAACGGCAGGATGCAACGCAACACGCCCTTGGGGCCGAAGCCCGGAGCCTTGACCGTTCTGACACTGACTTTCGTGCCTTTCGCGGTCTTGTGCGCCGTGCCAGTGCTCTCGGAATAGATGTCCTTGAGGACACCGTGATCGCGCATGAACGCCATCGAGGCCGAGGTCATGCTGCCGCTCGTGGTCGGGCGGTAGCCGTCTTCGATCATTCGCCCGGGTAGGGCTCGGAACAGCAGGTAGAACAGGTCGTCGCCGTAGCCGCCCATCAGCGTGCCGGTCAGCAGCAAGGTCTTGCGAGCCTTCGCCGCCAACACGCCCATGGCCTGGCCCTGGGCGCTTCCGCCGTTCTTGTACTCGTGTGCCTCGTCGGCGATGAGCAGGTCGAACGTGCCTTGCGGTAGGTAGCGCTTGATGAACTCGGACGGCTGGTAGCCGCCCTCGCCGAAGCCGAACTCCATGTTGGCCATCGCACGTTCCATGCGCGTGGCCTGACGGTCGGAAAACACCAGCTCGCCGCTGCCATCCATGAGGTTGATGAACTCATGGATGTTGTCGCCCAGCATCGAGGCCAGGAAGCCATCACCGAACTTCTGCATCAGCCTCTGCGCGGTGACTTCCCCGATGGTCGGGATGCGCTTCAAGGCTTTGAGGACAGCCGAGGACTGGTCACTGCCGGACAGGCTTCTCGGACGGATCAGCGTCCACAAGGGCGCGGCGCAATGGCTGCACTTCCTGCGGTACTCCTCGGCTTCGAGTGCGATCGGGTTGACCGGCTCGCCGTCAAGGTCGGTGATGACAGTGCCGCAGTCCGGGCAGGCCGCCACGTCTCCGTGGCGGGTGCGCCGCCGGGTGAAGACAGGCTTCCAATGGAACCCCATCCGCATCCTCACGCGGCCCAGGACGAAGAACTCCTGACCCGTGGGCTGCACACCCAACTGCTCGCGCAGCCTGATAAGTTTGACGAGGGTATCCGGACCATTGAGGACCCAGACCTTGGCGCCCGTCACCGTCTCCTGGATCTCGCGTCGCCACTTGTAAACCAGGTGTGGCGGCGAAAGCACCAGGGTGCGGCGGTAGCCTTCGGCGTTGAGGACGGCGGCCGTGGCGATGCCGACGGTCGTCTTGCCGCACCCCATCTCGCCATTAACGATCGCGGCGCGTTCGCCACGATCGACCAGCAGCTCGGCGGCGGCATAGACGACTTCGGCCTGGGCCTCAAACAGCTTGCGTTTGAGGCTGGCGACGATGAGCTGGCGGTGCGCCTGTGGCTGGCCGGTATAGACCGGCGGGTTAGCCCGATTGAGAGAGTCCAGCAATTCGTCGCCGAACTCACCGACGAAATCCTGAAGGCTCAGGGTCAGAGGAGAAGGTGCCGCGTCGAGCAGTTCACCCTGCACGGGAGTGGCTTCTGCGGCAGTAGATTCAAGATCGAGGGACATAGTGATGCTCCGAAGAAAAATGGGGCATGCACCACCCCCACAGGGGCAATGGCATGCCCCGTGGTGGGAGAAGAAACGCCGAACCGTCGGCGGTGGAAAGAGGTCAGCGAATGGTCAACACCTCGCCCCGAGTTGGGGAGCCAGGCGTCATGTCCCACGCGCGGATGACGGGAACGAACTTGTCGGTGAAGATGCGGGTCTCGGCGATGGAGCCATCGTCGCGTTCGGTGAATTCCCGCTGGAGCGTCTTGTCCTTGTGGGTGTCCCCCTTGACGACAAGCACACGCCCGGTCTTGGAGCGCACCACGCCGGAGATCGCACCCGCGGCCAACGCCAGGGCAAGATGCCAGTGGGAAAGAGCACGCGCCGGTGGACGCAGCG
>JBCNOA010000048.1:0-21666 GCA_039594095.1 Dyella sp.
GACCGTGGTGCTCACCGGCACGCTTTCGTCGCTGACCCGCGACGAGGCGAAGGAGCGGCTGGAAGCGTTGGGCGCGAAGGTATCGGGTTCGGTTTCCAAGAAAACCAGCTTCGTGGTCGCCGGCGAAGCCGCGGGATCGAAGCTGGACAAGGCACAGGAGCTTGGCGTGGACGTGTGGGACGAGGCCCGGCTGCTGGCATTGCTGGCCGAACTCGAGGGCGGCGCATGACGGCACCGGAAACGCCGCGCGTGGTGCCGCTGCCGCGCGACCGTTCGTCGCTGCAGCTGCGCGCCCGGCTCAATGCGCTGGTACGCCAGTTCTTCGCAGAGCGCGGCGTACTCGAGGTGGAGACGCCCATCCTCTCGGCGGCCGGCAATACCGACCCGAACATCGAGAGCTTCACGGCGGCTTTCAGTGGGCACGTCGACGCGGGTGCGCGCGAGCGCTGGTTGCGAACCTCGCCGGAGTATCCGCTCAAGCGCCTGCTGGCCGCGGGGGTCGGCGACTGCTATGAGCTCGGGCGCGTCTTCCGCAACGGCGAGGCGGGCGGCCGCCACAATCCCGAATTCACCATGCTGGAGTGGTACCGCGTGGGCTGGGATCATCGGCACCTCATGGAAGAGACCATCGCCCTGGTGGAGGCTGCGCTGGCCCTGGTCGGCCGGCGTGCGGAGGTGGTGGTCGAAAGCTATCGCCAGCTGTTCCTGGACGAACTGGGCCTGGATCCCATCCACGCGCCGATCGACGAACTTCGCGGGCCGCTGGCGGAATACGGCATCGGTCCGGACGGATTAGGGCGCGACGATTGGCTGGACCTGCTGATTACCCACAAATTGCAACCGGCCTTTCCGCGCGATCGGATTACGGTGGTGCATGACTATCCGGCCAGCCAATGCGCGCTGGCGAAGATCCGGCCGGGCGATCCGCCGATGGCCGAGCGCTTTGAGCTGTTCCTGGGGCGCTACGAGCTGGCCAATGGTTATCACGAATTGAACGACGGCGCGGAGCAGCGCCGACGCTTCGAACGCGACAACGCGATGAGGCGCGAGCGCGGCCTACGCGAAGTTCCGATGGACGAACACTTGCTGGCGGTGCTGGACGCGATGCCCGATTGCGCGGGCGTGGCGCTGGGCATGGAGCGGTTGCTGATGTGCGTGGCCGGTACGGATGCGATCGCCGACGTGTTGGCGTTTCCGTTCGCCGAGGCTTGAGCGGCGCGGCTGGGGGCGTTGTGGGGGCCCAATCCCGTGATTGCGTGAATGAGGGGCCGCTGGCCGATTGACTCGCCAGCGGTGCGCCCGCAGAGTGGCCGCCGTGCTTACCACCGCGAGGCTTCGATGAAACCCAGCGTACCCGGCGTGATCCTTATCGTGATCGGCGTGCTGTTCCTGTTGCGCAACCTCGGATTCGATCTGAGGCTGGGCCAGTTGTTCGCTACCTGGTGGCCGTTGGCGCTGATCGCCCTCGGCGTCGGCATGATGTTCCGCCGCACCAGCTGACTATGCGAGCAAGAAGGCCGGGCGCCGGAGCATCTTCCCGATGCCCGATGCCCGACGCCCGGCCTTCGTCACGCTGGAGGTCAGTCCTTGCTTTCCAGCAGGTGGCGGTAGATCAGCCCGCCGATCGCGCCGCCGATCAGCGGCACCAGCCAGAACACCCACAGCTGCTGCACTGCCCAGCTGCCCTGGAAGATGGCCACGCCCGTGCTGCGGGCCGGATTCACCGAGGTATTGGTCACCGGAATGCTGATCAGGTGGATCAGGGTGAGCGCCAGGCCGATGGCCAGCGGGCCGAACCCGGCCGGGGCGCGCTTGTCGGTCGACCCGTGGATCACCAGCAGGAAGAACGCGGTGAGCACCAGCTCGGCGACGATGGCCGCGTGGAGCGAGTAGCCGTTCGGGGAGTGATCGCCATAGCCGTTGGAAGCGAAGCCCGCGCTGGCGTCGAAGCCCACCTTGCCGCTGGCGATGACGTACAGCACGCCACCGGCGGCGATGGCGCCGATCACCTGTGCGACGACGTAGGGCAGCACGTCCTTGGCCGGGAACCGTCCGCCGGCGCACAGGCCCACGGTGACGGCGGGATTGAAATGGCCACCGGAAATGTGGCCCACGGCGTAGGCCATGGTCACGACCGTGAGGCCGAAGGCGAGCGCCACGCCCGCGAAGCCGATGCCGAGTTCCGGATAGGCCGCGGCCAGGACGGCGCTGCCGCAGCCACCGAATACGAGCCAGAAGGTGCCGAAGAATTCGGCGGTCAAGCGCTTGCCAATGCTCATGAGCAGGTCTCCTTGCGAAGGCGGGAAGGGAAAGTCGAAAAGTGCCTGTTGCCCCTACAGCCCCGGGCGTCCTGTCCGGTGCGGGCGCTAGCCTAGCAAACGGCTGGAGCGTTGGAACATCGCAATCTTCCAAAACGGGCGGCAGCATTCGGACCGCCGCGGTGCTATGGTCCGCCGACCTTTCCCTGACGTCCCCGCGCCCGACGATGACGCAAGCCGCTCCGTCCGTTCCTTCGCTGGATACGCCCGCCTCTCCGCTCACCCGCAACGATCTGCGCACACTGGCGCTCGCCGCGCTGGGCGGGGCGCTGGAGTTCTACGACTTCGTCGTGTTCGTGTTCTTCACCAAGACGCTGGGCCAGCTGTTCTTTCCGGGCGGGATGCCGGAGTGGCTGGCGCAGGTGCAGGTGTACGGCATTTTCGCCGCCGGCTATCTGGCCCGTCCGCTCGGCGGCATCGTGATGGCGCATTTCGGCGACCGGACGGGACGCAAGCGGATGTTCACGCTGAGCGTCTTCCTGATGGCTCTGCCGACGTTGTGCATCGGCCTTCTGCCGACGTATGACCAGTTGGGCGTAATGGCGCCGATTCTGTTGCTGCTGCTGCGGGTGGTCCAGGGCGTGGCGATCGGCGGGGAAGTACCGGGCGCCTGGGTCTTCGTGGCCGAGCATGCGCCCCCCGGCCGCGTGGGTTTCGCCTGTGCCAGCCTCACCTCGGGACTCACCGCCGGCATCCTCATCGGCTCGCTGGTCGCCGCGGGTATCGCCGGCATGGGTCAGGATAAGGTGCTGGCCTACGGCTGGCGCATTCCATTCGTGATCGGCGGCGTGTTCGGGTTCTTCGCCGTGTGGCTGCGCCGCTGGCTCAGCGAGACGCCGGTGTTCGCCGCTTTGCGCGAGCGCAAGGAACTGGCACGGGAGCTTCCGCTCAAACGCGCGGTGACCGGCCACATGGACGGCGTACTGCTGAGCATGTCGGTGACCTGGATGCTGACCGCCGCGATCGTGGTCGTGATCCTCATGACGCCGACCCTGGTGCAGAGCAGCTTCCATCTACCGCAATCGGCGGCATTCCACGGCAACAGCCTGGCCGCTCTCATGCTGTGCATCGGCTGCATCCTGGGCGGGCTGGCGGTGGACCGCTTCGGCCGAGGGCGCTCGCTGCTGGTCGGATCGCTGGCCCTGCTGGTCAGCACGTATCTGCTGTATCGCGACCTGCAGCAGGGTGCCGGCCACTTCATGGCGCTGTACGCGCTGGCCGGGCTCTGCGTAGGCGTGGTGGGGGTGGTGCCGGCCGTGATGGTGGCGGCGTTTCCCCCGGCCGTGCGCTTTTCCGGCCTATCGTTCTCCTACAACATCGCCTATGCGATCTTCGGTGCGATCACGCCGCCGCTGATCGCTTACCTGGCCGCCAGGATAGGACCGATGGCACCGGCGCACTACGTGGCGATCACCGCGGTAGTGGGCGTGTTGTGCTCGTTGTACCTGTTGACGACGCGGCCCGCCTTCCACGAGCAGTGATGCCGTATCCGGAGTCGGGCCCGGCTTTGCCGTGCCCGACTCCGATGGCGGATCAGAAATCCAATTCCTGGGTGGCGCAGAGGTAATCGATCATCGGCCCCAGGCGCTTGTAGGTTTCCACCAGCCAGGGGCGCAGTTCGGCCGAGCAGGCCAGTTTTTCGTCGAAGCCCTCGCCGGCGGCGAAGTCCTTGCGTTTGATGTCCTCGATCAATTCGTGCGCGGGATCGAAGCCGCGTGGCGGCCGCGTGAGCGTCTCGCCCCAGAACGCGAAATGCTCGCGGAAGGTCTTGCTTTGCGTGGCACGCTTCCAGGCTGCGGGGTTGTCGGCGAGGAAGGCGCGGATGCGCTTGAGCGCGTCCGATTCGGGATGCCACATACCGCCACCGGCGAAGCAGTCGCCGGGCTGGATATGCACGTAGAACGAAGGCGCCGGTATTTCATGCCGGCGTTCGTGGAAGAAACGCGCACCCTGCCATGGCTTGTACGGCAGCTTGTCGTTGGAGAATCGCGTGTCGCGGTGAATGCGGAACAGCGAGCCGCCGTTCTTGCGCGCATCGGCGCGGTAATGGGAGCTGATCTTCGTCAGCGGCGCCTGCATGTCCGCGATGAGCTGCAGGAACGGATCGCGTACGTCCCGTTCGTATTCGGGCTTGTGCGCCAGAAACCATTCGCGGTTGTTGTTGCGCTCCAGCGCGCGGAGGAAGCGGAATGTGGCAGGAGTGAAGTAAGCGTCGGCCATGGAATCGTGGAAGGTCAGGCGGGCAGGGGAGCAAGGTCGGCGGCGAGCTGCTCGCCCCAGACTTGCAGTTGGTCGAGCAGAGCCAGCTTGTCAGCGTGGTCGCCGTGCTCCGCACGCAATTGAGCGATGCGGGCGAAGTAGTCGGCCAAGGTGAGCGCCGTCAGCGCCGTGGGCTTGAGGAGACGGTCGCGGCGGAATGCATCCCAGCGCTCGCGTTCCTCGGTGGACAGCGTCTCCGGCCAGTTGCGGGCGCGGTAGCGGAAAAGCAGGTCAGGGTAACGCGCGTCCCGAAAGGGAAAGGCGCGCGTGCCCAGTTGTTCGGGCGGAGTGGCGCGCACGTCGGCAAGCAGGCGCTTGTCGGCGTCGGGCAGGAAGCCGCCGTAGAGCGCCAGTTCCGGATCGGCTGGCGGAGGAAGGTCGGCCGCACGCTGGAACACGCGGCGCAGCTTTTCGGCCAGGCCGTCGATCGCCGCCAGCGCATCGCGATGGGCGAGGCATTGTTCGACGTCCAGTCGGAGGCGCGCGGTATCCGTCCCCTTGAGCACCGACAGCGGCGCCAGCGCGGGCGAACGATTGGCGCGCACGGTGCGCAGGGGAATGCGCTCGACCCCTTCGGGCAGGTCGGCCCGAGCGGTGAAGACGCGGTCGGCGATCTCTTCCTCGTCCAGTGCCAGCAACGGGGCCGGATCGGCGGAGAGGTCGTAGACGATGATTTCGCCTTGCCGCGTGGGGTGCGCCGCGATCGGCGCGACGATGGCCAGGCAGAACCGGCTGGAGGGATAGCGTGAGGAGACATGCAACACGGGCGTCATGTTCACCACGTCCAGCAGCTCGAACACTTTCTGCTTGCGGCGCAGCGCGAAGTGCCATTCCCACAGCCGCGGCTGGCGCACGCGGATGAGGCGGGCCAGATCGATCAGCGCGTAGACGTCGGAAAGCGCATCATGCGCACGTTCCTGGCGCAGATGGTTGGCAGCTGCGAGATGCTCCAGTTTGAAGCTGAGGCTGCCGTCTTCGCGCGTGGGCCACTCGATGCCCTCGGGACGAAGCGCCGCGCACATGCGGACCAGATCGATCAGGTCCCAGCGCGAGTTGCCGTTCTCCCATTCGCGGCCGTAGGGCTCGTAGAAGTTGCGGTACAGCATCTGCCGCGTGAATTCGTCGTCGAAACGCAGCGAGTTGTAGCCCACGCCACAAGTGCCCGGCGCCGCCAGCTGCTCGTGCACGCGGGCCGCGAATCCCGCTTCGGAGAGGCCTTCGCGCTCGGCCAGCTGTGGCGTGATGCCGGTGATGAGGCACGCGTCGGGATGAGGGGGCATCTCGCGCGGCGGGCGGCCGTAGAACATGACCGGCTCGCCGACGATCTCCAGCTCCATGGTGGTGCGGATGCCCGCGAACTGCAGGGGCCGGTCGCGCCAGGGATCGGCGCCGCTGGTCTCGTAATCGTGCCAGAAGAAGGTCTGCATGGCGCAGATGATCGCATGGTGGAGCGGTCTTCATGCGACCAGGCGCACGTGCCGGCGCCCCCGCGTCCCGATAGGCCTTCCGCCGGGTTCGGGCCTTGCGCCGCCTGCTGCTAGAATTCGCGACCAGGAGGGAGCATGAGCCAACCTAACGAAGAGAACCTGATCTGGATCGACCTGGAAATGACCGGTCTGGATACCGATAACGATTCCATTCTGGAAATCGCCACCATCGTCACCGACAAGGAGTTGAACATCCTGGCCGAAGGGCCGGTGTTCGCCATCCGCCACGAGGTGGACCGGCTGGAGGCGATGGACGCCTGGAACCGCAATCAGCATCGCAAGTCGGGGCTGTGGGACCAGGTACTGGCGTCCGCCGACGACCACGCCGCCGCCGAACAGGCGACGCTCGATTTCCTCAAGGCCTGGGTGCCGGCCGGCAAATCGCCGATGTGCGGCAACTCGATCTGCCAGGATCGTCGCTTCATGCACCGGCAGATGTCGCGCCTGGAGCGCTATTTCCACTACCGCAATCTCGACGTGTCCACGCTCAAGGAGCTGTCGCGTCGCTGGTCGCCAACCATTTGCAAGAATTTCAGCAAGGAATCCGCGCACACCGCGCTGTCGGACATCCGCGACTCCATCGAGGAACTGCGCTACTACCGACAGTTCATGGGTGCGCTCGGCGGTGCGGGCTGACGTCCCGCTCGCGCGTGCCAGCCAGGAGCCCATCATGTCCGCCGATCTTTTCGCCCCCGTGCTCGACTGCGCAGGTCGCCGCCTCGTGCTGGATCGCCCGCGCGTGGTGGGCATCCTGAACGTCACGCCCGATTCGTTTTCCGACGGCGGCAGTCACGCCACCGTCGATGCGGCCGTCGAGCATGGCCTGCGCATGGCCGAAGAAGGCGCGGACATGCTCGACGTAGGCGGCGAATCCACCCGCCCCGGCGCCGACGACGTGCCGCTGGACGAGGAACTGCGCCGGGTGATTCCGGTGATCGAACAGCTCGCTGCGCGAACGTCTCTGCCGATCGCCGTGGATACCTCCAAACCGGAGGTGATGCGTGCCGCGGTCGCAGCCGGGGCAGGCATGATCAACGACGTGTATGCACTGCGCCGCGAAGGTGCGCTGGAGGCGGCCGCAGAATTGCGCGTAGCGCTATGCCTGATGCACATGCAGGGCGAGCCGCGCAGCATGCAGACCGAGCCTCACTACGACGATGTCGTGGGCGAGGTCCATCGCTTCCTGACCGACCGCCTGTTCGCGTGCGAACTGGCAGGCATCGACAAGCGGCAAGTGATGGTCGACCCGGGCTTCGGCTTCGGCAAGACGCTGGAGCACAATCTGGCCCTGCTGCGCGCGATCGATCGCTTCGGCAATCTCGGTAGCGGCTGCTACGTGGGGCTGTCGCGCAAGTCGATGATCGGCCGGCTGACCGGCCGCGAGGCGTCCGCGCAAAGGGCGGCCGGCTCGGTGGCCGCCGCGCTCATCGCCGCGCAACGTGGCGCACGTATGGTGCGCGTACATGATGTGGTCGCTACGGTCGACGCTTTGGCCGTATGGCAAGCCGTGGCTGCAGGGGAGCCTACGGTGCGCCGGGAAAACCGGCCGGCCGCGCCGCGCTGGCCGGACGACGAATAAACACGAAAGCCGCGCCTGCGGGCGCGCCGACAGGATCCCCTATGAGCGAACGCAAGTACTTCGGCACCGACGGCATCCGCGGTCCGGTGGGTCAATGGCCGATCAGTGCGGATTTCATGCTGCGGCTCGGCCGCGCCGCAGGCGTCGCGCTGGCGCGCGATACCAAGGGACGCCGGCCGAAGGTGCTGATCGGCAAGGACACCCGGGTATCCGGTTACATGTTCGAGGCCGCGCTCGAAGCGGGGCTGGTGGCGGCCGGTGTCGATGTGGGCCTGCTCGGCCCGATGCCCACGCCGGCAGTGGCGTTCCTGACCCGCTCGCTGCGCGCGCAGGCGGGCATCGTCATCAGCGCCTCGCACAACCCGCACCAGGACAACGGCATCAAGTTCTTCTCGGCGACGGGCGAAAAGCTCTCGGACGAACTGGAACTGGCGATCGAGCAGGAGCTGGACGCGGAGTTCACCACCGAACCCTCGGAGCGCCTGGGCAAGGCCAGCCGCGTGGACGATGCGGTGGCTCGCTATGCGGAGTTCTGCAAGGCTACGGTCGACGAAGATTTCACCCTGCGCGGCTTGCGCATCGTCCTGGACTGCGCCAATGGGGCCACCTACCAGGTGGCGCCCAAGGTATTCGCCGAGCTGGGTGCGGAGGTGATAGCCATTGGCGATAGGCCCGACGGTTTCAATATCAACCGCGGCGTGGGCTCCACGCACCCGCAGGCGCTGCAGCTCGCCGTGCTGGAACACCATGCGGATCTGGGCATCGCCTTCGACGGCGACGGCGATCGCGTGCAGATGGTGGATCGCGCCGGAGTGCTGGCGGATGGCGACGACATGCTGTTCGTCTTGGCTCGCGCTTGGCAGGCCCAGGGGCGCCTGAAGGGCCCGGTGGTCGGGACGCTGATGAGCAACTACGGGTTGCAACAGGCTCTCGGCGCGTTGGATGTCGAGCTCATCCGGGCGAACGTGGGCGACCGCTACGTGCTGCAGAAGCTCAAGGAGCATGGGGGCGAGCTCGGCGGCGAGACTTCCGGCCACATCCTGTGCCTGGACCGCGCAACGACCGGCGATGGCATCGTTTCGGCACTCGCCGTGCTGGAAGCTCTGGGCGGACGCGATTTCGCCGAGGCCCGTCAGGGGCTGCACAAGATGCCCCAGATCATGATCAACGTGCGTGCCCAGGGCGCGCGCGAGTCGTTGCAGAGCGACGAGGTCAAGCAGGCGCTGGCGGAGACCGAGACGGCCCTCCATGGTCGCGGCCGTGTGGTGTTGCGCGCCTCCGGCACCGAGCCGCTGGTGCGTGTGACCGTGGAGGCGGCCGACGAGGCCGAGGTGAGGCGGATGGCGGAAAAGCTGGCGGAGGTCGTAAAATCCGTCGCCGAACGCTCGTGAGCCAGCGGAAGAGGGCCTCCTAAGGTCCGTCTACTGCCCAGGTCGCCAAGGATTGGCCCGACGTGCCCCGCCCCTGCGGTGGCGGGTTCGATAAATCGACCGCACGCCTACCTGTGGATCACGACACATGACGACCTCGAAACGGGTTCCCACCCTCGACATCCGCCGCTACGACACCGACCGCGACGCCTTTGTGGCGGAGCTCGGTGCCGCCTATCGCGAGTACGGTTTCTGCGGTATCAGCGGCCACGGCATTCCGGCCGAGCTGATCGACAACGCCTACGAGGCGTTCCAGCAGTTCTTTGCGCTGCCCGCCGAAACCAAGATGAAATACCACGTGCCCGGCTCCGGTGGCGCGCGCGGCTACACGCCCTTCAAGGTGGAAACCGCCAAGGACAGCAAGTATGCCGACCTCAAGGAGTTCTGGCATGTCGGGCGGGAAATTTCGCGCGACTCCCGCTTTGCCGATGTCATGGCGCCGAATCTGTGGCCGGAGGAAGTGCCCAGCTTCAAGCAGTACGGCTACGGCTTGTACGAGGCCCTCGACGATCTCGGCACGCGCGTGCTGCGCGCGCTGGCGCTGCACGTCGGGCTGCCCGAGAACTACTTCGAAGACAAGACGGACCAGGGCAATTCGATCCTGCGCCCGATCCATTACCCGCCGATCACCGAGGCCAATATTCCCAACGTGCGCGCAGGCGCCCACGAAGACATCAACTTCATCACCCTGCTGGTCGGCGCCAGCGCCGAAGGCCTGGAGGTGCTGACCCGCGAGGGCGAGTGGCTGCCGATCACCACGCAGGGCGATGCCATCGTGGTGAACATCGGCGACATGCTGCAGCGTCTGACCAACCACGTTTATCCGTCCACCACTCATCGCGTGGTGAATCCGCAGAACGAGAATGCGCGCAAGCCGCGCTACTCGGTGCCGTTCTTCCTGCACCCGAATCCCGACGTGGTGCTGGATCCGCTGCCGCAGTGTGTGACGCCGGACAACCCGAGCCGTTACGACACCTCGATCACCTCGCACGAGTATCTGCAGCAGCGGTTGCGCGAGATCAAGCTGATCTGACGCCATCGCCATGACTTCCGGTCGGTTCGCGCCGGCCGGCGGTCCGCTAGCCTTCGCGGCAGTCCTCCCTCTGGAAAGCCGCGATGCGCGCCTTGGCTCCTATTGCGCTGCTTTTGATCTGCGGCGCCTGCATGGCGGCCGAGCGCACGCTGCCCATTCGCGCCATGGACCCATTGCTCGGTAGTTGGGCATGCCAAGGGGTATTTCCAGCCAGTGGCAAGGTCATTGCCTCGACCATGCACTTGGCGTCCGAACTGGGCGGCGCGGGTGTGCTCAAGCGCCATGACGATCTGCCGCCGTCGAGCTACCGCGCGCTGGAAATCTGGGCATACGACGCCAAGACCCTGCAGTTCCGTGCCTCTGTAGTGGACGGTTCGGGCGGCGTACGCCAATTCAGCGCATCCGGCTGGGACGGCGACACGCTTACTTGGACGTCTGCGCCGGACGTGCAGCCCGCTCAAAAGTTCGTCTACGTCCGCCAGCCGCAGGGCACGCTGCGGGTGGACTGGCAGATCATGCGCGACGGGCGTTTCGTCCTGGGCGATACATTGACCTGCAAACGCCAGTAATTCGCTTTCTTATGCCGCCGGAGGGGCGGCGGCGGCGCTAGAGTGGCGGCCACTTTCCAGGGAGCGCCCCCCATGCCCGTGACTCCGCATACGGAAAAGCACTTCACCGCTTCCGACACGGTCCGCGACTTGGTGATCGGCATGGCCGATGGCCTGACGGTACCGTTCGCGCTGGCGGCGGGCTTGTCAGGTGCCGTCGCCGCCAGTCGCCTGGTGGTGGTCGCAGGCGTGGCGGAAATCGCTGCGGGAGCGATCGCGATGGGCCTGGGCGGTTACCTGGCCGCCCGGGGCGATGCGGATCATTACCGTGCCGAGCGCGCCAGAGAACACTTCGAAGTGCGCGAGCTCGCGCATCGCGAGGAGGACGAAGTGGTCCAAATCTTCGCCCACTATGGCTTGGACCGGACTGCGTGCGCACCCATCCTCGCCCATTTCCGCGCTCACCCGGACAATTGGGTCGATTTCATGATGCGTTTCGAACTGGGCCTGGAGCAGCCTGAGCCGGGCCGGGCCTTGCGCAGCGCGCTGACGATCGGTGGCGCCTACGTGGTGGGCGGCCTGGTGCCGCTGCTTCCATACATGTTGGTCAGCCAGTTATCGAGGGCGCTGCCGCTTTCGGTGATCTGCACCCTGGTCGCCCTGGGGGTATTCGGCGCGGCAAAGGCCCGTTTTACCGGGATAGGCATGTTCAGAGGCGCGGTACAGACCATGCTGGTCGGCGGCCTGGCTTCGGCAGCGGCATTCCTGCTCGCGCGCCTGATCGGCGGTTGATGCCCGGTCAATGCGAGGCGGCGTGCCTGTATCGCCGCGACTCGCGTGCCGACAGCCAAAGAGCGAGGCGATCCGGCATCAGTTTCACCAGCGATTTGATGAAGCGATTGACGCGCCCGGTGACGCGGACGATGTCCCCCCGGTCGACCGCTTCGCACGCCTCGCGCACGACCTCCTCGGCCGACTGCCACATGAAACGTGGCATCTGGTTCATAAGATCGCGAGTGCCGGTGACGTCGTGGAATTCCGACCAGGTGAAGCCCGGACAGAGTGCGCAGACATGTACGCCGAGGTGGCGGTTCTCCAGTGCCAGCGACTGGGAGAATTTGATGAGATAGGCCTTGGAGGCCCCGTAGAGCGTGTGGCCCGCGGTGCCCGGTACATGGCCGGCCAGCGAGGCTACGTTGACGATGCGTCCGTAGCCGCGTTCGCGCATGCCGGGAAGCAGCCGCCACGCGAGTTCGGTCGGGGCGGTCATCAGCACCTGGATGAAGGCCGCGTGGGTCGGCCAATCGTTTGCTTCGAACGTTCCTGGCACGCCGTAGCCGGCGTTGTTGATCAGCCAATCCACCGCGAGACCGCGCTCGATCAGAGCGTCGGCGAGTCGGCTCGGCGCGTCGGGGTCCGCCAGATCCAGCGGCAGGACCGTCGTGACGGTGCCATGTTTCGCGCCGAGCTCGGCGGCGAGGGTCTCCAGGCGGTCCGCGCGACGGGCCGTGAGCACCAGATCGTGACCGCGCGCGGCGAGCTCCCGGGCAAAGGCGGCACCGATGCCAGCGGAGGCGCCGGTGACGAGACTCAAGGGGCGGGAGCGCGACATGCGGGTTCCTTAAAGGCGGATGGGAAGCGCGATCTTGCTGTCAGTTCGCCGAATGCGCCAGCAGGCGCTCCGTTGCCGCCCCTTGGGGTGCTCGCTAAGCTTCCGCGTTTTGGAAGAGGGAGGCACGCCATGCGCAAGAAGCTCGTCGCGGGTAACTGGAAAATGCACGGCAGCCGTTCGATGGCCGAAGCGCTGGCGGCCGATATCGCGGCGGGCATGCCTTCTTCGGTCGATGTCGTGGTGTTCCCGCCGTTTCCGTACATCGCCGAGCTTGCCGGGCGACATGCAGGTTCCGGCCTGGGTTTCGGCGGTCAGGACGTGAGCGAGCACGAGGGGCAGGGCGCGTATACCGGAGAGGTTTCCGCGGCCATGCTGGCCGATGTCGGCGCGAATTGGACGCTGGTCGGCCATTCCGAACGTCGGCAGTATCACCTCGAAAGCGATGCGCTAGTCGCGCGCAAATTCGCCGCTGCCCGCGCCGGTGGCCTTACTCCGGTGCTCTGCGTAGGCGAAACCCTGGAGCAGCGCGAAGCGGGCGAGACCGAGGCGGTGATCGGCCGCCAGCTGCAGGCCGTGCTGGATCTCAATGGCGTGGCCAGTTTCGACACGGCCGTGATCGCCTACGAGCCGGTCTGGGCCATCGGTACCGGCCGTACCGCCACGCCGGAGCAGGCGCAGCAGGTTCACGCGTTCATCCGTAGCCAATTGGCGAAAGAGGATGCTATGATTGCCCGTCTGACTCGGCTGCTTTACGGCGGCAGCGTCAAGCCGGCCAATGCCGCGGAGTTGTTCGCGCAGCCGGACGTGGATGGGGGGCTCGTCGGAGGTGCTTGTCTGACCTCGGCCGATTTCCTTTCGATCTGCGCCGCAGCGAACTGAGCGCACGGATTCCCTGGAAACCCATGTTCGTCATCTTCAGCGTCTTCTACATCCTGATCGCGGCCGCGATGATCGTGCTGATCCTGATGCAGCGCGGCGCGGGTGCCGATGCCGGTTCGGGCTTCGGTGGCGGCGCGTCCGCCACGGTGTTCGGCGCGCGCGGTTCGTCCAGCTTTATGACGCGCGCCACGGCGGTGCTTGCCGCGCTGTTCTTCCTGCTGAGCCTGGGCATGGGTATCTACCTGAGCCGTCATGGTGCGCCGCAGAACAACGGCGCCGATCTCGGCGTGATGTCCGGGCTTGCCAATCAGCCGGCGGCCACGCAGAATGCGCAGCCCTCGGCGCCGGCCAACGCGGAAGTTCCGCAGGCCACGAAGCCGGCAGCGGGTGAAGTCCCGACGGCCACGGCTCCGGCCCAGAACAATGGCCAGGTCCCGGCGGCAACCGCTCCGGCCAAGGCCAACAGCGAAGCCCCGGCCTCGCAGAAGAAGTAAGCAAGAAACACCTGCCCAGGTGGCGGAATTGGTAGACGCACTACCTTGAGGTGGTAGCGACGCAAGTCGTGGGGGTTCGAGTCCCCCCTTGGGCACCAATCGAAGTTCCATGGCGTCGCAGGACGTCCACGGAATACACAAAACCCCGCATAGCTGCGGGGTTTTTTGTTTCTAGGCGTCCAAGGGCGCCCAGTGGGATCTTGGACCTTTGGGTAGGAATTTGGGCACCATTTGCTCAATCCTGCCCAAGTCGGCCCATGCCCAGCTGCGGGACGATTCAATGCGTTCAATCACTGAAGGGGCATGGGCCGATTGAGGTAGAGACCGCAGTGCACGTCGCTATTGATGGTGGCGTGCGGCTGGATCTGAAGGAGGCGAACTGAGGCTTTGGTTTCGCCTTGGAGCAACCAAGGTACGCAGTCGCTCAGTCACCCTCGATGAAGCCACTCATAGATGTTGAGTAGACGCATGTGTGTCGTCGCTTCGCATCAACGCAAAATGCCAAGCCGGTCCTCTCAGCACATGGGGAAAGGGCGAAAGCAGTCGTCCCTCATCTAGCAGGGGCCGAAACAGCGAAGGCGACAACAGCGCCACACCCAGCCCATCCAAGGCCGCCGCCGCATTCAATTCATGCGTCGGATAATCGACTTCGACAAAGCGCAGGTTACCGGGAGTGGCGCCGCGCGCTTCGGCGAACCATCGATCCCAGTCAGGGTGTGGCAGCAACGTAAAGCTGGCTAGATCGGCGCGTACGTTTAGGGTGCGCTCCCCCTGCAATTTCGGCGCGAGCATCGGCGTCACGTCCACAGGGAAGAGCGGAAACTCGCGTAGCCCCAGCCATCCACCGGTACCAGTCCTGATGGCGACATCGAATGTCTGGCTATCGCGCGCATCGGTAGAGATGTCGAGGTCGATGCCAACCCCGCCCGCCGCCGCATATTCCGGAAGGAGCGGTGCGAGCCATCGCGAAGAGAACGTAGGAGGCGCGGTTACTCTGAGACGCGGGGGAACGAACGGAACTCATCAAGTGCTTCGTTGATGTTCTCCAGCGCCTCTCTGACTCTTCCAGCCAGGGACGATGGCGGCCTCCGTCGGGACGACGCGTGGACCGACGCGCATGAATAGCCAAAGAACACCCGCTGGATTTGGCGGGTTTTTCGCTCAAGATTCGATGGACATCATGTCCAGAGACGGTGGAGTTAAAAGCCGGCGCCGAAATCATTCAGTGCGACTGCGGTACCTAGCCGTCCATGGCTCCGCGATGTCTTCCTCCTGAGAGCCACTTTACATCGGCCGATGTAAATGGCTTCTCTCACGAATGAGCAGGTCTCGCGAAACACGCGAAGGTTGAGCGACAAAGTATGTTTCGCCATTTCGCTGGAAATATTGTCGACCGCGATAAGTCCAATCCGCTTTTTGCTGTCGTAGATGCGCCGCGCCATTTGATCGCGTCCGAAGTCAAGATCGTGCGTGATTCCGCGGGCGAAGTACGCCGCTTGGCGATACACCTTTCAATATCCGCGAGATGCCGTAGAGGAAGACCGGTTATCGGAGCGGCCGCTATGGCGCTGACATCCCGGCCTCGTAGTGTGATAACCATCACAAGATGGACGCTCGATCCGGACTGGCTTTCGACGAAAACCCCATCAAACAGGGGCATGGCCGAGCCTTGTAGGAATTCCCCTACATGTCGACGCGACATTCACCGCTACCGTGACTTCAGACAAAACCCCAAACTAATCCCCGTCCGGTAAGTCAGGCTCCTTTGCCGATGCCCCGGACTCAGGACGTAGCGGCTAAGGACGGCTGCAAGCCCCAAGGATGGGGCTTTTTCTTTTTGTGGCGCAGGAATGCGATCTTTCATGCATCCTGCCTCACTGCTGGCTTGAGGCTTCGCGTGGCGCGGTATGGCGTGCCTAACCACGATGCGCTCCGGAGGCAAGCTCCAGGACGCATCCCCCTCCGATCGGGGTCGTGGTGACTGCCTTATGCCCCGGCAGACCGAAATTCAGACCCTTACATTCGCTGTAGTCCCTTTCCGACCACCATGCCGCCCACTGCTGAGGGAGCGATGAGCGACGATCTGCATTTTTCCAGCAATTACCGCGATCTCTGTCAGCAGTACGGTACCGGCGCGGGTTTCCAGTTCGAGTTCTATTGCCAGAGTTGCAGCGACACGTGGCGTTCGCCATTCGCTCCTTACCGGAGTGGGCAGGCTTCGGGGTGGATGAGGGAAATCGGCAACTTCGCCAGCAATCTGCTCGGCGGAGTCGGCAACGGCATCGACAATGCGGTCGAAGGGTTGGCCAAGGCGGGTTGGGGGACGTCGCGTGACTCGGCGTTCAAGGATGCCATCGCTGCGGCCCAGCATCACTTTCACCGTTGCGCTCGCTGCAGTCACTATGTCTGCGATCGCTGCTGGAGCATCGAGCAGGGATTGTGCGAGACGTGCGCACCCGATATCGCTGCGGAGGTGCAGCAGGCCCGGCATCAGGGCCTGCTGGACGCCGCGCGCGACAACGCGCGCGAATTCGGCAAAGGGCAGGCGGGCAAGGTGGATATAAAGACGCAGCACCAACTCGTCTGTCCTCAGTGCGGAAGCGACGCGCGGGGCGGCAAGTTCTGCCCGGACTGCGGTCACCGCTTGGCCAATCCCGCTCACTGCTCCGGTTGCCAGGCGGAGCTTCCCGCCGGCAGCCGGTTCTGCCCAGAATGCGGGCAAGCTACCGCGAACGGAGCGCACGCTTCCTAGTCGCGCCCTGGCGAACCCGTGGCTTCGCGACATCCGTGATCGATGGGGGCGGAGAGGGACGCCCTGCTAGCTGGTGCCATGCGTTGGTCTCGATTACGTTGGTGCGAGGCTCCGCTTCTCTTGAGGTCGTCATGACGGTTCGCACCGCGCTGCCCGCCGAAATTCCCGCCTTGGCGCGTCTTTGGTATGACGGTTGGCAGGACGCCCATGCGGCCATCCTGCCCAGGGAGCTGGCGCGTCTGCGCACGCTGGAGAGTTTCGCCGAGCGTTTGTCGGCGCATCTGGACGAGGTCCGTGTCGCCGGCCCGAGCGGCGCGCCGGAAGGGTTTTGCATGCTGAAGAACGACGAGCTGTATCAGCTTTTCGTATCCGCGGAAGCGCGCGGTACCGGTGTGGCAGGCATCTTGATGGACGATGGCGAGGCGCGCCTCGCTGCGCGCGGATATGCCACGGCCTGGCTGGCGTGTGCCATCGGCAACGAGCGCGCGGCGCGCTTCTATCGGAAGCGCGGCTGGGTGGATGCGGGTCTCTTCGTATCCCGGCTGGAGACTTCGGCGGGGCCGTTCGACCTCGAGGTATGGCGATTCGAGAAGCGCCTGTCGCCGGGAGCCTGAGCGAGAAGACGCACGCCTTGTGGCGCCGCCTGGATAGGCCGGCTACGACGAGGCGTTCGTGGCGGGAGAAGGCGAGGACGGATGGATGCTGCGCTTACGAGGTGATCCTCGAGAAGGATTGGGCGCGCATGCCGGCGATGGCCGAGGCGTCGTATCGGCAATCCCCTACATAAACATGCGCCGTTCGCCGCTACGTGCGCGCTACGAAAAGGCGCAATCTACTTTCGCCCCGCGAGTCAGGCGGTGAGCCCAAACGCTCGCGCCAGCCGATGACCGGGGCGTTCTTCTGTATGACTCATGCCCCTGAGTCCAGACTTGGCGCCCCGCGGTCCGGGGCGCTTTTTTCTTTGGACGTCGCTTATGGCGGCCAGGGTCCCGTCTCTCGTCGAGTTCGGTCACGCATGCGCACGAGCCAAATCGGCGCATGCTCCGAGCGGCCAGGCATGTGAAGGAAATGTCTTCGTTGCCGAGATATGGAAGGCGAGTTCTCTGCTATGCCTACGTCCCCGCAGCGTTCGTTCATCCTCGACTGACAGATATGTAGGTTCATGCCTACAAGACAGCGTGCAAGACGCTGATAGGACGCAGCGTCATGTCGAGCGATCCTTACCTTGGCCGACAGCGAAGCCAAGGATGTCTCGCCGATGACGGTCTCTCTTCACTCTCAGGGGTGTGCGGATGATCCTCTACACGCTCAAGCCATCGATGGAAGGTCGCTGGAACATTTGCCGTTCCGGCTTCTGCCTGTTCAGCGACCTACGCCTGGGGCCGGCGATCACGTTGGCCCGGGAGGTTGCCCGCGACGAGCACGCGCGCTCCGGGCGGTCCGTCTGCGTAGAGATGCCGGGATTGGGGGCGGCGATACGGTTGGCCCAGTACGACCGGCATGCCGTGGCGATGATCGCCGAGGCGGGTTGAGTCGGCGATTCCACGCTATCCGCTTCTTGTCATTTTCGCCCTGGCATGGGCAAAGTGCGGCGATCCATCCCTAGGAAGCCGCCCATGCCCATGCCAAGTCGCCTCGCCGCCGCTGCGCTCCTGGCCTTCGCCATCGCGCCGCTGCACGCCGCCACGCTGCTCGTCAACGCCCGCGTCCACACCATGGATCCGGACAAGCCCGAAGCCACCGCGCTGGCTTGGGACGACCAGGGCAGCCTGCTGGCGGTCGGCTCGGCCGCCGAACTGCAGGAGAAGTACGCGGGCGCGAAGGAGGTCGATGCGCATGGCGCCACGGTGGTCCCGGGTCTGATCGATGCTCATGGCCATGTACTGGGCCTGGGCATGATTCGCGGTCAGGCCGACCTGGTCGGTGCGGCCTCCAAGACGGAAGTGCTGCAGCGCCTCAAGGACTTTGCCGCGAAGCTGCCGAAGGGCGCCTGGCTGGTGGGGCATGGCTGGGATCAGAACCGATGGCCGGACAAGCAATTTCCCAGTGCGGCGGATCTGGATGAAACCTTCCCCGATCGCCCGGTATTCCTCGAACGCATCGACGGCCACGCCTCCTGGGCGAATACGGCGGCGATGAAGCGCGCCACCAAGTCGCTCGATGGCGACTGGCAGCCTGATGGCGGCCGTATCGTTCGCGTCGGCACGCGTGCGACCGGCATCCTCGTGGATGGCGCCCAGTCGCTGGTGGGCAACGCGGTTCCGCCGCTCACGCCGGCGCAGACGCGCGACGCCTACCGGCGCGCTTTCAAGGAGCTGGTGGCGCAGGGGCTTACCGGCGTGCACGACGCTGGTGTAAGCCTGGACGATTTCAAAGTGCTGCAGCAGATGGCGAAAGAGGGGGACATTCCGCTGCGCCTGTACGAGATGGCCGACGGCAACCACGCCGCGCTGGAATGGCTGTGCATGCAGGGCGGCCAATGGATCGATGCCAGCGGCCGCCTGCGCATGCATACGGTGAAGCTGTATATGGATGGCGCCCTGGGAAGCCGCGGTGCGGCGCTGCTCCAGGACTACAGCGACGATCACGGCAACCGCGGCATCCTGGTCACCTCGCCGGAGGACTACCGCGTCGCCGTCGACAAGGCGCACCGCTGCGGCGTTCAGGTGGCGACGCACGCGATCGGAGACCGCGGCAACCGCATGGTGCTCGATACCTATCAGGCCGTGCTCGGCCAGGAAGCCTCCGGCGATCATCGCTGGCGCGTGGAGCATGCGCAGATCGTGGCGTTGGACGATATTCCGCGTTTCGCCAAGCTGCATTTGATCGCTTCGATGCAGCCGACTCATGCGACGTCCGACATGCCGTGGGCCGCGCAGCGGCTCGGCAACGAAAGGCTGAAGGGTGCCTATGCCTGGCAGCGTTTCCTGCATGAACAGGTACCGCTGGCGTTCGGCTCCGACTTTCCGGTGGAGAGCCCCAATCCGATGCTGGGCATCTATGCGGCGGTCACGCGCCAGGATCTCAAGGGGCAGCCGCCGGGAGGCTGGCTACCCGACCAGAAAGTAAGCCGCATCCAGGCGTTGGCCGGTTTTACTCGCACTGCCGCCTATGCGGCCTTCATGGAGCGCGAGGTGGGCATGCTGAAGGAAGGAATGCGTGCGGACTTTGTCATGTTCAATGACGATCCGCTGACCGTTCCACCGCGGCAGATCGCCGATCTGAAGCCGTCGAGCACCTGGGTAGATGGCAAGGCCGTATACCGGGCCGGCGAATAGACGGACGCCGCGCGATGAATTGCGCGGCGCTCGTCCGGGGTGGCCCGACCGATATGAGGAAGCGGGGAAGGGGATGCGCTCAGGCCGCCTTGCGGGCGACCACGCCGATGGTGGCCTGCGCAGTCTTCAAAGCCTCGGTCTTGTGGTCTGCGCTCACATTCACGCCCTCGGCGCGAACGAACTCGATGTCCGTAATGCCCAGAAAGCCAAGCACCGCGCGCAGGTAGGGTTCCTGGAAGTCCATGGGCTGGCCGGCAGTGCCCTGGCCGTAGAAGCCGCCGCGGCTGGAGGCGACGATTACCCGCTTGCCCGCAGCCAGTCCCTCGGGGCCATTGGCCGTGTAGCGGAACGTCTTGCCGGCGACCGCCACGCGGTCGATCCAAGCCTTGAGCGCGCTGGGAATGGAGAAGTTGTACATCGGGGCGCCGATGACGATGACATCCGCGGCCAGGAACTCCTCCATCACATCGTTGCCCAGGATGGCGGCCGGATCGGCGGCGTCGGCCACCGGGCTCCAGTGCGGCAGCGGTTGGGTTGCCAGGTCGCGGTAGGTCACTTCCGTGCCGGGCTGCTCACGGATCAGCTCGGCTACGATGGCGGCGGTCAGGCTGCGGGACACCGAGTGGTTACCCAGGGCGCTGGAGTCGATGTGCAGAAGCTTCATGGCTATTCCTCGATCGTGAGCCGGACGGTTTGCCGGCGATGGGAATAACGATATTCTTGGAACAATCGACCGATAAGACGGTCATTCACGAACGAATTGTTTCTAATTGGAAACGAAGATGACCGTACTCGACGGCGCGTTGCAGGACCTCAACGACCTCTATTTCTTTGCCTCCGTCGTGGAACACGGTGGTTTTTCGGCGGCCGGACGCGCGCTGGGTATCCCCAAGTCACGCCTGAGCAAGCGCATCGCACAGTTGGAGGAGCGCCTGGGCGTGCGACTCTTGCAGCGGACCACTCGGCGTTTCGTGGTGACAGAAGTCGGCGAACGCTTCTACACCCATTGCCGCGCCGTGTTGGAAGAGGCCCGCGCGGCGCAGGACGCGGTCGACGAACTGCGTGCCGAGCCGCGTGGCGTGGTGCGTGTGAGCTGCCCCAATTCGCTGGCGCAGACGATCGTGGCGCACGTGCTGCCGGACTTTCTTGCGCAGTATCCGAAGGTGCAGGTCCGTCTGCAGGCCACCAATCGCCGCGTCGACCTGATCGGCGAAGGCGTGGACGTGGCGATCCGCGTCCGCAGCAAGCTCGACACGGATGCGACCCTGGTGATGCGTACGTTCGGGCAGTCACGCGTTCTGATCGTGGCCAGCCCCACGTTGCTGAAGCAGACGGGACGACCCAAAGTCCCTTCCGACCTCGCGGCCATCCCTGCGCTCGCAATGAACGAGCACGAAGGTGCGCAGAGCTGGGAGCTGATCGGCGCCGATGGCGAACGCGTAGTGGTGGACATCCAGCCGCGCCTGGTGTGCGGCGATTTCTCGGTGCTGCTGGAGTCGGCCCGACGTGGCATCGGTGTGACGCTGCTACCGGAGTTCGTCTGCGCACCGGCCATCACTCGGGGCGACTTGGAAGTGGTACTCCCGGGTTGGAGCGTGCCGGAAGGCACCATGCACTTCGTATATCCGAGCCGCCGCGGCTTGCTGCCGGGCGTGCGGGCCTTCGTCGATTTCCTGGCCGAGCGGTTGCCGGAGACGACGCTGCGCAAGCACGAGGAATGCAGCAAAGGCCCCTGCGAGGAGACCTGAAACGCCAGCGTGCTAGCATTTCGTTTGGACATCCAAATACCGAACCCTGAGCCCCATGCATATCGACACCAAGCTTCCGAAGGTGGGCACCACCATCTTCAGCGTGATGAGCCAACTCGCCGTCGAACACCAAGCCGTCAATCTGGGGCAGGGCTTTCCCGATTTCGAACCGCCGCAAGCGCTGCGCGATGCCGTCATGCGCGCAATGGCCGAAGGGCGTAATCAGTACGCGCCCGGCAACGGCCTGCC
>JBCNOA010000049.1:0-21648 GCA_039594095.1 Dyella sp.
GTGGCGTGTTCCCGCGAGCGCACGAGCTGCGCCCACTGGAAGCCGTCCAGGCCGGGCAGGTCCAGGTCTACCAGGGCGGCGTCGAAGTCGCTTCTCTGCAGCGCCTCCATGGCATGCAGCGCATTGGGTACGTGCTCGACCGTATGCCCCTGCACTTCGAGCAACCCCGCGATCACCGCGGCAACCGTGGGGTCGTCTTCCAGCAACAGCAGGTGCCAGCGCGGGCCGGCCTCGGCCTGCGCCGCGCGTTCGACGAACGATTCGGTCGCTGGCAGCGGCAGATGCACCCGAAAGGTGCTGCCCTGGCCGGACACGGACTCCAGCTCGATGCGCCCGCCCATCAGCGTGGTCAGTTCCCGGCAGATGGCCAGGCCAAGTCCGCTGCCGGAGCCGCGCTGCGGCCCGTCCAGCTGCTGGTAGTGCTGGAACAGCTTGGCCTGGTCGGCCGGTGCGATGCCGGGCCCGGTGTCGCTGACGGTGAAGCGCAGGCCGTCCGCCTCCGGTTCCAGTGCGAGCGTCACCTCGCCCTGTTCGGTGAACTTCAGGGCGTTGTTGCTGAGGTTGAGCAGGATCTGCCGCACGCGCACCGCGTCGCCCTGCACATGTCCCGGTACGCCATGCGCCACGTGTACGTGCAGAGCCAGGCTCTTGTTCGCGGCTTTGCCGCGCTGGAGGTCCGCCACGTCCTGCAGCAGCGCGCGCGGATCGAACGGCGCGGGGGTCAGCTGCAGACGCCCTGCCTCGATGCGCGCCAGGTCCAGCGCGTCGTTGACCAGCGTCAGCAAGACCTCGCCCGAGTTGCGGATGGTCTGCACGTAGCGCCGTTCCGTGGAAGCGAGCGGCCGGCTGAGCAGCAGCTCGGCCATGCCGAGCACGCCGGTCATGGGCGTGCGGATCTCATGGCCGAGCTCGGCCAGGAACTGTGTCTTGGCGCGGCTGGCCGCCTGAGCGAGCTGGTGCTCCTGGGTGATCAGTTCGAGGCGGTGACGCTGCGCTTGCCGGCGGCGCATGGCGCCCAGCAACGTGGCGAACAACAGGATCAGTAAGCCGACGTAGGCCAGCCAGGCCCACCAGCGCAGCCACGGCGGACTGTCGGCGTGGATGCGCAGCGGCGCCGGCAATTCGCCCCATACGCCATCGGCACCCGCGGCCTGCACGTGCAGTGCGTAGTCGCCGCCGGGCAGTTGAGTGAAGGTGCGGTCGCCGCGCGTGCCGGTATCGACCCAGTCGGTGTCCAGCCCCTCCAGGCGGAAGCGGTAGCGCGTGCGTTCCGGCGCCAGGAAAGTCAGCGCGCGGGCGGTGACCGTGAGGTCGCGGTCATTCCAGTTGAGCTGCCACGGCTGTTCCTCCGCGGCAAGGCGCAGAGGCTTGCCCTGGCGGAGCACGCTGCCGTCCTCCAGGCGCACGCGCGGCTCGCGGGATAGCTCGGGAACGGCCTCGGGCACGAACATCACGATGCCGCCGTTGGTGGCCGCCGCCACGCGGCCATCGGGCATCACCGTGTGATTGACGTTGGTGAACTGGCTTTCCGGCAGCCCCTGATCGACGCCGAATTCCCGCACGTTGCCGCTGCGGCGGTCATAGCGCCACAAGCCGCTGCGCGCGAAAAACCAGGCGCGCCCCAGGCCGTCTACATGCATGCCCAGCAGGTCGCTGAAGGGGTGCTTCCGGTAGATCGAATAGGTGCCGTCCGGTACGGCGCGCTCTCCCTCGAAGCGGAAGACGATCAGGTTCTCGTCGTCGATCAGCCACAACCGGTTGTCGCGCAGTTCGAGAAAACGGTAGACAGCCGTCGGCACGCCATCGATGAAAGTGGCTTGCGTATCGCCGGGTGCCCAGCGCATCACGCCCGCGCTGGTGGCGAACCACAGCGCGCCATCGTGCAGGCGCATGTCGTTGATCGTGACGCCCTGCGCCTTGGCCCCGAAGGCGAGCGGGCGCGCCTTGAACGTGTCCGGGTCATAGGCGAATACGCCGTTGTCGACCTGGAGATAGGCCGTGCCGTCGGCGCCGAACTCGATGCGTTCGGCCATCGGTGCCTGCAGCTCGGTGACCTTGTCGCCGTCGAGCACAAAGTTGCCGCTCGCCGAGGTGACCCACAGGCGGCCGCGCGCATCCTCGGCGATGCAGTTGGCGTTGCGTCCCTGCGGCGTCCGGTAGGGCAGGTGGCGCACCTTGCCGGTGTCCAGGCTGAGTCGGTCGATGGCACCGTTGCTGCCGGCGATCCACAGGTGATCGTCGCCGCGCGTGGCCACGCCGTTGTAACTGCCGGGAACGATGCTGTCGGGGTTCTCCGGGATGTGCGAGAAGTACTGGAAATCGGTCCAGCGCGGCGAAAGATAGGCCAAGCCGTTGTACGTGCCGATCCACATGCCGCCTTCGAAATCGCGCAGCATGTAAGTGATGAAGCCGCTGGGCAGGCCATGACGCAGCAGCGAGCGCGGCGCGATGCTGTGGTAGGCGCCGTCCGTGTCGCGCATGTACAGGCCGTCGTTGGTGCCGACCCACAGTCGCTCCTGCTGGTCGGCGGCCAGCGCATAGATGAGTTTGTGCGGAAGTATGTCCGGCGCGACCGGCGCGGCAGTGGACGCACCCGGCTTCAGTTCATACAGCCCGAGGTTGCTGCCGATATAGAGCGCCCCGCCGATCCGCGCGAGGCGGTAGATGCGCAATGCCTTGGCGCGGAACGCGTCGTCGGGGCGGTCGAACGCGACATGGCTGAGTTGTCCATCGGGCGCGCGCCGGTCGAGTCCCTGGCCGGTCCCGATCCAGAGCGTTCCATCCGGGTCGGCCAGCAGCGAGTAGACCGTGTTCGAAGCCAGGCTGCCAGGATCGGTCGGATCGTGCTGGACGTGGTCGAAGCCGCGCCCATCCGGACGCATGCGATCGAGGCCCACATCGAAATGGCCGACCCATAGCGCACCGTTCGTGTCGTGTGCCAGCGCCGTGACGTCGTCGCTGCCGGGAGACGCAGGGTCCTTGGGATCGTGGCGCCAGTGGGTGAAGTTCTCGAGATCCGGGTCGTATCGCACCAGGCCATCCTGGCTGCCGCCCCACAGTTGTCCCTTCGCATCTACCGTCAATGTGGCCAGCGGCATGGCCGACAGCGAGCGGGGATCGCGCGGGTCGTGCCGCCAGACGCGGAAGCGGTTGCCGTCATAGCGCACCAGCCCGGATTCGGTGGCGATCCAGATATACCCCTGGCCGTCTTGCGCCAGCGTATCGATATTGCTGCTGGGCAGGCCCTCGGCCGTGCCGTAGTTGCGGAAGCTCGGCTCGACCCAGGCCGAGGACGCGCTGGCGCTGGCGGCGGCCAGCAACGTGTGCAATATCAACGCGGAAAACAACGTGTGGTCTCCTTGCCGGCCGGTTACCAGATCGGCTCGTTCCGTGGCGTGGCGCCAGGCGTGGCGGGGATGATGCCCCATTCGGCCGGGACCTGCTCTTGAGGCGTTCACGTTGCCTGCACGAAAGACCCGGCCGCGGGCTAAGCTGGTGGCTGGGCCGCCTTGCAAACCGGCGGTGCGGCCCTCAGTCAGACCACAACGCTTTCGATCCGAGGCCAGCATGATCCGCGACATCCTGAAGATGGGCGACCCGCGCCTGCTGCGCGTGGCGCCACCCGTGCCCGATGCCATGATCGGCAGCGCCGAACTGGATGCACTGATCCAGGATATGTTCGACACCATGCATCATGCCGGCGGCGTAGGCTTGGCCGCGCCGCAGATCGGCGTGGACCTGCAGCTGGTGATCTTCGGTTTCGACAGTTCCGATCGCTATCCCGATGCGCCGCCAGTGCCGCGCACCATCCTGCTCAATCCGCTGATCATGCCGCTGTCGCAGGACATGGAAGAGGGCTGGGAGGGTTGCCTGTCGGTTCCCGGGCTGCGAGGCGCGGTGAACCGCTACACCATGATCCGCTACCAGGGTGTCGACCCGAAGGGCGAGCCGATCGACCGTACGGCCCAGGGCTTCCATGCGCGTGTGGTGCAGCACGAGTGCGACCACCTGATCGGTCGCCTGTATCCGTCGCGCATCACCGACTTCGGCAAGTTCGGTTTCACGGAAGTGCTGTTCCCCGGTCTCGATCCGGGCGCGGACGACTAAGCCTCACCCGGCACGCCGCCACATCGCCCACGGGCGATGGCGGCCTTGCGGGGCGTTCCGTTCCGCGATGGGCGCTTCCGGCAGGTCGAACCAGAACGTGCTGCCGCGTCCGGGCGCCGAGCGCAGGCCGATGTGGGTGCCGAGCAGGCGCGCGAGACGATCGCCGATGGTGAGCCCCAGGCCGTAGCCGTCGCGGCGCGGGTTTTCGTTGGCCGGCAATTGCACGAATTCCTCGAAGATGTGTTCCTGGCGATCCTGTGGAATGCCCGGTCCGTTGTCGCGCACTTCGATGCGGATCGATTGGCCGCGCCGGCGCGCGGCGATCAGCACGCGCCCCATCGGCGCATTCGTGATGGCATTGCTGGCCAGCTGCAGCAGCAGGCCGGCGGCCAATTCCGCATCGCCATGCAGGCGATGGTGGCTGCCGTGCCAGGCCAGCGTGACGCCGCGCCGGGCGGCCTCGTCCATCAGCCACGGGCGGTCGTGCAGGAACAGCTCCGCCGCACTGAATTCCGTAGGCCGCACCACCACGATCCCCGCATCGAGGCGCGAGATTTCCAGCAGCGCCTCCAGCAACCGCGTCATGGACGAGACGCTCGCACGCATGTGCGCGAGCAGCGCCTGCTGGTCCGGATCGGGTCCCGGATTGAAATTGGCGGCGAACAACTGCAGCGCCTGCAGCGGCTGGCGCAGGTGGTGGTTGACCAGGGCGATGAAGCGCGATTTGCCGCGCGCGGCCGCATGCCGCTGGCGCATGACGTCCTGGCGGGCCGTGCGCCATGTGCGCGGCCAACCTTCGGTCAGGCAATGTTCGAGGGCGTGCTCCAGTTCGGCGAACTCGCGCGTAGACGCGGTGATCCCCAGCGGCAGCAGCCGCCCTTCATCGAGTGCGCGCCGCATTTCCCCCAGCGGCCGCAGCACGTGCCGGCGCACGGACCAGCGCGCCAGCCACGCCAGCAGCAGCACGCCACCCGCGCTTAGCGAGCCGAGCAGCCAGGTGACAGCCTGCGCACGGCGCACCGGCCCCAGATCGGCCTGCGCGAACAGCCATGGCTGATTTCCCGCCGCGCCGGGCAGTTCGCGCCGATAGTTGCCGGCCTCCTGTTCGGAGTGCGCGTTGCCGCTGCTCCACTCGGTTCCGGACGGGTAGCGCAGGGCGACGTGCCGCAGCAATCCATCGCGGCGTGCCTCGTCCAGGATCGCCTGCGGCGTGCCCAGCGCCGGCGACGCGGCCAGCGCGCCGGCGAGTTGCTCGACCCTCAACGCGGCGCGCGCGTCGGCGCGTTCGGCCTGCATGCCGGCCACCTGTGTGGTGAGCGCGCCCACCAGCAACAGCGAGGCGAGCGTGGATGGCAGCACAGCGTCCAGGAGCAGCCGGCGGAGGAGGGGTTCGCTCAGAGCCATGCGCTCAACCTTCGGCCGGACGGTCGAGTCCGCGTTGCCCACCGGGCCGGGCTGGAACGAGGCACTGCGGCAAGGGCACGGCTGGAGTCGTGGGCATGAACGGGTCATGGCAGCGGTTGAAGGCGAGGCGCGGAGGCGCCGTCGGCCGGTCCCTGGCTTACGGCCACTCTAGGCGAGCGCGCCAGGGCATTCGATACGCTGTTCGACCTAGCTTTCTCGGCGTATGGAAACGGGGCCCGGTTCGTAGGCCGGTACTCTGCGCATGACGCAGCCGCGTTTTGAGGCTAACGTGCGCGGCCAGCGGTCCGATCCGGCCGCGCTGTCCACGTCACGTTCCATCGCCAAGGTTCAGGGAGATCCGCCATGTCCGTCCGTATGCGCCCGCTGTTCGCGTTGTCGCTGCTTTGCCTCGCCGCTTCCGCCACGGCGGTGGAGCTCCCCGCCAACCTGCCCAAGCGCAAGGCCGGCCTTTGGGAAATGCAGATGGGCATGGCCGGCGGCCAGTCCCAGACCATGAAGGTGTGCCTGGACGAAGCCACCGACAAGGCCATGTACCAGATGGGCGCGCAGATGAGCGGCTCCATGTGCAGCAAGTTCGCGCTGAGCGTGCAGGGCGGTGCGGTGGTCGCCGACGGCGTCTGCTCGCTGCCCGGCCCGCAGGGCAACATCACCATGACCAGCCACAGCGAGACGCGCTTCCAGGGCGACAGCGCCTACCAGACCACCGGCCATGTGAAGTACGACCCCGCCGTGATGGGACACAGCGAAGCCGATGTCAGCAGCAGCGGCCGCTGGGTGGGGCCCTGCGCCAAGGACCAGAAGCCCGGTGACATGATCCTGCCCACCGGCCAGAAGGTGAACATCAATGACATGGGCGCCGCCAAGTAAGCCGGCGCCAATTCACCCTTAAAGACTTACGGAACCGCGGCGCCCAGGCCAAGCCTCGGCGCATCCGCAGCGGCGAACGCTGCGGAGGGCGCGGCGCAGGGATCCTCCTTCTCGATCGGCGCGACTGCTGTCCCTTCCCGGGGCTTGGCAAGCAAAGAAGGAGGTCTCCCGCTCTCCGGCAGAGCAGCAACACTCCCCAAAGGCAGACGAGACGTGCGCATCGATGCGCGTCTTCACGCTTTACGTCTGTCCTTCGCCCCTGCGCGCTTACGGCGATGGCGAGATCAATCGTTTCAATAGCGCCGCGTGGTCCGTGTCCAGCTTTTTCAGCCGCGTATCCAGCGCTCCGTTGTTCACCCATTGCGCGCTCAAGGCGCGCCGCCGCTCCAGCGTGTAGGCGATGTCCGCGAACGGCACCAGCGTCTCGTTGCCGGCCGGCGCGAAGCCGCTGATGTCATGGATCAGCTTGAGCTTCGCCAGCTCGTTCGCGGCATTCTTGCCCTTCGCGTAACCGGTGAAGAACGTGGCGATGCGTTCGCGCACGTCGGGTGGAAGATCGTTGCGCACGATCACCACCGCATGCGGTATCAGGCTTGATTTCCACACGATGCGCAGGCGTGCGTACTGCTCGGGAAAGCGGGCGGCGAAACGTTCGAGATCCGCCGTGTTGTTGGTGGCCACGTCCGCTTCGCGGTTGGCCACCGCCAATGCGTTGTTCTGATGGTTGTCGATGGCGACGCTGGCGAAGAACGTGTCCGAATCCAGCTTCCGTTGCGCGAACAGCTGCGTCTCGGGCACGACGTAGCCGGAGGTGGACAAGGCCTCGCCGCGCGCGTAGCGCCAGTGGCCGGGTTGGCGGAAGATGTCGTCCACGCTGCGGATCGGGGAGTTCTTCTCCACCAGCAGCACCGAGTAATAGCCGTGCGAGCCGTCTCCACGCGTCAGTTGCGCGACCACGCGCATGCGATCGCGCGATACCGCGTCCAGCGCCAGCCGGCCGGATACGAACGCGAGGTCGACGCGGTCCTCGGCCAAGGCTTGCCCGAGTCCTTCGTACGTACTGACCGAAAGTGGGCGCACGGTGCGATGGAGCGCGTGCTCCATGTCGTCCAGCAGGGGGCGCCACGCCTCGAGCGACTCCGAAGGTCCGCCGATGGGAAGGATGCCGAAGGTGAGTGGGCGTTCCGTGGCGGCCGGAGAAGCCTGGGCACCGGCGAAAGCCAGGAGCCCGGCGAGCAGTACGAGGGTGAGTCGCGCGAAAAAAGCCGCCGTGGCCAGTGGCGACCGGCCATGCCGTAAGCCTGCGATCCGTCCCTCGCGCAACGCTTTTCTCCCCAGCCGGTGAGCGGTCACCGCGTCGGGGTGCTCCCCCCCGGATGCCGGCAAGCATAGCCCAAGGCCAGTGCGCCGAAAGCGGCGCCTGGCACGTCCGCGAAGGGCCTTCAGAGGCCGCTGATGCGCCGGGAAGCGACTACCGCCTCGACGCGATTGCGCACGTTGAGCGCACGGAAGATGGCGGCCAGATGGATTTTCACCGTGCCTTCGCTGATGCCCAGATCCCGCGCGATCAGCTTGTTCGGCTTGCCCTGCGAGAGCAGCCGCAGCACGTCCATCTGCCTCTCCGTGAGCAAGGCGCGCAGACGCTCTTCCAGCGCCCGCGCGCTCTCTCCATTCGCCCCCGGCGGGGGCGGCACGGCGACGTGGCGTTCGTCCAGCATCATGGGCGGCACGTAGGTTCCGCCGGACAGCACCAGGCGCACGGCCGACAGCATGACCTCGGGCGAGTACGCCTTGGGAATGAAGCCGCGGGCTCCCATGGCCAGCAGTTCCTTCATGAGAGCGGGATCTTCGGAGCCGGAAAGCACGATCACGGGCAGCCCGGGCAGGGCGCGGATCACTTCGGCCAGGTGCGCGGTGCCGTGTGCGCCAGGCATGGCCAGGTCGATCATGGCCAGATCCAGGCCGCGGGCCTGGTCGCTATGGATGAAGCGACGCAGGTCGTCCACGTCCGAGGCTTCCGCGAAGACCGTGTCGGGTCCCAGCTCGGCCAGCTTCAGCTTGACTCCTTCGACGATGAGCCGATGGTCATCCGCGATCAGTATCCGCATATCGCTCCCCCGACGCCGGCGGCGTCCATCGCGGCGTGAGCCGCACCTTAGTGCCAGGCCGGAACGGCGGCAACCGCCGGCCGGCTGTTCCATATGGCCTAGGCGCGAGGTGATAGCGGCGTGAAGCACACCGCGCGCGGCCGTGTTTCAAACCGTGTTCCGGGTCATCGCGCGCAGGCTCACCATGGCCTCCCTGAGCTGTTCGGGCGACACCGGCTTGTAGAGCACGGGGATCTTGGCGGCCATGATGGCCCGCAGGCGATCGCTGCGCGTTTCGCCGGTGATCAGCAGCCGCGGGAACGGGTCGAAGCCCATTTCCGCGTAGCGGCGGTCCAGTTCGGCCAGTACTTCCAGGCCGCTTTCGCTGTCGCGCAGGCGCAGGTCCGAAATCACCAAGTCGGGCGGCATGGCCCAGGTTTCCATCGCTTCCAGCGCCTGGGTACGGTCTTCGGCCACCGCCACGTCGCAGCCCCAGCTGCGCAACAGATAGCGGATGCCCGAAAGAATGGCCGGTTCGTCGTCGATGACCAGCACGCGCATGCCCGACACGTCGAGCGTGGTCTCGTCCACCTCCTGGTGCGTCGCGCTCTGCGGCGGCACTTCCGGCAGATGGAAGCTGAATACGCTGCCGCGCCCGGGAGTCGATTTCAGCTGCACGCGGGTGTCCAGCAGCTCCGCCAGACGCTGCACGGTGGCGAGCCCCAGGCCCAGCCCGCGGCGCGGTCCGGCGTCGTGCTCGCCGGTGCCCTGGTGATCGATGCGATAGAACTCGTCGAACACGCGCGCCTGGTGTTCGGGTTCGATGCCACTGCCGGTGTCCCACACATCCACGCGCACGGTGCTGTCATGGCGACGGCGCGCCACGACCAGCACGCCGCCTTCGCGGGTGTAGCGCAAGGCGTTGCTGACCAGGTTGTTGAGAATGCGCGCCAGCATGGTGCGGTCGCTGTGCACCCACAGCCGCGTCGCGCGCATGACCAGGCGCAGGCCATGCTGCTCGGCGATCATGCGGAAATTGCGGCTGACCTCTTCGAACACGTGGTCGAGCGGAAACTCGCTGATCTCTATCTGCATCGCGCCGGTTTCCAGGCGCGACAGGTCCAGCAGCTCGCTGAACAGATGATCCAGGGCCTCGACGCATTCCTGGATGTGCGCGATGCGGTCGAGCCGGACGGGGTCGCGCTCGTCGACGGCCAGCGAGGACGAGAACAGCGTCAACGCGTACAGCGGCTGGCGCAGATCGTGCGAGGCGGCGGCCAGGAACCGTGCCTTGGCGACGCTGGCCGCTTCGAGCGCCGCGTTCTTGCGCGCCAGTTCCACCGTGGCGTGCTCGATTTCCTGCTCCATGCCGCGTTGCACGTCGAACAGCGCGGCGGCGGCACTGTTGAAGCCGCGCTGCAGTTCGCCGATCTCGTTTTCGTCGGTGACTTCCACCTCCACCCGCCGGCCGCCCTGGCCGAGCCGATGGACGGCGCGCGCCAGCCGTCGCAGCGGCGCGCTGATCCAGCGCGCCGCTTGCCAGCCCACCACGCCGGCGATGAAAAGGCTGAGCGCGAGCGCGATCAGTGCATTGCGCAGGCTGGCTCGTTGGGCTGCGATGGCCTCGCCCAGGCTGACGTCGATCAGCACGGAACCCAGCGTGGGCTGCAGCGGTTGCTCGTCGTCCTTGACGTCGCGCACCACCGTAAGCACGTCACCTGGCTTCAGGCCGTTGCCGCCGTGGCTTTCGGCGAGGATCTCGCCGTCGGCAGCGCGAATCTGCACGTGCGCGACATGCGGGAGTTCGCCAATGGATTCGGCGATGCGCTTGAGGTCGCGCCGCTGCATGTTGCGGATGGCGTCGGCCGAGATCGAGGCGGCTTGCGTGGCGATCGCGTCGGCAGTGCTCTGCGCCATGCCGCGCAACGTATTGAGCTGGTAGCGGGTCAGCATCACCACCAGCATCGCGGCGGTGACGAGCGTGGGCACGAGCGCGATGAAGGCCAATCGCTGCATGAGCGATGTGCGCCTCCACAAGCGTACCGCCCAGTTCGCCCCTGCAGCCATCGGCGGGTCCCCATGCGGCGCGCTCGGCGCCGGCGGAGATGAGCCTAGCGCGAAATGGGGGGAAGGGAAGATCGCTCGCACCAGGGCATGGCCACTGGGTTCGGCGAGACGTGCGGCAGCGCGTGTTTTTGCGGTGCCGAAGCTTGCGGGAAGGTTTCTGGGGTTCGGGGAGGGCGGTTCGTGGTGCTGCCGGGTCGCTCGGAGCCTGTGCGCGGCGCTACGAGGGAGGCACCGCGAAACGAAGGGCTACTCGCCGCCGCGCCGCCGCCGGATGCCTCGCCACACCCGCTCGGCCGCCAGCGGCAGCAGGGCCAGGACGGCGATGCAGCCCAGGGAAAGCAGGATCTGCGGCTGCATGAGGATCGAGGCCTCGAAACGGCCGTGCGTGCGCGCGAGCGCGTCACCCAGGCCGGCGCCGATGGAGGTTTCGAAGATCAGCGATACGGTACCGCCGAGCCAGCTCGCGCCAAGGAACAGCCACAGCGGGCAGCGCAGCCAGGCCAGGCAGACGGTGATCAGGCCGAAGGGAGCGACGGGGACGAAACGCAAGAACAGCGTATAGGCGACCGGATGGCGCTCGAAGCCGTGATGGATGCGGTCGACGAAGGCGGGCGGATGGCGGCTGCCCGTGCCGAAGGCATAGCGGCTGGCGAGGTACAGGATGAGCGTGCCCAGCGTCAGGCCGATCGACGAGTACGCGGTGCCTTCCAGCGTGCCGAACACGAAGCCGCCGGCCATGATGATCAGCACCGTGCCGGGAACGCCGGTGGACATCGCCAGCGTCAGCAGGCCGACGAACACGATGCGGCTGAGCCATGGGCTATCGGCGACCTGGGCGCGCAGCTGATCCTGGTGGCGCACCAGCTGTTCGGGATGCAACTGATCGAGTGCGCCGGACGCAAACAGCACGATGCCGGCGATGACCAGCAGCACCAGCGGCAAGGCGGCGCGCAGGCGACTCAATAGCTCTGTCCGCGCGCGCCGTAGGCTGCCAGCACGGCGCGCGCCTCGTCGCGCAGGACGTCGCGGCGGACGGCGATGCCGCGGCGTTCGAGTTCGCCGACCCAGTCCGCCGGCAGCGGGCCTTCGTCGAAGGCGGTCAGCTCCTCGACGTCTTCCGCGCGCGCGCCGATCAGCAGCTCGTCCACGCCGGCCCACACCGTGGCGCCGTAGCACTGGCAGCAGGGCTGCGCGCTCGTGGCCAGCGTGTAGCGTCCGCCGTCGGCGTTGAGGCGGAAGCTCGCCATGCGCTGCTGCGCAGCCATGTAGGCCATCATCTCGGCGTGCGCCACCGAGCAGGTCTGCGGCACGACGCGATTGACGCCCACGGAGATGACGCGTCCGTGCGCATCGAACACGGCCGCGCCGAAGGGACCGCCGAGCCCGTGCTCGATGTTGTGGCTGGAAAGCTGGATCGCGAGGTCCACGCGTTCCTCATCGGTGAGGTAGCGCTTGCTGGTGTCGACCAATTCGCCGAGCCACGGCGGCAGGGTCAAATGGATCTGCAGCGGCAGCATGCTCATGCTCCCTGCCTGGCCCAAGTGTCGCGCAGCGTCACCGTGCGGTTGAATACCGGCTTGTCGGCGCGGTGATCGATGCGGTCGGCCACGAAGTAGCCCAGGCGCTCGAACTGGAAGCGCTGCTCCGGCTCCGCGGTCGCCGCCGACGGTTCCACCCAGGCCTGCACGATGCGCTTGGCGTCTGGATTGATGTGCTCGATCCAGGTCTTGCCGTCGCTCTCGTCGTCGGGGGCTGCCACGTTGAACAGGCGGTCGTACACGCGCACCTCGGAGGCGACCGCGTGGCGCGCGCTCACCCAGTGGATCGTGCCCTTCACCTTGCGGTCCGCGCCGGGCATGCCGTGGCGCGATTCCAGGTCCAGCGCGCAGCGCAGTTCGATCACGTTGCCGGCGGCGTCCTTCACCAGTTCCTCGCACTTGACGATGCCTACGCCGCGCAGACGCACCTCGCCCTCCGGCTTGAGGCGATGGAAGCCCTTCGGCGGCACTTCGGCGAAGTCCTCGCGCTCGATCCAGAGCTCGCGGGAGAACGGCACTTCGCGCGTGCCGAAGCTCTCGTCCTTGGGATGGTTGGCGAAGACCAGTTTTTCCTCGTGGTCTTCCGGCAGGTTGGTGATCACCAGCTTCAGCGGATCGAGCACCGCCATGCGGCGCGGCGCCTTGGCGTCGAGGTCCTCGCGCACGCAGTTCTCGAAGATGGCGTAGTCGATCACGCTGTTCTGCTTGCTGATGCCCAGGCGCTCGATCAGCAGGCGGATGCCGCCCGGCGTGAAGCCGCGCCGGCGCAGGCCGCGCAGCGTGTTCATGCGCGGATCGTCCCAGCCGTCGACCAGGCCTTCCTGCACCAGCTGCGCGAGCTTGCGCTTGCTGGTGATGGAGTAGCTGAGGTTCAGGCGCGAGAACTCGATCTGGCGCGGCTTCGCCGGTTCGGTCTTGAAACCGTCGTCGCGCAGGTGCTGCCAGAGCTCGGGGTGGTTGACCAGGTCGACCTTGTCGACGAACCAGTCGTACAGCGGACGATGGTCCTCGAACTCCAGCGTGCACAGCGAATGCGTGATGCCTTCCAGAGCGTCGGACAGGCAGTGTGCATAGTCGTACATCGGGTAGATCGGCCAGGCGTCGCCGGTGTTCTGGTGCGGGATGCGGCGGATGCGGTAGATCGCCGGATCGCGCATGTTGATGTTGCCGGAGGCCATGTCGATCTTGGCGCGCAGCGTCTTGGCGCCGTCGGCGAATTCGCCTTCGCGCATGCGGCGGAACAGGTCGAGGTTCTCCGCCACGCTGCGGTCGCGGAAGGGCGAGTTGCGGCCCGGCGCGGTGAGCGTGCCGCGGTACTCGCGCATTTCGTCGGGACCGAGGTCGTCGACGTAGGCATGACCGTCCTCGATCAGCTTGAGCGCGGCGCGGTAGAACACCTCGAAGTAGTCGGAGGCGTGGCGCAGGTCGTGCCAGTCGTAACCCAGCCAGCGGACGTCGTCCTTGATGCCCTCGACGAACTCGGGGTCTTCCTTGCCCGGGTTGGTGTCGTCCAGGCGCAGGTTGCACCAGCCGGCGAATTCCGACGCGATGCCGAAGTTCAGGCAGATCGCCTTGGCATGGCCGATGTGCAGGTAACCGTTGGGTTCCGGGGGAAAGCGGGTGCGGATCGCATGATGCTTGCCGGATGCCAGGTCGTCGCGAATGATCTGGCGGACGAAGTCACGTTGGCCCTCGGCCGGCGCGGCGCTGGGGATCGTGGTTTCGGCGGCGGCGTGTTCGATCGACATCGGGCGGGACTCGCGGGTGATTGGCTGAAACGGCCAAGTTTACCCTGTCCCCTGGGGTGTCGCTGCCCTCCGGGCTCAGGCCGGCGCGGGCGCGACGCGGCTGCCGCCGCCGCGCGCCTGGGCCACGCAGACGCGGTTGCGGCCCTGCGCCTTCGCGCGGTACAGCGCCAGGTCCGCCTGCCGCATCCACCCGCCCACGTCGTGGGCGTCCTCGCCGACCGCGGCCACGCCCAGGCTGAGCGTCCACGGAATGTGCTGGCCCGCGCGATCGGGCCGGCTGTTCTCGGCCAGCAGCCGAATCCGCTCGGCGACGGCGCTGGCGCGCTCCAGGTCGGTTTCCGGCAACACGATGCCGAACTCGTCGCCGCCGAGGCGGCCGGGCGTGTCGACGTCGCGCAAGCCGCGCTGAAGCAGGCGAGCGAGATCGCCCAGCAACAGGTCGCCGGCGGCGTGTCCGTAGCGGTCGTTGATCTGCTTGAAGCCGTCCACGTCGAGCAGGATCAGCGCGGCGGGTCGCTGGTTGCGCTGATAGCGCAGCCATTCCATGCCTACCGTTTCCAGCCAGTGGCTGCGGTTGCTCAGGCCGGTGAGGGCATCGGTGCGGCTGAGCTGGTCCAGTTGCCGGTTTTGCTGGCGCACGCGTTGCGCCAGGGTGAAATTCACCGTGCTGAGCCATACCGGGTAGATCATCAGCATCGGCAGGGACGCCACGACGTTCAGCATGGTCGAGGCCGGCTGATAGCGGAAACCGTCGAGCCACCACGTGGCCAGGCACACGGCCGCCTGCAGCGCTAGGGACTTCAGCAGCAGCCGCCAGCCGCCGGCACTGATCCGGTCCATGGCCATCATCGCGACCAGCAGGGCGCTGGGCAGCAGGTTGAACTGCATCAGGGCGATCCAGACGCCGCCCATGGCGGCGTCAACCACCAGGTTGACATGTTCGGTCTCGATGGGCCGCGTCGCGCGCGATGCGGCCAGATAAGCCGCATGGGGCCAGACCAGAGCGTTGCAGGCCAGCAAGGCCCACAGCCACCAGCCGGCGTGCAGCTGGTACAGGACGCTGGCCACCGGCAAGGCGCCCAGGCCCAGCCCAAGCGCGCGGAGGCGGTAGACCCTCATCACGAACCTGAGATGACCATCCCGAGCAGCCTGCGCCATTCAGCCTCTTCCCCTGCAAGAGCCTTCTTTGGCAGACCTTAGTGCAGCCTCCCGGTGGTTGCCACTAGGCCGCACGGCCGGTTGGCGGCGGGCTTGCGGCGCTTGCGGGCGGGGGGTAGCGTGCGGCCATGCGCATCGCCTATCGAGCCGAGACACTGATCGACGCCCATCTGGTGAAGGACGCACTCGAGCGTGCGGATATCCCGGCTTTCGTGGCCGGGGAGTATCTGACCGGCGCGGTGGGCAATCTGCCGGCACTCGATTACGTCGCCGTGCTGGTGCCCGAGGCGAGCCTTCCGGCCGCCGAGGCCGTGGTGCGCGAGGTGGAGTTGCAACTGGCCGACGCGCGTCAGGCGCTGGAAGGCCAGGCGGACGACGGGTTGCCCTCCTTCATGCCTGCCTGAGGCCGCCGCAGCGGGCGCGCTATCCTTGCCCGTTACCTTCGCAAGGGCCTCCGTTTCATGACATCGAGCATCCGACAGATCGAAGCGCTGATTCGCGCCGTGCCGGACTTTCCGCAGCCGGGCGTCGTATTCCGCGACATCACTCCATTGCTGGCAGACGCCGGCGGTTTCGCCCGCTGCATCGACGCGCTCGCCGAGCCCTGGCAGGGCAGCGGCGTGCAGGCGGTATGCGGCATCGAATCGCGCGGCTTCATCTTCGGCGCCGCGCTGGCTCAGAAGCTGCACGCGGGCTTCGTGCCGCTGCGTAAGCCCAACAAGCTGCCTCCGCCGGTGGTGTCGGTGGATTACGCACTGGAATACGGCAAGGACCGCCTGGAGGCACGTAACGATGCGCTGCGTCCCGGCGAAAAGGTGTTGATCGTCGACGATGTGCTCGCGACTGGCGGCACCCTGGATGCGGCCTGCCGCCTGGTGGAGACGCTCGGAGCGGTGCGTGTGGGCGCCAGCGTAGTCATCGAACTGGAAGGGCTCCGTGGGCGCCATCGCCTGCCCGGCGATACGCCGTTGCACGCGCTGCTGCGCTACTGAACGTCCCGCCGCATTGAGAACCGCATCGTCCGACGCCACCTAGCGAACTCTCACTCGAGGAGATCTCCCATGCTCGGTATCGGTGCCTGGAAACAACGCATGCCCCGCCGCGAGGACGCACTACCCGGCCGCTCGCAGGCGATCGCGCCGCCGGCCGCGCACCACGTGCACGGACGGCCGCTCGTGCCGGAAGCTTTTCCCGGAAGCGAGGTGCTGCAGGTTGGCATGGGCTGCTTCTGGGGCGCGGAGCGCAAGTTCTGGTCGGTGCCGGGCGTGCTGACCACGGCGGTCGGCTATGCGGGCGGCTACACGCCCAATCCCACGTACCGCGAGGTCTGCTCCGGCGAGACCGGCCACGCGGAAGTGGTGCAGGTGGTCTACGACCCGGACAAGGTGGATATCGACACCTTGTTGCGCACCTTCTGGGAGAACCACGACCCGACCCAGGGCATGCGCCAGGGCAACGACGTGGGAACGCAGTACCGTTCGGCCATCTATACGGCAACGCCGGCCCAGCGCGCGGCCGCGGAGGATTCGCTGCGCCGCTATCAGGCCGAGCTGAATCGGGCCGGGCACGGGGCGATCACCACGGAGCTGGCCGATGCCGGGCCGTTCTACTACGCCGAGCCCGAGCATCAGCAGTATCTGTCCAAGCATCCGGACGGATACTGCGGGTTGGGCGGAACGGGAGTGACTTGCCCGATCGGTCTGGCGTTGCCGGAGTGAGTTGACGTAGCTACGCGGAACGAGGCGGCGAGCGTCTTTCTTCGATCCGTCGCCGCACTCTAAGAAACGGCGCTGGGGCGACCCTCACTTCACCCCGCGCGTGAGCCGGGTCTTCCAGTACGCCCATAGCGTGGGGTGGTACCACTGCCTGGAAAGGCCTTCGCCCGGACGCGGCGTCATGCGGCCGGCAGCGGCATCGCGCAGCGCCGTTTTCATCAACGGCAATGCCTTGGCCAGCTGCAGGACCGGATACGTGGCGAAGTTGTCTTCGTCCTCGATCTCGATCCGGTCCTGGTAAAGGATGCCGCCCGTGTCGACGCCCTCGTCGACCAGATGCACGGTGACGCCGCAATGTGCGCGATCGTCGCTCGCCAGCGCCCAATAGCCGCCGTGCACGCCCCGATAGGCGGGAGTGATGCCCATGTGCGTGTTGATGAAGGGGACGCGCACGTCGTCCAGAAGCTTGTGCGAAAGAATCCGAGTGCCGTTGACCACCACGGCTTGCGGCGCCAGTTTCTTCAACAGGCGCGCGGCATGCTTGCCATTGGCGCTGGCTACGCGAGTCACGGCTTCTTCGGGAATGGCGGCATCGGACAATCCGTGCCGGCGCATCAGTTCTTCGATGCGCGCTCGCGCCGCGCGGCCGAGCAGACGGCTATACGCGATGAAGGCGAATTGACCGAAGGTCTCCCACAGGCCGAGTTTGCGAGCGCGGTGACGCAGCATCTTCATCGGCGAGGGTTTGCGCTCGACGATGACGGCGACGATGTCGAACTCGTCGCGCAAGGCGTGGTAAGCGGCGTTGGTGGTCCATCCTTCGCCCGCGAGCAGGGCAATCCTCGGCCTAGGCGGCATGCATGGACTCCAGCAGGCCGGCGATCTCGCCCATGTTGAGCGACTGCATGCCGTACACCTTCCTCAAGTGGCCGTAGTACCCGAGTACTTCGCGAAGGCAGGCGAGGTTGCGCTCGATGTCGGCGCCGAAATTGTGCGGATGCCACCACAGGTGGAACAGCCGGTTTTCCGCGGCGGCCTGGCGCATCGCACGCTTGATGCGGCGTATGCGCAGCCCCTCCAGCAGTGCCAGGCTATGCGAATACGGACGAAGGAAACGGCTGGAAGGAATGTTGAACGGACGGACGCGCGCGCATTCCTCCAGCGTGTAGGTGTTGTAGCCGGAGAGATTGACGTACGCGTCGATCAGGCGCGTCGCGCGCACCAGCAGATTCTGTGCGCGCTGATTCTTCGGCGTGTAGAAGGGGGCGCTTTCGTTGCCGCGGTAGCACGCGATGCCCAGTTCATCGAGCACCGGCAGATAGTCGGGATTGCCCTGGTTGCGCGGAAACACCAGGCTGGCCACCGGAATGCCCTGGGCCCGGGCGATTGCGATGGCGGCCTGCAGGTCGGCGCGGAACGATTCGATCGTCTGGCCGTCCTCCAGGCAGTAGTAGTGAGAGAACGTATGGGTGCCGATTTCCTGACCTTCGTACTGACGGATCAGCTCGATCATTTCCGGCGCGAAATGATAGTGGTCGTCCGCTCCCCATGCGTGATCGTCGATGTAGCGGTACGACGAAAGCGCGGTATGGCGATAGTCGGGCAGCACTTCGGGAAGATGCCGGCGAAGCTCGGCGATGTCCTTGAAGAACAGGAAGCCCAGCGTGGCCCATGTGGCATGGATGCCATGTTCCTCGAACAGGCCCAGCATGCCGCGGATGGCTTCGCGCTCGCCCCGCAGATTTCGCTCGTACTCCTGCAGGCTGCGCGCATCGCGCACGCCCCAGTAGAGCTCGAGATCCAGCGAGACGGTGAAGATGCCTGGCATGTCTGCACTCAACCTCTGATCCGGTCGCCGTCCATGAACTGCCGCACCTCATCGACGCGCCGCGTTCGCGCGGCGTGGCGATGCCGGCAGTCCTTCTGCCCCCCTTTGCTTTTTTTGTTCAGCCTCGAGGCGTACGTCGAGCGAACAATCTCGCGGATTGTTCTGGCGCGAATCTGAAGGGTGGATGAGGGACCCGGCGAGAACCGGCACTGCCGTTTATGTGCGGATGCACATCACGACACCGCGTCTCACGCGGAAGCGCGAGAGCGGCTAGTGCCTTTGGGCTCGCTTAGTTCGGGACGCAGCAACTCGCCTGGGATGCGGATCACGTCGGCGAAGCGCTTCAGGAAGGCGCCCATGGAGGAACTCTTGCGCCAGACCAGCGCAATGCGACGACTGGGCGCGTGCCCGCCGAATTCGATCAGGTGCACGTTGTCCGTGCGCGCCACCGGCGGCTTGATGGCGAGCGTGGGAAGCAGCGTGATGCCCACGTTCGCCGCCACCATCTGGCGCAGCGTTTCCAGGCTGGTGGCGCGGAACCCGGATTTCTCCCCCGCACCGGCCAGCTGACATACCTCCAGCGCCTGGTCGCGCATGCAGTGGCCGTCTTCGAGCAGCAGCAGACTTTCGTCTTCCAGATCGGCCAGCTTGAGGCGCTGTTTCTTGTGCGCGAGAGGATGGCTTTCCGGCACGGCCAGCACGAAGGGTTCCTCGAAAAGAAACTCGCTGTGCAGGCTGTCCTCGTGCAGCGGCAAGGCGAGCACGCCGACATCCAGCGAACCTTCGCGCAGCATGCGGATGACCTGCTCGGTCTTTTCCTCCACCAGCAGCAGTTCCAGGCGCGGAAAGCGTTCGCGCACCAGCGGCACCAGATGCGGCAGCAAGTAGGGGCCCAGGGTAGGGAAGATGCCCAGCCGCAAGGTGCCGGACTCCGGATCGCGCGTGCGTTGCGCGATCGCTTTGATCTCGTCGACCTCCGCGAGCACGCCACGCGCGCGGCGGGCGATCTCGCGGCCGGTCTCGGTCAGCAGCACCTTGCGCGGCGTGCGTTCGACCAGCGGCACGCCCAGTTCGTCTTCCAGCTTCTTGATCTGGGTAGACAGGGTGGGCTGGCTGACGAAGCTGGCCTCCGCGGCACGCCCGAAATGGCGGTGTTCGGCGAGAGCGACGAGATATTGCAGATCGCGCAGATTCATGGGGCAGGACACCGGGCGGATAGATAGCTGGAATCTATCACCATCATGAAAACAATCAATTGGAACGATGTCTGGGGCCGGCCTAAGCTCCTCCCGACTGAAAGTTGCTCCATCCGCGCGCCACTCCCTGCCCCTCCCCCCGCAGGCGCGCGGTTCTCCCACCGGCGGCGAAGCTCTCTTCGCTGCCGTTTTTTTCATATGCGCTTCCCGGGTCTTGCTGCGTAGCAGCGGGGCGGGCATGTCTTCTGGCACTGTGTCCGAAGTCACGCCACCGCCTAGCGTGAAAGGCTCTTTGTGTCCCCTGGGGAAATTCTCATGCGTCGTTTCGTCCGCCCGCTCGTGCTGAGCGTTCTCGCCGCGTCCTGTGGCGCCGCCCTGGCCGCCCCGGCCGCTTCCGATCAGCCGCAGGGCAAGCTGCCGCGCTGGGCGATGCCGGAGTCCTACCAGTTGGCTTTCAAGGTGGATCCGAAGCAGCAGGATTTCTCCGGCACGACGGTCATCAAGCTGAAGCTGACCCAGGCGTCCGACCACATCTGGATGCACGGCCGCGAGTTGAAGGTGAGCAAGGTCACGGTGACCGACGCCAAGGGCAAGACGCACGCCGGCAAGTACGTGGACGTGGCGCCGAAGGAAGGCGTGGTGCGCATCGACCTCGGCGGGACGCTGCAGCCGCAGGAGCTGAGCGTGGCGATCGAGTACACCGCGCCGCTCAACCAGCAGTTGCAGGGCCTGTACAAGGTGAGCCACGAAGGCCAGCCCTATGCGATGACGCAGATGGAGCCGATCAGCGCGCGCTTCGCCTTCCCTGGCTTCGACGAGCCGTCGTTCAAGACGCCGTTCGATCTCAAGCTCACCATCCCCAATGACGAAGTGGGCATCGCCAACACCAAGCAGGTGAAGGAAGAGAAGGCAGGCGAGGGCTGGAAGACGCTCACGTTCTCCACCACCCAGCCGCTGCCGACCTACCTGGTCGCGTTCGGCGTCGGTCCGTGGGACGTGGTGAACGGCCCGACCATCCCCGCTTCCGAATACCGCAAGCAGGCCACCGATCTGCGCGGCATCGCCGCCAAGGGCGAAGGCCATCGCATGCAGCACGTCCTGAGCGAAACGCCCAGCATCATCAAGACGCTCGAGGACTACTACGGCTTCGGCTACCCGTTCGACAAGCTCGACCTGCTCGCCGCGCCCGACTTCTCCGCCGGTGCGATGGAAAACCCGGGCCTGGTCACCTTCCGCGACTGGCTGCTGCTGCTGGACAAGGATTCGGCCGCCCAGTACGTGCGCGGCTCGTTCAACGTCACGGCGCATGAGCTGGCGCACCAGTGGACGGGCGACACCGTGACCATGGGCTGGTGGGACGACCTGTGGCTCAACGAGGCCTTCGCCACGTGGATGCAGCAGAAGGTCACGCAGAAGGTGCATCCGGAATACCGCGCCGACCTCGACCGCGTGCGCGGCGCGCAGGGCGCGATGAATGGCGACAGCCTGGTCAGCACGCGCAAGATCCGCCAGCCGATCACCGGCAACGGCGACATCGAGACGGCCTTCGACGGCATCACCTACCAGAAGGGTGCCGCGGTGCTCGGCATGTTCGAGGGCTATGTGAGCGAGCCGGTGTTCCAGAAGGGCATGCGCGCTTACATCCAGGATCACAAGTTCGGCAACGCCACCGCCGACGACCTGGTCGATTCGATCGCCAAGGCCGCCGACAAGGGCGAGGATTTCAAGAACGCCTTCAAGAGCTTCCTCAATCAGCCGGGCGTGCCCTACGTGCAGACCCAGGTAGCCCAGGAAGGCGGCAAGACGGTGTTGCACCTCAGCCAGAGCCGCTACCTGCCGCTGGGCAGCACGGGCGATGCCAACCACCTTTGGGGCGTGCCGGTATGCGTGCGCTACGGCACCGCCGACGGCA
>JBCNOA010000005.1:0-52047 GCA_039594095.1 Dyella sp.
GCCGGCGCCGATCCCACCGCCCGCGATGGCATGGGCGCCCTCGCCAAGCGCGCCGGGATGAATTCGAGCTGTCACATGCCGGCGGCCTGGTGCGAGGGCGGCGACGTGCCGCGGTGCCTGGTGCAGCGCATGGCTGAGCTCACTGCGGCGCAACGGTGGCCAGAGCCGGAAACGGATGGCACAGCCAATCCGGCAAACAACGGAAAAGTGGGCTCTTACGTGGGCCGTAACATCTACCGCAAGGATCGCTACCGGGTCGCCGCTTGACTCCAGGCGGAAAGGGAATAGTGTCCAGCGTGCAGCAGTGATCTAACGACCACACGCAACGCAGTGACCTAACCACCCCTACAGAAGGAGCAGCCCGTGACGCACACCATCCACGTGCACGGAAGGAAAGGCGGATCCACTAAGACCCTCACCACCCTCACCCTCGCCGGTGCCCTGGCCTCACTGGGCGCCGACGTGCTGGTGGTGGACCTCGACCCGAACGGTGCCGACGGAGGTTCCCTTCGGTGGGCCTCGCTCGCGCATGCGAACGGGCGCCAACCCGCTTTCACCGTGTGCCCGGCCCTCCCGCGGCGCGTGGAGGCGGACGTGGTGCTCTTTGACCATCCGCCGGGGCAGCCCAGCCGGTTGCCCGATGGCCTCATTGTGATCCCCACATCACTGGACCCCGGCAATGTCATTTCGGCCATGCGCTTGCAGGCTCAACTGGCGAAGCGGAAGCCGTCGCCCATCGTGGTGGCCAGCCGCGTGCGCCTCGATCGCGCGGAGCCCCGGAAGATGCTGGCTCAGCTCGATGGCGTCCACGCCATCCGGGATCGTGCGATTTACCCAACTTCCTTTGGGTCTGGCCAGACCGTCTACGACATGTCAGGGCCGCATGCCGAAGCCGCGCGCCAGGAACATCAGCCGGTGGTGCAGCAGGTGCTGGCCGCGTTGGGGAACCCGAGCTTTGCTCCCATGGGGCAGGGAGGGGTATCGTGACGCAGAGACTTGAAGGTATCTTTACGGCAGCACCCGCTTGGATGGCAGAAGCCGTGAAGATCAATCGTGACGAAAACGGAAAACGCTTGCCCCGCACTGCTGACCAAGAGAAACGTCAGCGCAATGTGCAAGTAGGCGAAACTTTCAAATTTGAAGAAATCCCAGGAGACGGCAGCGTTTTCATGGGAGCGGAAATCCGCGCGGATGCCCGAGGCACCCAAGTGGCGTTTCACCCGGAGCTGGCGAAGCGACTCAAGGACGTCACACACAACGTCAACTGGTCCACGTCGGTGATGGCCCTGGCCGATTTCGCCATGGATCAGCTCAAAGGCAAACGCGTGACGTTTGTCGCGCGGGACGCTGATAAGGGCACGGGCCCGTTGGTCACCTACACGCTCACCGACACGCGGGGAACACGCCTGGTGATGGAAGGCAAGATGCCGGTGTGCGGAAACGAGGGCAGGCGCCGCGTGGCGGTTCCCCTCGACGTCCGCCGTCGTATCGAGGCCGCCATCGATAAAACCTTCCCTTTCTCACATGCGGTTATGGCTCTTGCGTGCTGGGCGCTGGATGACTTGAAACGGCGAAAGAAGACGCTGGTGGTGCCCAAGCGAGAAGAAGGTGAAGTCGAAGCGTGAACGAAGAGCCGGGGCAACCCGGCTTTTTTGTGGACGATTGAAAGCCAGGCCGCTGCGCGGCTGAGCCCAAGAGCAAAGGCCAGGATGGGAAGAGCAGGGCATGGACGCGATGCTCGGCAAAGCCTCGCTTGAAGCGCGCCAGTTGAAAAACATCGACTGCAAGACTGGGCTGGGATGTAGGAAAAAACGCACGCAAAGTGTTGTCGATTTCAACGTTTGTAGGTCTTGCGCATCTCGAATTTCGGACTAAGTTGAAGTCATACAGTGATCGAACGATCACGCCAAACCCCACTAAGGAGACACACATGAGCAACCAATATTTTTCCAGCGCCTCTGATGCCGCTTCTTTCGTCATCGAGCTGCTGCACAACGGTTACTTTCAGGACTTCACCGCCGAGGACCGCGTGCAGGATCCGGATGGTGTTTATGCCACCTGTGCTGAAATCACCGTCTGCGATGAAGGTGAGGAACGCTACTTTTTTAGTGGCAAGGAACGTGAAGGTCTCATCCTGTTCGCCGAAGCCACGCCTGCCGAGCGCGCCGAGCTCTTCCAGATCTGGGACAAGTAATCCCATCAGGGGCGCCAGAACCCCCTGGCGCCTTCCCCCACACCATCCGCAAGACCCCCGCCTAGCACCAAGAGGACCCCGCCATGACCACCTCAACCCTCACCAACACCGCCTACGACACCGCCCCCGGCGGCCACTCCCTCTTTGAGGCCTTCCTGGTCATCGTCCTGCTCGGCATGCTCAGCGCCGGGGCCTGGTCCCTCTTCGGCCAGATGCCTGCCTACGGTGGCCAGCCGACCCCGCCGCCCGAGAACACGCAAGTCTTGGTCGCCCAGCCTGCGCCGCTGTGTTTCGACCGCACGCGTGAGCAAGTCCAGGCTCAGGGTGCCGAAGCCGGTTGCCCCACGGATCCCATGGCCTACCACCCGGCCACCCTGCGCGCCAACCAGGGTTGAGGAGGGTGTCATGCACAAGACCCAAACCTACCTGGAAGCTCTGACCGCGTGGGAACATGGCGAGCGCGCTTTCCCACCGGTCTACCCCGACCTCAACGCGCTGCCCGTGGACTACCTCGCGCCTCGATTGATCGGTGCCCTTCGCAAACGCCAGGTGCGCTTTCTGCGAGACAACGGCATGCCCAGCAAAGAAGCGTTCGACCTGGCCGGCGAGCTCTACCCGGACAACCCGGTGTTGTTGGCCATGGCCGCCCGCGACCAGGCGGACCGCTACCGGATCGTGCGTGAGCATGTGCACCAGGCCGAGGCCAGCGCATACGACTTGGAGCAGATCGACAAGCTCAACCGCTGGCCCGTCAGCTTCGGCCTGGGCGTCTACGTCGGGGGTGTCCAGTGATCGCCGGCCATCCCGTGCGGCTGCCGGACGGAACCTGGGGCGCCTGCATCAATGGCGTGGATGACGTGAAGGTTCATGACCATGTGGCCATGACCTCCGCACGAGGGGAGACCTGGACCGCCGCGGTCACGGACGTCATCGAGAGCTACCGCGGCACCTTCCTGGTGAAAGTGCGACGGTTGGCCCCTTGACGATTGTGAACTTCGGCCTAGCTTGAAAATAACTGTGATCGAACGACCCCTGTAAGGAGCCCCGCCATGCACCTGCAACCCATCGACCCGCATTCCATGCTTAAACCCATCCTGGTGATGGCTCTGATGTGCTGGGGGCTTCTGACCGTCGCACTCACCGATCACTCCCATCCAACCCCGGTGGCCCAGGAGGCCCAGTGAAAACCCAGAAGCTCAACCCGTCCCAAGTTCGCGCCGCCCTCCTGGCCGGAGAGCACGACGTTTCGATTGCTCGCGCCCAGGGGGTCTCCAGGCAACGCATCTCGCAGTTGCGCCACCAGTGGGGCATCCCCTCCCACCGGGCCCCGATCGACGTAAAGGTTGTGCGCCCGCTGGTCATGAAGGGCCTGGGAGATTGCGAAATCGGGCGACGGTTGGGTGTCACGGATAACCGAGTGCGCCACCTTCGGCACATCCATGGCTGGCCCACGGCCATTCGGATCCGGGAACAGCAGGTCCGGGCCGCCTCACAGCATCACGTCACCCAGCGAGAGATTGCGGAACGCGTGGGCCTGTCGGAGGCAACCGTGGGCGACATCCGGCGTCGCCTGGGGTTGAGCGACGTTCAAAAAGTGGGACAGCGGTCATCTTGACGACCTCGAAGATCGGCCTAGCGTTTCAGTAAGGCTGTGATCTAGCGATCACGTAAATCGAAAAATCCACATCGGAGACCCGCCGTGACAAACAAGATCGTCGTTCTGAAAGACCAACGCACTCCCGTTGAAGGGACCCCTTATGTCATAGACGAATTTCAGGCTTTGGTTGCCCAGGACGGCATGGGCACCCTGGCCGCTGATTTCCAGCCCATGAAAGCTCACCTGACCAGCAAGACCGCACCGCTGTTTCCGATGCCGGACTCGATCCCCGAGCGCAAAGTCATCATCGACCAAGCCCTGAGCATCCTGCGCGGCTTGCGGGCCCGCGATGCCGAACGAGCGAAGACGCTGGCCAACGAAGTTCTGGGCTACTGATCCCGCACAACCCTCACCCTCGGTGGGCACCGATTTCATTGCCCACTGATCCCTCAAACACAACCAAGGAGCAACCCCATGAATATCTATGCAGAAGCGGGCATCTATCTGTCCGTCGTCATGATCGGAATGCCAGCCTACTTTTATTCAATGAATGTTCTGCTCAACTCCCTGGACGACCGCCGGCAGGCAAAACGCCAAGCCAAGCTCGATGCCCAAATGGCCCGTGTGGCAGCTCGTATCAAGACACATGTGGTGGCCATCCCTCACACCCCCATCGAGCCGCCCCACAGCATCTGGGATGAGTGGTCGGAAATCGTGATCGCCCTGGCCAAGCGTGAGGGGTTGCCCCTGACCACGTTTGAAGAATGCCGCGAAGCCGTGGCCCATTGGGAGCCACACCTGAATGAAACCCTTGGCCAGCAGGTGGCGGCCACGATGGCATGCCGGTTGAAGCACCTGCGGCTGGTCGCCTGACCCCGCTGTAACTCGTCGGACGCGGATCCAACCCCGCCAGGGATCCGCTCCGGCGCTCCACAAACGAATTCAAAGACCCCGCCATGCGTCTTGTCCTTGCCCTGATCGTCTATCTGTTCCCGTTGCTGGCCAGCGCCGGCAGCGTGACCGCCAGCCTCGAAATCAGGGCCACCGTGGTTGCGAGTTGTAACGTCTCCACGCAACCGCTCACCCTGGCCCCGCACGCCACGGGTTCCGCATCCTCAACGGGCACCGCCACCGCCGGCCACATCGACCTTCGTTGCACGCGCGGCACACCGGTCACCGTTTCCCTGGAACAAGGGCCGCTCACGGGACCGGGTGGGGCAACGCTGGCCTACACGCTCAGCGCGCCGAGCTCGGCGATCGGAGAGGGAGCGCGGGTGGTGTCCCTGCCGGTGACCGGGAGCGTGATGGGTGGGCAGGAGGTGCCGGTCGGGGACTATTCGGGCGTGGCCGTGGTTCGGGTCACCTACTGATCCATCTCGTCGGGGATCTCCCGAATTCCCAGGTCTTCGACCGTTGGGATTGGAGCGTCAGCGCTCAGAATGATGGTGCGTGATTTGAGAATGCTGTGCTTGTAGTAGCGCTTGCAATCCATGACCCCGTTGATGGGCAGCCAGTGGTCGGCCTCTGGAAACAGCGCCGGGTTGATCGGGTGCCTCGCGTTGGGATTGTGGAAAACCTCCATCTCAGCCGTCCACGGCTCGTAGGGACACGGCTCCCAGAGCGCTCGGTATTCATCACTGTTCACGTCCATGCAAAAAGGGATGCCGCGCAGGGCACCCGGAGTGAATTCGGCGAATTCACCGAACCGCACGTAGCGGAAATTCCCGGTGGGACCCCCGAAGGACATCGGCACGCGGCTGAGCTTTGCCAGGGTTGCCCCGTTCGAGAAGATCACAGCCGACAGGTCGGTGCCTTCAGGTCTGAGGAAGAGCCCAGCGGGAATGTGCTGATCCCCCAGCAGCGTTTCCACTTCCTCATGCACCGCCACCCGTTTTCCATCGACGTCCACCTCCCGGGCTGAGATGCCATACAGGTAGCTCATCAACGCGGCGCGGCTCCACACCATGGAACCGGGCGCATGAAAATCAGCGATGGCGATCGCAAAGGGCCGACCCTCCACGTGAGGCATGTGGGCGTAGCCTTTGTCCATCTTGTTCTTGATCGTTTTGGCATACCGGACCGCCGCCGGACCGAGCATCAGCTCCCGGCGATCCCCCGGCATGGGTGCTTCAACCGCGTTGGCGTGGTCGTAACGCACTTCAGGATTGGCGGTCACGGCTTCGACCCAAGCCTCTCCACCCTTGCGGTTAGTGACATGGAAATCAGGCGAGGGGTGATCTTGTGTCACGAGCAGCCCTTGCTCCCGGAAGCTGGCCAGCAACAGCGCTTCCCACAGTCGGGTGTGGAAATTCTCCGTTCGGCAGTCTGAGGCCCAGTTGTCGTCGGGGTTCGGCAGTGCCAAGTAGAGCTGGTTGAGCATCCAGGCCCCGCGTTGCCGGAAGGGCTGAAACAGCGATTTGAAGATACCGCTGGGTTCCTTGCCGCTTGGATCGGGAAGGGAAGGGCGCCGCTTCACGCCAGGTGGAACGGGGACCCGGTCTGCGTTTTCGCTGCACGCCTGGCGAAGGATCGCCATGGCCTCTTCCTCGGAAAAGGCATCCTCCTCACGACGGAGCACGGCCCAGACGTCATCGACCCGCCGTCGCATGACCAGAACGCCATGCCGCTGCGAGGTCGCATTCCGGGTCAGCGCGCCAACGGTGATCCCATCCGCACCCGCCCAGGCGTTGACCGGTGGGTTCTCGCCGAAGCCCAGGCCGCGCGGCAGCGAGAGGGCGAACACATCGAAAATGCTGCGGGGAAGCGGATCCATGACAACCATCCCTGTGGGTTGTGAATACACCAGGAACGCGCTGGTGCGAGTGACTTACTAAGCCCCCACTGATTGCAGGAAGGCGCCCCAGGCATTGTTCATGTCCTGGAAACAGCGGTCGTAATGCCCATCCACGGTGAAGCGTGTGATTGTCGCCAAGGGTTCCGTGGCCGAGACCATCACAGTCATGGCGACGGAGTAGATGGACTGCATCAAGTCGTCGTCCACCACTGCCTTGTAGGTCATGACCTGATCCCCTTGATGCCGAGCCGCCAAGGCGAACAGGTCATTGTGGGACAACCCACAAAGGACCGTGTAAGGGCCGATGAAGTCTGCAAGACCCGCAGGGCTGAAATCCTCCGTGATCCGTCGCGGACGAAGGCCTTGCGCAAAGAGAGCGTCATACTCGGCCTTGCACACGTCCAATCTTGTCTGAACAGAGGCGCGATCCGCCGCTGGAATGTTGGGGTTCGTCAGCAGGCTCTCGTAGAGCTTCTTTTCCCCTTTGAGTTTGTCAAAGCGCATCTGATCGGTGAAACCAGGTCGCTGTGCCAACAGGTTCATCGACAACAGGGCTTCGAGCATCGAGCGAACGTGCACAGCACCGTGGGTGCCCATGCCCACTCGCCCCAGCCGGATGGCTGCCTCGAACTGCTCGGTAATCGTGAGGTAGAGAGCGACTCGTGGCCGCTCAGGAGTGGTTGCCGGCGCGCGCATCTTGCTGATGAGCTCTTGCGCCGATTTCAAAATGCTTTCTGCGGTGCCAAGTAGGGTGGTGTCCGTCATGGGCTGCTCCGTGTTTCATCCATGGAAGCAATCGATTGTGCACATTGATGCCCCAAATTCCACCATGAAAAAGGGCCCCTCAAAGGGGCCCCATGTTCATTTCCAGCAGGGTGTCACTGAGGCTTCTTGCAGGTGCCCAGCACAGCGTTGTGGACGTTCAGTGGCATGGAATTGCCATCGTCAGGCTGACTCTTCATGAAATTGTCCACGGCGGCCGTCAACGTTGCGAGGTCCGAGCCCTTCACGCAAGGACGGATCACAGCAAAGACCTGGGGCAGGTAGGCGCTTTCGCCGTCGATCACACCCGCCACATAGTTCTCACGAACGTTCTGGGGGAGCGTCCGGTAGGCCTTGGGCGTGACGAACTGGCTAATGGGGGCAACCTGCGCGAACAGGGCAGGGGTGGCCAGCGCCAGGGCGGCGCCAATAACGAATTTCTTGATCAAGACGAGCTCCATGTTGCCGGCGTCCTGCCGGTTTCACCCTGTATCGGCCGCCAACGCCAAAGATGAAGTCACGAGCCGGTGCACGATGCCCGCGGGGCACCGCGTGGACAGCTGGATGGACGACACGTGGACAAGCCTTCGGCTTCCCCACCTGATCGCCCACGCGCCTGCCCACACTTCGCGCACCGAAAGTCCAAAACACCACCTGCAACCACGCCCCGGACTCGCGGGGTCGAGGGCTCATTCAATGCAAAAGACCAAGTGCGACGAGCAAGAGCGGCCCTATGGTCAGGCTTCCACAGTCAAGGGCCGGTCACCGCCCGTGTCAGTCGCCTGCGGCTCCATCCCGCGCCAGCGGTTCCCTTCCTCCCTTGACTGCGCCTTCCCGGCGGGCGGCCGGCTGCCATCAGCAGCGTGTTCGCACCCGCTGCCCGATGGGCCAGCAGCTACTAAGAGAGGAGAAGCACCATGTTCCACACACTCGGTTATCGCGGTCACCACATCCAGCTCAGCACACCCGATCGGCACTCGAAAGAGGAAATCCGCGTGCGCATCGGTCACACGGACGGCGGTTTCCACCTCATCCCGTGCAAGACCCTGATGGGTGCCATGCGCGCGATCACTCGCCACGTCCGCCAGGAGAAGCAGGCATGAGCGACAACGCCGGCAATCCGTTTGAAGGGGCTCCGATCATCTTTGCTTACACGAGGAAGATGGCTTTGGTTGATGGGGTGCTAATTGAGCTGAAGGAAGCTCCGCACCAGGGTTTCAAGATCCACACCGCGTGCACGGAACGCGTGTGGGCCTCCCTGATCGCCTGGCCGTTCGCCAGCAACAAGGAGGGCATGCAGCGGATCCGGGAAGAAGCCCTGTTGCGCGCCGCGTTCCTGTCCGTTCGGACGAAGATCCAGATGGAGCGGGCAGGGGTGCCGGATGCCCAGCCCGACCGTTGCGATTTTCACGTGCAAGCGGTGATCTATGACGAGAGGGAGCCCGTCACGCGGGACGTGCAGCTCTACATGATGATCGGACCCGGAGACACGCCGGAGCCGGTGGCCACCGTCATGTTCCCGGACGAGGACTGACCCCATGGCCGACATCTATACCTGGAACGAGGGCACACTCTGGGGTGTCCTCAACGATGACCTGAGGGTGCGCCTGGGCTTGTGCGAGCAGGGCGGTGGCCTCTGGATTGGGGTCGATGCACGCTTGTGGGATGACCGCCCCGACCAAGCCTGCTACACGCACGACGATTACAACCGATACCAGGCCGACGAAATCACGGTCACGGACGACGGGCTGCTCACGGCCTTGCATCGGCACGCCACCGCCCGACCGGTGGAGTTCCGATCAGGCTTCACGGTGAGGATGCCCCTGGCCTTCGTTGAGCCGCTCCGCGCCGCGCTGGCCGCGTTGACGGAGGCCCTGGCATCGCCGATAACCTGAAACCACCACAGGAGGGAGAGACCGATGGCCACTTGGAACCCGCACACGCACGGAACGCCCAGTTGGGCCCGCTTCCACCTGAAGCACGCTCCGGTGGATTGCGCGGGGGTGAAAGATTGCCCCGACTGCAAAACGGCAGCCGGGATGATTGCCCTGGTGGAAAAGAAGGACCGGGAAGCGGGGATGGCCCTCGCCGAGTGGGATGCCAAGGAGATGAGGAAAGCTTTGGAGGGTGGTCGGGAACCACCGCCTCCGCCGCCTAAGGTGTTCCTCTAACTCACACGGGGTGGCGCAACACCAGCAGCACGCTGGCCAGCGCCGCTCCCTGCCAGGCTGCCCAATGCAGCCACCAGGGGATGCTCCATCCATTGCGCCGGTGTGCCCGTGGCCACTTGCACGAGGCGGCGAGCCGGTAGCGATCGGGCGTCATCCGGTTGTTGGCGTTGACGGTGAATGTGTTGTTCTGGCGGTCGCGGGCCACGATCACCCAGCCCGCCTGTTGCCCGACGTAGCGCCAGGCGTATTCGTGTTCCTCTGCATCCGCGAGGGTGCCCTGGCAATCGCCCAGGTGCACCATCCGGAAGGGTTCGCCCCATGCCTTCGAGTGTTCATTCTGGCGGCGCCGCAGGTCTATGGTTTGCCCCACATACGCTCTTCCCGATTGCCAGAGGAGCGCGTAGAGGTGGCGCGTGCGCGTGCGGTAAGCCTGGTCACTCACGGTTGAGCCTCCGGTAAGGCTTCCACTTCGGCTTCTTGCGGCCGGGGCGATCTTTCGCCAATTCACGTTTCACGAGGTCGCGGAAATTGGGTGACCACATGCGCCAGTCCGAGGCATCCTTGGGCGCGAGGTGCGGGAAGCCGTCGAGTTCCAAGGACAGGACCCACGCATTGATGTCGATGAGGGACCAGATGGCTTCGAGGGCGGCCGTTGGCTTGTCGAACGTGAAGCCGATGACCCCAGAGCCATCATTGAGCGGTTCCCCCTTCAATCCCTTGAGGATGAACAGGGCAGCCTGTGGCACATGCCAGCCCAGCTTCCAGCCGATGAACGTGCCGGCCGTCGTCATCGAGGCATAGACCTTGAAGCGAGGGTGTTGCCATCGGGCCTCAAGCATCCGACCAATCATTCGATCGGTGCGCACCTTGACCGGATCGCGGCTGAAGTGATTGAAGGCACGGCGATGCTCGGCCATGCGCAGCGCGAGCAGCCGCTTGCGCACACTTGGAGAACGCGCCTTGCCCCATTCCAGCCAGTCCAAGCTCCCTTTCAATGTGTTGCACGAGTAGCACGCGAGCACGGTGACGCCATTGAGCATTCCACCCGAAGCATGCGGGAGCAGGTGATCCGCACACGGGCGCAAGCGGCGTTCGGTGGGGGTGGCCTCATCCGGGTGCAAGAGCTTGACGCCGCAGTAGGCGCATCGGCCGCCCCACTCTTTGAAGAGCTTTCGGTGACTCCAAGCCTGCCCGCCGTGGCTCCATGGCTTCATCCGCACGATCTTGCCCGTGAACGCCGCGAGGGCCTCCGGGTTCACGGGCACCGTCCACTCAGGGGTCCATGGGCGGGGCCGTGGCTTCGCGGCCAGCTCCCGAATGGAGGGCAACGCGCGCAGGTGATCAATGATGTCCTGAGCCTGCTCACGCGTGATGGAGAAGAGCGGGTGGGCCATCACTCACCCCCAGAAAGTTTTTCAAGCGGCGCACGGACACCACGGGGGCCTCGATCCTTGGAGCGCGGATGCACCTGCAGCAGATAGCGCATGCGGGCCTCATGGATGTGTGCCGACATCTCCCCGTGATGACGTTGAGCCAGAAGAATGGCGGCGGTGAGATAAGTGGAGTCGCTCACATCAAGGGCGGAAGCGTCCTGCTCCAAAATGGCAGAGGCACCCGTGGGCAGATGGAAGGTGCGAATGCCACGGTCGCCTTTGTGCTTCTCCTTCCAACGGCGCTTTCGTTCGGAAGGAGAGAGTGGGCGACCATCAGGGCGAACGAGGGGCGTGGACATGAGGGAACCGAGTGAAGGGGAGGGATACCTTCACGCTCCCAAAAATCCGCTGCTTGGCAACCCCTAAAACCGAAGCAAGAGCCGACCCCAGAGCAAAAGCAAAATGCCGCCACTGAAAAGCTGTGGCGGGGAAAAGCATGAAGCCAAGAACGTCCTCGATGTTCCATATCACTTAGTTGTATGTAGAACATCTGAGGACACACCCTGCGCTTCTCCGAAGGGGTGTCCAAGCGAACGTCGCGCAAGCAAGAAAACCCAACAGCAACAAGCGCGAGCGTGTATCCCAACGCGACACCCGAAGCATGCACCCTTCGGGTGCCATGCACACCATGAAACGCGCAAAAAGCCCTTGTTTTTAAGGCTTGCGAGTGAAACTCGCCCAGGGGGCTTGCCAAGGAGCGGATTTGGCCTAGAAGAATGGAAGAGGGCCCGCGCGCTCTCGCATCTTCCCCGCCGAGAGCCCGTTGTATGTCCTCCTCCGTCACCATCCGTCTGACACCCGGTGAGCTGGCCGCACTCAATGCGCTGCACGCGCAAGAGGGTGGCGACCGCGTGGACTACATCCGCGCCGGCATCCGCATGCGGCTGGACCTGAGCGAGCACCGGAAGACCATCCGGCAGATCGTGCAAGAAGAGTTGAAGGCCGCGCTCACCGAGCAGCAAGCCGAGTGGGCCAGCGTGCGCGAACAGTTGGTCGAAGCGAACGCCCTCACGGTGGAGTCGTTCGGCCAGCTCCTCGCCAGTTTCTTGAACAAGCTCGGCGAACTCGCCCCGCATGTGCCGGCTCCGGCGCCTTCCGACACCTCATCCACTTCGACGGGCGGCAGCGACATGCCGCGCCGTTCCCGCTGATCCCACACGAGGCCTGCCCATGTTTGCCCACGATCCCGACAAAGACCTCCCGACTGAGCGTGAACTGGCCGTTGCCGAAGAGGTGCGCTTGTTCGCCACCATCCAACGCGCTTGGCTCTTCCCGCGCATCGGGGCGACGTTCAACGCGCACGCCACCGAAAAGCTGGTGCACGTGTGGAACACCTTGATCGATGGCATCGAGCAAAGCACCCGGCGCATCACGGGCGCACGTCTGTCGCTGCCCACCCGACACATCGATGCGCTGTTGAAGGACAACGCCGACCCGCAGGCCATCCGCGTGCTGCCGCTCATTCGTGTGCTCCCGGTGATCGGCGCTTCGGTGCAGACGGGCCCCGTCGGTGCCCTGGAACTGATCACGCGCCTGGTGGACGCCGGCTATCGGGTGAGCGGCGAAGAAGTGGACGCCATCACCGCGGCGTTCGGCCATTCCATCAACCAAGCGCAGTCCGGCGCGGAGTGGCTGGCCGCCGGTTGTCCCTCGGTCGTCCTGCACAACGTGGATGCCGAACAGCACACGGTCACCCCGGCTGTCGTCGCCGGTGCGACCGAAGCATCCCGTTCCTGCTGACCCCGTTTCGCTGCCATCCCTCTCAACCCGCCAAGGAGCCCTCCATGAAAACCACCTCACTCCCCGCCATCGCCTGGATCGCCATTGCCTTCGCGGCCGTCGTGGCCCTCGCTGTGGGCTCCGTCCATTTCTTCCAGATCCCGGCCACGTGCTTCATGGCCGCCGGTTGGTGGTGGATGGACATCGCCGGTCTGCTGATCAGCACCACGGTGTGGATCCACCGCGTGACCCGCACCGCCCCGGTTCCCCTTCCGGCCTGAGTCGTTCGGATCGATCCCCACGGTCTGCACCGCAACACCCCTCCCCACATCGAAAGAGGTAACACCCATGAACCACAAGATCACTCGGGCCACCTTGGCCCTCACCATTAGCGTCGCCCTGGCTGTGACCAGCGGTTGCGCGACGATCGACAGCACCACCCAGTCCCTGGGGCATGCGGTCGGGATCAAGAACGACAACACCGCCTCGGCCGTCTCCGGCGGCGTCATCGGTTGCGGCGCTGGCGCCCTGATCGGCCATTTCCTCGGGAAGAGCGCCCTGGCCGGTTGCGCCGTCGGTGGTGCTGCTGGTGCGATCGCCAGCGTGAAGATCCATCAGCACGAGCTGGAGAAGGCCCGTGCCCTGGCCGCCGAAGCCGAAGCCACCAAGGGTGTGACCGCCACGGTCGCCACCAAGACCGTCGATGCGAAGGACGACAACGGCCAACCCACGAAGACCGAAGCGCTCGACAAGCTGACCATCACGCTGCCGGGCAAGGACGTGCAAGCGCATGCGCCGGCCGTGCAGCGCATCCTGGTGAAGGCCGCGACTGTGGCCGACAGCTCGGCTGAGCAGACGACCATCGAGGTCAAGGGCACGCTGGCCGAACGCACCTGGATGACGTCGCAGCTCCGCGGGGCGTTCAAGGTGGACAGCACGGTCAAGCTGATCCAGACCGATGCCCAGGTGCCCAGCCTGGTGATCAGCCCGATCCCCACCCCGGCGCAGCACTGATGGTCACTTTCGACCCCGCCCTGCGCGCCGAGCTGGCCTGGTTGCCGGTGTTCCTCAGAAGTGAGGCGCACCAGCACCCGGTCCTCTCGGCTTGCATCGTCGTGGTGGAGCAGGGGCGCTTCGTGCGTCCCCTGGCCTCGACCGACGAGTGCCCTGTAGATAAGGAGTGAGTCATGTCCAGACTTTTGAAGCAGTTCAACGGAGGCAGCACGACCGCTGCCCCACCGACCCAGGCTCCCGCGCCGGCCTCTACCGATTTCTTCTCAACGGACACGAAAGCCCGCGCTCATGAAGCGGCCAAGGTCGCGCGCGCGAAAACGCAGGCCACGGTGGAAGTCGTGGCCCAGCGCGCGAGCGAGACCTTCGCTCAGGGCAAGGAACGCCTGGCGAACCTGACGTTGACCAAAGTCTCGATGCCGAAGATTCCCGCCAAGGTCCTGGGTGCTGGGATCGCCGTGCTGGCACTCGCGGCGGGAGCAGGGTGGTGGTTCACCCGTGCACCAGCGCCGAAGCCGGCGCCGATCGCGGTGGCCTCTTCGACACCGGCACCGGCACCTGTCGCGGTGGCCCCTTCGACGCCGAAGCCCGCGCCGGCCGTCAGCGCGCCGACGCCTGCAGTGGCGATCGCGCCTCAACCCGTGACCCCCGCTCCCGCACAGGTGACCCCGGTTGCCCCCGTGGCACAGGTGACCCCATCGCCCATTTCCGCGCCGACTCCAGAGGTTGAAGGATCACAGAAAGCCGCGCCGGTGCCGGTCAAGAGTCCGACGCCGGAGGAGATCCGCGCACGGTGGGCCCAGAACGTCCACGTGGTGAAACCGACGCCGAAGCCCGCTGCCAAACCGCAATACGAGCAGGACGCGGACGCAGCGTTGAACGCTTGGAAAAAAAGTCACTGAGCAGGGATTGCCAACCAGCTTTTTTCTGCAAAAACATTGGAGAGGGCTCCGGCTCTCTCTTCTCCCCGCCCTAAGAGAGCCCCATGGAAACCATCAGCCTCACTTCAAAAGTCTTGCACCGGCTCGGTTCGATCTTTGTCGGAACGCCCGAGTCCTTGGGCATGGACGCGGATTTCTATTTCGACATGGGCGACCGCGTGCAGCCCTTGCCCCAGGACATCCGCAAGCGCGACGTGCTCGCGGACAAGCTCATGACGAACGTCTACCGCCTCAGCCTGACCAACCGCCTTGGGCTGGTCCTGAGCGGCCTGTGCTTCGCCGTCGTCCTGGGTCTGAGTCTGGTGAGTGTGCAACTCACCAAGTGGGGGGTGGACATCAAGACCAAATACGAGGCGCATGAGGTGAAGGTGGAGGCCCAGCACAAGGCGGATGCGATCAAGGCCCTCGGCGACATCACTCAAGCCAACTGCGCGTCGCATCTCAGCGACATCAATGACCTGTCGAGCAACCAGAAGCCGATCAAGGACTGGTCCGACGACGACCACGCGCTCATGAATTTCACTCAGAACTGCGTGGCCCAGGAATTCGTCGCGGCCTCGACCACCCTGCCGGTGCAATACCACGTCCGGAAGTTCTCCCAGACCTCCCTCGGTGTCGTGGGCCCGCAAACCTGCCAGGCGCACGTGGCCGACTTCAATGCGCTCACGGCCAAGGATCACTGGCGCTACAGCATCGACCCGGACGACATCGCCCTGGGCAGTTTCCTGTCGAGCTGTCAGCTTCGCGGCTTCATCCGCACCGCGGACATGAACGCTCCCCACCCCGTTTATCAATGAGGACCCCGCTATGTTGGATTTCTTGAAACTGGGCCGCTGGCTCGATCACGGACAGATGGGTGAGCGGGCTGTGCAGACCGCACAGAGTGTCGCCACGCGCTGGGACGTGATCCAGGGTGAGCGCAAGCCAGGTCAGCCCGACGATGACGACACCCCTTACATCAAGATCGGTGAGGAGTGGTTTCCGATTCCACCGGACCTGCGCGACACGCGCCCGCGCCTCTACCGCACCGCGCCCGATCCCGTCACGGGGCGCCAGGGTCGCGTGGCCGGCCGCATCCTGCCCGATGACCTGGTGAGTGGCTCCCCGTCCAGCGCGGTGCCCATCCTCTTCGCGGCGGTGCCCTTCGTTGGTTTCTTGATCTACTGTGCCAGCGCCCTGGACTCAATCGGAGTCATTGCCCCTGTGCTGGGGGTGCTGGGCCTGCTCCTGGCCTTTATCTCAAACGCCACGCAATCCGTGGGCAAGGGCTGGGTGCTCTTGTCCGCCCTGGCTGCGCTGCTGCCCCTGAAAACATTGACCGACCACGCCCTGAGCATGACGGGTGATTGGGACTCAGTGGGGTTTGCGGTCAAGGCCGGGGTGATCGTCGGCCTTGCTCTCCTCTTCGGTGGCCTGCGCAACGCCCGCACGGCCGTCGGCGGCTTGCTCTTGCTCGCCATCGTCCTGCTGCTGTCCTCCGTGGCGCCCGATGCCCTCAAACCCGCCGTGCTGCTGATCCCCGCCTGCGCGTTGCCCTGGGCATGGGCGTTCTTCCTCCGCCGTGCCCGCGGCATCGAGCTCGCCGTCTACGGCACCACCTGCAACTGGGAAGACAGCGCCAATGGTCTCGGCCACGTGGACGCCCGCCGTGCCCAAACCCTCCGCGCCGCCAAGGAGTATCGCCCGTGATCGCCGCACCTCTGCCTTACACACCCAAGCCCTTGCCCTATGCCGGCATGCTGTATTTCGGAAGCGCCACTGGCCATCTCAGCGTGAACCGCTTCGACGGCTACGCGCCCGATCCCGGCCTGCCCATGCTGCTGGAACCCAGTGCCCTGGCGCAGCACATGCTGATCCTGGGCGCCACGGGCGTCGGGAAAACGGTGCTGATCAAGCAGCTCATCCAGGACTACCTGCATTGGGGCAAGGGTGGGCTGTTGATCATGGACGGCAAGGGCGCCCTGGCGGCCGAGTTCAAGCACTTGAAGAACTACGTCTACCTCGACCCGCGCGAATGCGTCATCTCGCTGTTCGAGGGTCTCGACCCGCAAGGCGTCACGCGCGCCCTGGCTGAGATCAATATGCGCGCGGATGCCAAGGATCCGATCTGGCAGAACCTCACGAATGCCTTGATTGCGGCCTCTGCAGAGATCCTTTGGTATCTCGTGAAATATGAAGAGGCACGACACACACCCGACGAAGAACGGGTGTGGCGCTGGTCGTTCTACGACCTCGACCGCGTGGCCGTCATGATTCAGTCCGAGACAGACACGGACAAGAAAGACACCGCGGCTTACATGGGCGTCCTGAAAGCCGGTTATCCGCAGGAGATGCAGAGCCTGCTGGGAGGTGCCATCGCGTTCGTGGAACACGAAATCCCCGCGATGGCCGAGAGCGTGCGCGGTTCGGTGCTGGGCAACTACAAGTCCTGGACTGCGCCGGTGCTCTCGCACCCCGACGTGTTGCGTTGGGCCCGTGCGGATCGTTCGGACAAGGACCCCGAAGCCTGCTTGAAGGGTGGGGTGGTAGGCATCAACCTGGGTGAGGTGATGTTTGGTCGCGCGGGAGTCATCGCGTCCAGTTTCTTGAAGAACCGGATTTACACGAAGGGCAAGCTCCGCGCCGATCACAAAGATTGGAAAGTCGCCCTCCCGGGTTCCACGCCATGCTGGATCGTCCAGGACGAATATCCGGCCATTGCCACCGAGGCCGAGGTCACGGTTGCTTTGCAGGGCCGGTCGTTGGGTTTGTGGCTGTGCTGCCTGGCGCAGAACGTGGAAGCTATCTTCGCCACCAACACGAATGCCAACAGCATTAATGCGTTTCTGGGCAACCTGCTCAACCGGATCACCATGCAGACCACCCCGCAATCCGCGAAATGGCTGCAGGAAGTCGTGGGCCCCGTCTGGATCCCGGGCTGGATGCGCAACACCCAAGGCATCAACTACATCGAATCCGCGTCGAACGCCCTGGGCAGCGTGCTCTACGACACCAGCCATCCCGACCGCGCGTTCCTCAAGTCCTTGTTGCGTCGTGGCTTCGGCACGTTCCAGAAAGTCCATTTCAAGCCCGGCACGGTGCAACGGGTGACGGAGGACGACCACGCTGAAAAGGCCTCTCGGCACGCCGTGGTCACGGGCGGGCAGTGGGTGGAAGAGCCGCTGATCAGCCTGGCCACCTTCATCAGCAAGACCCATAAGATCACGACCCCGGAAGAGGGCGGCGTTGCCTTTGTGCAGGTGATGCGTGCCGGCGCCATTCGACGCGACTTCGTGCAGCTCCTGCCCCCGGGCCCGATCGCCGAAGACCTCCTGGATCCGACGGTCACCGCGGAAGAGCGGATGAAGCACGAGCTGGAGATGCAGCAGATCAGGGAACAGGTGGCGGCGTTCAACGCGAAAGAGGCGGAGAACAAGGCCAACGCTGAAGCTGAGGCCGAAGCCGCCGCGGAGGAGGTCGCATGAACAAGGGACTCTTCATCCATCGTGTGCAGCTTCCGCAACGGCAGCGTCAGGAGGTGTCCAACGATCACACCCCAATTCCCGGAATGAACCTGTTCGGTCAGTCCCCCGGTGCCTCAGTGATGGCTGAGCGCACCGCTGTGGACGAACGCCAGGATCTGATCGCCAGCCTCGACGATCTGGCTCAACGTGCCAGCACGTTCGAAGGGCTGTTGGGCGATCCCACGATTTCTCAACAGCAGGAGAGTTCCACCGTGAACACCAAACAGTTCGATGAACGTGACCCTGAGCAAGGGGCAGAGCTCAACGCGGCCGGTCAGCTCGTGATCCCGCTGATGGAAAAGGACCCGCGCTTTGCTTCCGTTGCAGTTGAAGATTTCCTCAGCCGCACTTGGTGGCCGCCGGAAGACCTTTACGATTACGAGTTCGACTCGGAGCAAGGTCAAACAGTCTTCAAGCTGACCCCGGAGGAGAAGGCTGCGGTGGCGGTGTTGCGTGACGCCTCCTGGCAGGATCGGAGCGAGATGCTCGCCAAGTTTGGTTCCCGCGATTATTCCGAGGTGATCGAGGCCAGCGCAGCCGAGTCCGAAGTCGGCGACTCGCTGGCGGACCACGAGGCTCTTCTCGAAGAAGAAGAGCAGCTTCGTCAGGCCTACTTGCAAACGCCGGAAGGCTTGCGCGAGTGGGCCATCGAAGCCCGCTACGAAGCTCGCAACGAGGCCCGCTTGATGGTGAGCGAAGGATGGGCGGAAGAGGACGATGCCGAGCGCGAAGAGCAGCGGGCGGTGGTCAGCATCGTGAAACGGATCGGCGAGCGCCTGCCGGGCTCTGTCTCCGAGGGGAGCATCCCGCTCGCAGATGCGGAGCAGCGCTATCAGGAAGCCCTGAGCAAGATTCCGGAGCACGAAGACCAGCGTCTGCAAGATGCCCGTGCGCGTTTCGACCAGGCCTTCGATCGCATCGCTGAATTGCGTGACCTCAACCTGGTCCAGCCTTCGATGACAAACGATCAGCTCATGAAGCAATCGAACATCGAACTGCCGGGCGGCGCCTCGGTGTCCATCATCGACTTCAAGGAACCCATCGAACCCAAGATTGAACAAGCGTTGGCCCACCAGGCCAGCAATGTGGACTTCGATCACGCCACAGACGAAACCACGCCCCTGCACTCCGCGGTGGGGGAAAACAAGTTGGGCCTGGTGCAACGCCTCTTGGACCACGGTGCTGATCCGAACTTTGAAGTTTCGGAATTTGCCGCAAATGCAGATGCACCGCTGGTCCCGTTGATGCGCGCACAGTCGCCGGAGATGGTGGAACTGCTCTGCCAGCACGGCGCCGACGTCCAGCAGTGCCTGTGGCACGAGGACATGCTCTCGAATCCGGAGGTCACCCAAGCTTTCCTGGATCGTGGCCTCAACCCGAATGCCCGCACGCAGGCGCAATACATGGATGCGGACGAACTCGCACCAGGCGAAAGCGCGTTGCACCTGGCCCAGGATCCCGAAGTGGCGAGACGCCTGGTGCTTGCCGGGGGAGACGTCCAAGCCAACGCCGGCACGCGCGAGAAACCCTTGTCCGTGACACAGAAGTGGGCCGAGGACCCTGAGAGTTTCGGCCTGATCCCCGTGAGCAAGGGCCCCGAGTTCGAGCAAGCGGTCCAGTCCGCCTCGGTGGAGAGACAGCACCTTCAACAACAGCACCAGGAGAACACCGTGGAAAAGAACATGAAACCCGACGAACAGATGCATCGCGTCCCCCCAACTTTGAGCGCGGCGCTGGCCCATGGCATGGCTATGCCCAAGCGTCACGCGACCTTGGGTGAAGCCGCCGCCGAAGCCACCGGCCAGGGCAAGAGCGAAGGGGAAGGGCAGGGCGGTCGCCAGGGTGGCCAGGAACGCCCCAGTCACAGCTCCTATTACAACCCCGTGCCGGTGGGTGGAATCGCAATGCCGAAGCGTGGTTCCGACATCGGGGACGCGGTGGTGCAGCGAGAAGCCGCGCAGCGGAAGCGCCATTCCCAGAGCATCTGACCTCAACCCTCCACCCATCACCCGGGGCCGCGCAAGCGGCCCTTGGTGTGTGCGCCTTTTCTGACATCGATCGTCTGTCGATCCTGCATTGACAGAGACCGCCTTTTCCCTAGCCTGAAGGTATAGACAGTGATCTAACGATCACTATGAAAGTTTAACAAGTGAGATCCCCGCCATGTTTGATCTGCCGCCACCCCAAGTCCTCGATCACGCCCTCAGCAGCGCCGTGTGCGCCGCGGGGCACATGCCCGAGCGCCTGTTGATTGCCGACATGCGTGAGAAGAACTCGAAGCCTCGTTTGTGGGCGCTGGACCTGTCTGATCCGCAGCATCCCCAGGTGGTGTTGCAGACCTGGGTTGAACACGGCAGCGGCTCTGATCCGAAGCACACTGGCGTAGCCGGTGTGTTTGGCAACCAGCCCGACAGCCAGATGACGAGCCTGGGCCTCTATGCCGTGGGCGAGCGCTACCGCAGCGTTCAATATGATCGGTGGAGCTACCAGCTCCTGGGGTTGGACAAGACGAACTCCAACGCCCTGGTGCGCGGCATCGCCCTGCATCCGTCCAAGTTCGTCACGCCAACCCATCAGGACTTCTCGGAAGGGTGCGCCGCCGTGCCCACCGATGCCCTCCCTAAGTTGGAGAAAGCGTGGGGGAGCGTGAGTGGCACGTATCTCTACATCGACGGCAAAGGCGCCCCCGTCCGCACCTGCGCCGCGTATCCGCACTGGCCCACCACTGTCAGCGTGGTGTGGCAGAAACCCAAGAATGTTTGCACCGCCGGAGAAACCTCATGAACCCCACCGCCTGCCTGGTCTTTGTTCCCTTGGATGCCCGGACCCTCCAAGCCCACGAGGAGTCCGAAGTGCTGGAAGCCTTCGCGGGGGCGCTGGCCGGGTGCACGCTCGGGTTTATGGGCCTGGAACACTTGAAACACCTGGTGGACATGCAGGACATCCTGGGCCAGGTCCGCGAGGCGGTCCGGCCCCAGATCACCGCCGCGGCGCTCAGCCAGGCCGTCACCGCTTACCGGATGAACCCCATTCCCTTCCCACCGGGCGTGGTGCCGGGGGTGTGGGTGCCGGTCTCGATCCCGGGGCCCCGGATGGACGCCGCCATGGCGAAGCTCTACCCCGAGTTGGGCGTCAACTGGCGCACCCCGAAGCCGGCCACGGTGGACGTGCCGTGGCGGAGGACCCGCCGGTGCGCGCCGCGCTATGAGCTCCGGCCGCCCCGGTTCTGAGATCCCGCCTGGGAGCGTATCCTTGGACCCTTGCGAACAGGCTCAGGGGGCCGACACATGGAAGCGCACGCACGCGATCTTGAGAAGATTTTTGATAGGGCCATTCAATACCAAATCCCGTTGTTCCAAAGGCCTTACGTCTGGGATGTGGACAAGGGTTGGCAAGAGCTCTGGGAAGACATCGAGGATCTGCTCAACCGCGAGCTGACCCGGGGCAAGGTGCACCCGCACTTCATGGGCGCCGTGGTGTTGGAGCAATTGGGCAACGCCACGGGCGCCGTGGAAACGCGGCAGATCATTGACGGCCAGCAGCGCTTCACCACGCTGCAAATTGTCATGACGGTGTGCCGCGATCATGCCTTGGGCCTGGACAGCGAAAAGTTCGGGGAGCGGTTCGGGGATCTGGTCTGCAACCGGGAAAACCGCATCGACAAGGCCGATGAAGCCTTCAAGGTTTGGCCGACGAACTCCGATCGCGCCGCCTATCGCCTCATCCAGGCCAGCGGTTCCGCGGTGGAGCTCGAAAAGCAGTTGAAGGCGCACCCCGCGTTGCGCAGCTCCAACATCATCGGGGCCTATTTCTACTTCGCCCAGCGCCTGGCCTCCTGGTTCAAGAGTGACCTGGAAGGGGAGGACGGCCCGCTGGCCGATCAACCCGACGGCGCGCGCCGTCTGGAAGCCCTGTGGACCGTCATGCGCGGCAAGCTGCAACTCGTGGTCATCGACCTCGACAAGCAAGACGAGGCGCAGGTGATTTTCGAGACGATGAACAGCCTGGGCGAACCCCTGCTGCCGTCAGACCTGATCAAAAACTATCTGTTCCGCCGGGCCATGGCCGAGGATGCGGACGTGGAGAAACTCTACGCGCAGCATTGGGCCTTCTTCGATGAAAAACCCTGGCGCGTGGAAGTGAAACAGGGTCGCATCACCCGTCCCCTCATCGACATCTTCCTCAACCACTACCTCGCTCTGACGACGCAGGACGATGTGAAATCCACGCACCTGTTCAATGCCTTCAAGGGTTATGTGCAGGACGAGGAACAGAAAGAAAACAAGCTCATTGGCTCAGCAAGCACCGCCGAAGAGCATATGGCGATGCTGGCTCGGTTCGGGCGCATCTATCGGAGCTGGGGGGAAGCCAGTGCACACCCGCGCCTGGCCACGTTCCTCCGTCGCCTGGATGCGGTGGACACGACCACCGTTTATCCGTTCCTGCTGATGGCCCACGATCACCTGATGCCGGACAACCCGACTGAGTTCGATAAGGTCCTGCAGGTGATTGAATCGTTCCTGGTGCGCCGCATGGTGTGCCAGTTGACGACGAAGAACTACAACAAGCTCTTCATTGACCTGATCAAGGGCGTGGCCAAGAGTGGCGTGCTCACCGCAGAGAGCGTGGGCGCCTGGTTGGCCAAGAGCAAGGCCGACAGTTTGAAGTTCCCGACCAACGAGGATTTCGGCAGCGCCATCGCCATCTCCGCGATCTACAAGAACCTCAGTCAAAAGAAAGTGCGCGCCATCCTCGAAGCCGTGGACGCATCCTTGCAGAACAAGAAATCCGAAGCGGTCCCGCTGCCCAGTGGCCTGACGATCGAGCATGTCATGCCGCAGGAGTGGCAAGATCACTGGCCGATGCCGGAGAAGATCGGCACCGACCCGGAGGCCATCAAGAAGTGGAAGGACCGGCGCAACGCGATCCTGCAAACCCTGGGTAACCTCACCCTCATCACCGGGTCCTTGAACCCGTCGCTGAGCAATGGTCCTTGGATCGAAAAACGGCCCGAGCTCCTGAAGTTTTCGAAGCTCAACCTCAACCAGTATTTCCATGACGACGCCTTGGCGGCCGTCTGGAATGAAGACGCCATCATCAAGCGCGGGATTGAGATGGTGGGGATCCTGTTGAAGCTCTGGCCGGACGTGGCCCGCGAAACCGAGCCCGAGGCCGAGCCGGCTTAATCAGTCAGGGCGGGGTGGTGCAACGCCACCCCATCTTCGCCTGCGGCATTCAATCCTAGGTGAATCGGGTGCGCTGCGCTCGAATACCAGGAAATGGGGCCAGGCGCATGATGACCAACCCGTCCAGCTCTTCATCGCTCAGGAGAGCCACCTGTTGGCGATGGAACATCACGCACCACAGGTTGTTGGCCATGTCCAACACGTTGAAATCGGCAAATCCCTTCATCTCGCTCAAGGCGGCCCGCACCGGGGTGGCATCGTCGCGGGTGCATCCTGAGAGGGCAAAAATAACGTAGTCATCGTTCGCGGACATGGTTGCCAACCGGCTGAAATCGACTAGGACATTAGGAAGTATCTCCGTGGAACCGTCCCCATGTCCAACCCCTTCCGCAAGAAGCCGGCGGCGCCTGCGCCTGACCGTCCCACGCTCACCCTGCAACATCGGGTGCGCCGCTTCACACCCGAAGAAGCGGAAAACCTCGGCTGCTTCACCGAAGACGCACTGAGCTACGAAGACGCCCTGGCGGCGCGCGAGCCGGATGAGGTGGGGCCATGAAGGACCAGAACCGCCTGCCCTATCGGCAACAGACCAACCTGGATCTGTTGGACCAGATCCAGAACGGAACTTGCCAGTGGATCAAGCCGTGGGAGCCCGGGATGGGGGAGGCCCCTTACAACCCTACGACAGGCAAGTCTTATCGCGGAATCAATTCGGTCGTCCTTGAGGCCGCTGGCTACGAGGACAAGCGGTGGATGACTTACTTGCAGGCCCAGAGCATCGGGTGCCAAGTCAAGCGTTCACCGGAGTCCACCCGGCTGATCGAGTATTGGCCTCCGCCGAAGAAGGAAGAAAACAAGGAAACCGGTGAAATTGAGTTGGTTCGTCGGAAGCCGATTTACAGCTACGTGTTCAACGGCTCGGAAATTCTCGGGTTGCCCGAATACAAACCGACGGAGCCCACGTGGGAGCCAAACGCACGCGCCGATGATTTGATCCAGGCCTCCGGCGCGATCATCGAATACCGTAACGGCAACGCTGCGTTTTACAGCCCAGTCTCTGATCGCATCGTCGTGCCCGAGATGGGGCAGTTCGCCCAGATGGAGCACGCATATGCCACGGTGTTGCATGAACTTGGGCATTGGACTTCACATCCAGACCGGTGCAACCGCGAGATTGGTAAGGCAGGGTTCGGGACCCCCGATTATGCTCGTGAGGAGTTGGCGGCAGAACTGACGTCGCACTTCATGTGCCGCAACATGGCGCTCAGCCGGCCCGGCCTGGACGAGCAACACGCCGCCTACCTCCGCAGTTGGTTGGAAATTCTCGAAAAGGATCCCAACGAGATTTTCCGCGCCGCTCACAAGGCCGATGTGGCCACACAGTTCCTGATGCAGTTCGATCGCTATCAGGTGCACGAGCAGGCCATGATCGAGGCTCGCAAGATCGAACCGATCGCGCGCGAACCCGAGCCCGAACAAGAACAGCAGCGCCGCTCGCGCACCCGCGAACCGATCGCCGCCGGAGCCAGCCGATGAACCGCGCCGGCATCCTCCGTGAAGCCCTGTTGCGTGCGGCCCACGCCTGCCTCTGGGCGGAAGAAGCCGCCGTGTGGCACACGCACACCCCCGACGCGCCGGAACATCAACGCGCGCGTCACCAGGCGCATTTGCGCGTGGAGCGCGTGATCACACAGGCCGGCGTCGAAGGGCTCCTGGATCCCGCCGGCCAGCGCCGCTTGCTCGGGCGTGTGATGGAAGCGTTGGTCCAGGTGCGGTGGCGGCATCAACCGCGACACAAGGATGACGTGCTGTCTTTCCCAGAGATCGAACGATCCCTGGATGCGGATCTGCGCAAGGCGTGGAGCCATTCCGTCCGATGGCTGTGGAGGATCGCTGCATGAACATGTCGCAACTCTTTCTCCTGGCCGCCAGGGACGGTGACCTGTGGACCATGGGCATCACCCTTCTGTTGGGGGCCGACATCAATGTGCAGTCTTATCCGGAGCAGGAAACGGCGCTGATCCTGGCGGTCGAACGGGAGGATGTGGAAGCCGTCCGGTGCCTCCTGAGCTGGGGCGCGGACGTCCATTTGTGTGACCGCGAAGGCATGTCACCCCTCCACCACGCCGCCAAGCGTTCGTCGCTGATCTGGTCCCTCTTGGTTGATCACGGTGCGAGCGATGACCTCAAGAACAACCAGGGCCTGTCGGCGGCGCAGTTGCGCGCCGGCCTGACCGCACGACAGAACCGGAGAATGAGCCATGGCCTCTGACACCTCACCCCATCAAGCACTCCACTACGCCACGGCGATGGGTAACCTCGACGGCATGCGCGAAGCCCTGGCGAACGGGGCCGGCGTTAACTTCCAGTCCCTGCACATGCAGGACACGCCGCTGCACGTCGCCATCATGTCGAAGAGCGTCGATGCCGTGCACTTGCTCCTGGATGCTGGGGCGGAACTCAATGTGCCGAACCGCGATGGACGCACGGCCCTGCACGAAGCCGCCTTTACGTATCAGAAGCAGCCGGAAATCTGGCAAGCGCTCGTGGAGCGGGGCGCACGCACGGACATCCCCGACCATGACCGGCAAACCCCCATGCAGTTGCGGGACACCTTGGTTTACGGGCCCGCCATGCTCGCGCTGGCGAAAGAACAGGGCGACCGCGCCATGGGTCTCGATCGGGGCCGCTGATGGCCTCGAAAGAAGTCCTCAACCTTTTCCTGACGAGCGTGCCGGCGGATCATCCTCCGGCGATCCCGATTCGCCGCGTGGACGCTGCGATCGGGCTGGGGCTCTTCGTGGCATCCATCGTCAGTCTCGCCATCGCGTGGGTGCTCTGGCATCCGATGTTCGGCTCGCCTGTGCCCGCCGGTGGTCTGCTGTGGCAATGGGTGCACTATCCGACATTGCTTGTTGCACAGCTCCATCCGCATGCCGTCACGGTGTGGACGGACAACCCGGCCAGCGACCTTTCCACACCCGCCGCCGTGCACCTGCGGTTGCTCCCCGGTCTCCTGGTGGGCCTCGTTGCCGGTGGCTTCGCGCTCCGGGCCGGCCTCCATCCCTATTCACGCATGCGGCACCTCGAAGGCCCGAAGCTCATTCTGGACCCGAAGGAAGCGCTGCAAGAATTGATGCGCGCCGCCGCCGAGGAGCGCGCCGGCAAGGAGCCCTTCATGCAGCTCTTGCCCGGCGTGTGGCTGCCGAAGCAGCGATGGACGCGCGGGGTCTTGTTGTATGGCTCGCCGGGATCGGGCAAAACCCAGGCGCTCATCCCGATCATTGAGCAGCTCCGGGCCGCGAATCACCGCACGTGGCTCTATGACGTCAAGGGTGACTTCACCAGTTACTGGTTGGGCGGCACCGTGGGCTTGATCTGTCCCCAAGATCGCCGAAGCCTGGTGTGGTCGGTGGGCGATGACGTTCGCACGCCATCGGATGCTCAGGTCTTTGCATCCTCCCTTATCGGTGAAGCCGGTGGGGAAGGAAAATTTTGGTCAGAGGCTGCCAAGTCTCTGCTCGAAGGCACGCTGATTTCCTTGCAGAACGAGTTGGGCATCAACTGGGGTTGGAGCACCCTGGCGGATCGCCTGACCGCAGACGCACCCGCGTTTGCCGAACGAATGGCCAAACACGCTCCGCTCGCCGCCTTGCTGGTGGCGGACGCGCAGAGCAGCACTACGAGCAGCGTGCTGGCCACCCTCAGCGCATACACCAAAATTGTCCATGACCTGGCACGTGCCTGGGGTGATGGCCGCGACGACGCGGGTCGCATGCGCCCGTCGATCTCTCTGCGGGCCTGGGCATCGGATGGGTTCGACGGAAAGATTCGGCAACTGATCTTCCAGGCGGGCCCGGATCGCGCCATGACAACGGCGCTGGGTCAAACGATGCTCAACATGATCTTGCCCGTCATTCTCTCGGCCGCGACCCCAGACGATGAACTTGGGCGCACGATCGCCTTGGTTGTAGATGAGCTTGCGAGCCTTCCCGTCGAGTTTCTGCCGGCCATCGAACGCGGCCGGAGTAAGGGCTTGATCTGGGTGAGCGCGGTGCAGACGCTGGACCAAGTCAAAGAGGGCTGGTCCGAGGAGGTGGCACGGTCATTGGGGTCCATGATCGGCACCCACCTGGTGTTTCGCATCCAGCCCAGCCCAGGCCGCGATGCCGTGGCGGATCAATTCGGCAAGGCTCGGTGGGCCATCACCGCGGTCAGCACGTCTAGCAGCGGTCAGAACACATCCTTGCACGAAGAAAACCGCGCGGTCGTGGCGCCCCATGAACTGTCTGAGTTGGGGTCGATCAAGAACAAGAAACTGCCGCTCGGGTGGGGCGTCACCGCGATCGTCGCCGGCATCGGCCCCAACCTTGTGCGCGCGGTATTCCCGGGCGTGTCCCCGAAGAAGCGCCGCACCCCGCATCGTCCGGCCAAGTGGACGCTGGGCCCCGCTCAACCGGGCATGCAACCCGAATTGACGAAGGTGGAGCGGGACGCGAAGGCGGCAGCCATCCGTAAGGAGAATGAGGAGAAGGCAAAGCAGAAGCAGGCGGAGCTGGAAGCCAAACGTGCGACGTCCCGTGATGCACGCAACGCCGACGCGGAATGGCGCGCGGGGCGGAAGCCGGCGGGCAACCGGGCGAACTTCGCTTACGAGAACACATATGAGCCCGAACCTGGCCTGGACGCCGAAGCTGCCCCATTACCACCGGTGCTGACTCCCGCCGAGCGCCTCCTGGAAGAGGTCAAAGCCAACCCCCTGGCGAAGGCTCGGCAGACCGGCTGATGGACAGGGCACGGTCGTGACACGAACATCCGTCCATCACCAGGAAAGGGAATGTCCATGTCTTACGTCGAATGCATCGAGGCTCTCCACGTCTCAGGCGGGAGGGTCAACGCGCTCAAAATGACCCCTGCCGAATGGAGGCAGTTGCAGGACACCTACACGATGGGTGAACTGCAAATGCCCTGTTGCAAGGGGCCCGCCGTGCCGAAGGTCAGCCTCAACGGCCACCCGTTCTTTGCCCACGCGTCCGGCGCGTGCAGCGAGTCCGAAGAAAGCCAGTGGCATCAAGCGGCGAAGCACACCGTCCGGGCCACCCTCGAAGCACTCGGCTGTGTGGCCACCTTGGAGCAGCCCGGCCAGGGCGAGCTTGGCCGCTGGCAAGCGGACGTGTGGGGTGAGCGCGGGGACATGCGCATCGCTGTGGAAATCCAGCGCTCCTACCAGCACTCGCGCGATTACCTGGATCGCCAGGAGAAATACCGAGCGGCGGGCGTCAGGACCGTGTGGCTGTTGCGCCTGGATCGTTACCGCACCCTGCTCATGTCCCTGGCCAAAGAGAAGTGGCGCGCCGATCGGCACAACCCAAACCTGGAACGACAGGGCGCCTGCCATCCCGACCTGCCCATGGCCATCCTGACGCTGGATGACGCAGGGGAGGCCAAGGTCACCGGCGCCAGTGGATTTGAAGCCACACTGCCTGAGCTCCTCGACGCCGTGATGACCGATCGGTTCCTGTGCCTCGAAGGCCTGTGGTGCATCGACAACCTGGACGCGATGAACGAGCGGATGCGCTTGGCGCGGGAAGCCAACGCGGCCAAGGGACCGCCACCGGCGCGCAGGCGGCGTCGATAGGCCTGGGCTTGCGAACCGGCGGATTTTTGGGAGGGTGAGGGGAACCAAGGCGGATCCCTCCCATGCTCACCATTGCCGAACTCAAAACCAGCGCTGACACCGGCGAAGCTGGCAACCTGGCCCAGTATTTTGGGACCGGCGCCACGGCCTACTACTGCGACGCCATGGGGGATCAGCAATCCACCTCGCAATGGTATGGGAAGGGCGCGGCGTTCCTGGGCCTGTCCGGGAAAGTGGACGAAGAGGTGTTCACCAACTTGCTGGTCGGCATTGGGCCCAAGGGTGAAGCCTTGCGCCAGAACGCCGGGGAGAAACCGCAATGGGTGGCGGCGAAGAACCGGGACGGCACCCCGAAGTTGGACGAGAACGGTGAGCCTGCGGGCCATTATCGGGAGGAACGGATCGGCTACGACTTCTGTTTCTCACCGCCCAAGGATGTGTCGATCCTTTACGCCATGGGCATGGCAAGCGATGACCCGAAGCAACGGGAGCTGGCCGAGGCCATCCACAAAGTCCACGAGCGCGCGGTGCTGCGTCAATTGCAGTTCCTGGAGGATTACGCGGAGACCCGACGCGGCGACACGGGGAGCGCGGACACCACGGAATACCACCGGGGTGAAGGCTTGGTCATCGGCGTGTTTCACCACTTCACCGCCCGGGGCCACGACAAGCACCCGGGTGGACTGCCGGAAGACCAGGACACGATTGATGAGCAGATCCACTCACACTGTGTCTTCCAAAACTTGTGCCTGGCCCAGGGCCGTTTCTCGGCGCTCGAAGCCGGCGAGATGATGGGCTTGCAGCGCGCGAGCGGTGCCATGTATCGCAACGATTTCGCGCAGGGCTTGCAGGAGCTGGGTTTCACGGCCGAAGCGGATCTGACGCTCGACAAGAACGGCCAAGTCATTGAAGGCAACTTCAAGATCCAGGGCATCCCGCGGGAATTCACGCGGGAGCGCAGCGGCCGGCGCCAGATGATCGAAGAATTCATGGCGGCCAACCCCGGGGCCACCGCGCAGGAGGCGAACCTCGCCACCCGCAAAGGGAAGGATGAACCCACCTTCGAGGAACTGCTGCAGGACTGGAAAGCCGACCACGCCGATTTCCGGCGTCGGCACCCCGAGCTGCACGTGCCCGAGAAAATCACCGATCTGTTGGGCCTCGCGCCCTCGGCGGAGGAGCAGTTACGCCGGCAGACCCGCGCGCAGCAAACCCAGCAGGAGTTCGATGACGAAGTGCTGGACAAGCTCCACGAAACCCAAAGCGTCTTCCGCAAACGGGACTTGCTCCGCGTCATCACCGAGAAGACCGTGGGGGAGCACGACGCGAAGGGGGTGATCAAGCTGGCCAACGCCTTTCTCGCGCGCCAGGAGAACCTTGCCGTGATCAACCCCGAGCGCTTGCACGAGGACGACATGAGCGCCATGCCCTCGATGCGTTACAAGGAATTCCGCTTCTCCGACCGCACGCGCGTGCTCGGCATGGAGCAGAACCTGGTGGACGCCGCCAAGGCCCGCGTCAACGAGACGCACCACCACCTGGATCCCAAGGTGGTGGACCAGTGCATGGAGGATTTCAAGAAGAAGCGCGGGTTTGCGCTCAGCGACGAACAGCAGCGCAGCGTGAAATGGGCCACGCAAGAAACCGGCGGGATTTGCATCATCAAGGGTCGAGCGGGGTCAGGCAAAACCACCAGTTGCGAAGTCATCACGGATGCGTTCAAGCAATCCGGCTGGACTGTGCTGGGAACAGCCACCGGCAACGACGCGGCGCAGAAGCTTCAGGCGGAAACCAGCGTGAAGTCATGCAGCATCACGAAGATGCTCAACATGCTCGAAGCCAAGCCCGGGAAGAAGCCCAAGCTCGAATTCACCGACAAGACCCTCCTGGTCATTGATGAGGCGGGCATGTTGGGCACGCGTCCGTGTCAGCGTCTCTTGGCGAAACTCCACGCCGCCGGTGGCCGGGCCATTCTGCAGGGGGACCCACTCCAATTGCAGGCCGTGGATGCAGGCAGTCCCATGAGGGCCCTGGACCAGGCCCTCGGCAGCTTTGAGCTCACCGAGATCCGGCGGCAACGCAGCCAGCGGGGCGTGGACCTGGTGCAGAAGTTCTATGCAGCGGGGGGCACGGAGAAGCGCAGCCGCGCCGAGAACCTGAAATTTGGACGGGCCATCATGATGGACATGGAGGCCGATGGGCACCTCAACGATTTCAAGGAACGGAAGGACGTGATCCGCAACCTGGTCGCGGATTATGTCGCCGACACCAAGCCCGATCGCCAGAAGATCCTGTTGGGCGGCACGCACAAAGACATCGAAGAGCTCACCACCCTGTTGCGCCAGGCCAAGAAGGACGCCGGCCAGTTGGGTGAAGACAAGGAAGTGATGACCAAGACTCCGAAAGCCGACCACCCCGTGCAACTCAGCGTGGCCGTTGGCGAGCGCATCCGCTTCCGTGCCCTGGATGAAGACCTGGGCGTGGTGAACGGCACGGTGGCCGTGATCAACGCCATCACACCCGGCAAGGATGGCAAAGCGCACATCGATGCCACGATTGAAAGCGACATCGCCGGTAAGGACGGCAAAAAGATCCACTTCCGCTCGGATCAAATCTCGTTTGGCCTGGGCTGGGCCAGCACGGTCCATCGCAGCCAGGGTCAATCCCTGGAATCCGTCTACCACCTCTACAACCCCAAGAGCATGGATCGCCAGCTCGCCATGGTGGCCTACTCGCGCCACAAGGGCAGCTATGGCCTCTACATGCAGACGAAGGACAAAGACACGCTGCATCACGATGAGAAATTGGCCAACGACCGCCTGCAGGTCAACGCGCTGGAGGAGGGCGTCGCCTTCGGTGGCCGCTCCACGAAGGATTTGATCGCTGAACATCGCGCCAAGAAAGCCCAGGCAGCCCAAGCGCCCAAACTCGATGCCGCGACGGTGACCAAGGCCGCCGAGGCCTTCCAGCGCTTGCGCGAGCAGGTGCCCCCGACACTGGCTGAGGCGGTGCGGCGTTCGCAGGGGCAAGGGCGGGGACAGACCCTTTGACAGGGGTGCAACGATCACACGTCGATAGGGGATTGCCAACCGGCGATCTTTTGGGAGCTTGGAGTCATCACCCCGCCAACCCAAAAGGAAATCCCCATGTCCCACTCCGAACAAATCTGGAAGAGCCACGCCCATGAAGCTCGGCACCTGCAGAAGATCATGGCCACCTTTGATGTGACGGTCAGCAACGACAAGGCCGTGGACCAAGTGGTGCAGATGGGGGAAGTCGCCGCGCGATCGAACGTCTTGGCCACCCTGGACGCGCACGCGCTGGCCGAACGTCGGCAGCAAATGGACGACTTCCTGAAAACCTCCCCGAACGCCACGCGCGAAGAAGCCAGCCTGAACTCGCGCCTGGCCAAGACTGGCATGGGGTTCGATCAACTGATCACCGACTGGTCGGAGGGCGCCCGAGCACACGCGATGGCCGTGATGCTCTGACCTCGACCTTTCGCAAACTCCAAGAAACCGCCCGCATGGGCGGTTTCTTTTCGCCCATGCAGTGACCCAACGACGCTGGTCCACTGCGGAAACCGCAGAGTAAGGAGTCTTGCGCCACCGCAAATTTCTGCCACATTGATTGGGTCAGACTCACCCCTTAGGGGATAGTGATGAAGTGCTTTCAAACTTCAGGCCGCAGCACCCCATAGGGGATAGAAGAACAAGAAACCGCCCTTCGGGGCGGTTTTCTTTTGCGCATGCAGTGACCCAATCACCTCTGTTGGGACCACGGTCACACTCCGTGTCGATACACGCCCCAATCGACTTGCCAACCGGCGGTTTCGGCCTAGAACAAAGTCAATCAAGACTTTTTCCATCGGAGCCCCGCCATGGCCGACGAAGACCTCACCCAAGTTCAGCACGAGACCCTGCAGTCCATGCAGGCCGCCCTGGATGCCACCCAGATCGAAGCCGACTCCTTCCGCGAACTCGCGGCGACGCTGGCCGATCGGGTTGCCAAGCAGTCGATGCAAATCCGCGTCCTACTCATTTCCCTCTCCTTCGGAATTGGAGCGGGGGTGGTGTGGTTCGGAACGGCGTGGTGATTGCGATGAAGAAACAAGACGAACTCAACCTGTTTGCCATGCTGCTCGAACGTCAGCGGCGTGCAGCGTCCGGCAAGTCGGAGGGCGAGCGCCAGGATGCCACTCGCATCTCCGCGGCCGACATGGGCCACCACCTGGGCATCGCGCACAAGCGCATCGAGGCGCTCACCGACAAATGGAAGCGGGCGGGCTGGTGGGATGCTCACAACGAAACGCCATGGGGTTTCATCGTGTCCGTTCGTGGTCATTCCACGGAACTCGGCCATCCACCGTGCGCGAAATTCCCCACCTCGCTGGAAGCATTCGCCGGACGCCCTGCCGAGGCCTCGGTGGACGTCGCGGACCTGATCGACGGTCTGATCACCGAGAACCGGGAGCAGCGCCTGGCCAATGAGACCATCCATCGCAAGCAGCAAGCCCGCTTTGATGAAGTCATGACTTCCATCAAATCGAAGGCAGCCGCGATCGATCAGACGATGCAGGCGCCCATGTCGGCGAGCCTCGGCACGTTCGCGTCAGACCCCGAACAACGCGAAGCCGTCATCCAGCACCTGGTGGCCATCGGGCAAAAGGCCTCGCCCGCCACTCAGGAATACCTTGCGCGCCAGGCCAACAAAGATGTGGTGATTTTCGGACGGCCGGGTGCCAAGTCGCTCACGCGTGAAGCCGTGGTGCGCTCAATGAACACGTTGGTCTGCCAGGACGCCATGCGCATCCTGCGCGAGAAGGGGATGGTGTGATGACACAGGCTGAATTTTCTAACTTCATCAAGGGATGGCTCTACGGGCTCCTTCTCGGTGCATCAGTTGCCACGCTGATCGCATTGTTGTCGGAAGAGCCGACGAACAAACAGCAGCCCCTGCGGGACCGAGTCACGGTGCTTGAAGCCAAGGATCACCTGCGCACGGACGAACAGGACAAGATCGTGGATCGGCACAGTGCCGACATTGTCGAACTTCAAGCGCTGGTCTATGACACCCGGGAAAGGGTGCGAGCCTTGGAAGCCAAGGAGCGTCACTGATGCGCCCAGTCCTGAAAGTGAAGAATGTCTACTTGTGTCCGAAGTGCGGTTTTTGGCACCTCATCGGACTTCCGGGATGCCCTACGCCTGCGCGAGAAGGGGTTGGGGTGATGAACAGCCAAGTCGAAAGCAATCCCTTTGGCCTCCTGGAAAGCGAACACCGCAAATGGGTGGCCCAGCGAACGCAGTTGGCTGGTCTGTGGGAGGACGCTATGGAAACGCGAATGCCCAAGACCCACGCCTGGATGTTGGCGGGGATCGCCTTCATCGCGGGCATGTTGGCCATGGGCCTTCTGGGGGTGCACTGATGCGCCCCGTCCCTCTCATGTTGACCGGCGGCCTCACCGCGCTCGCCGTCGCTTACCTCATTCCACTCATCAACGATCCCACGTTGCACGTGTGGGCGATGGCCAGCGGCATCGTCGCCGCGCTCATCGGTCTGGATGGGTGGCGCCGCACTCGAACCTGGAACCCGGGGGATTACGCATGAACGCCGAACTCAAGGAATACCTCCTTTTCGCGCTCGCCATGGTGTGGCTCACCAGTTGTTTTGTGGCCGCGAAGGCGCTTGGTTCTCAACTTCCCGAGGGGGTCAAAGTCTGCCTGGCGGTCTCAGTCGCGCTGACCTGCCTTTGGGTGGCCGTGAAACGGTGGCGCGACTTCGATGAGAGAGACAAGCCATGACCAAGCCCCTCAACCCCTCGCCATGGCTCCTACTCGATGAGCCTGACCTCACCCGCGACCAGGTCTGGGGCATCTATGCATGGGCCGGTCAAGCCGGTTGCCGCGTGCCACGGGAAGGCGTGGTGATTGCGGACACCGCGCAGCAAGCGATCGACGCCGTGAAACGGCACGATTGGACGCCCGTGATGGTGATCAACGAAGCCACCCTCCACACGCAGATCACGCGGGCCGTCTACCGTCCGGACCACGTGGTGCGCAACCTTTTCGGCCAGGCCGGCACCGATCGATTCTTGTTGGTGTTCAACTTCAACACCGATGAACCCGAAACACCCTTGCGCCTGCGTTGGGTTCAAGCCTCCAGCGAAGCCGCCGCGCGGAGCACATGGCCCGAGCTCGGTGAAACACATGCTCCGAAGGTCGTGATTCCGCTGGCCATGCTGATGGCCTTGCGTGATCGGGTGCGGCAGGTTCGCCTGGAACGGGGCGTGGGGGCGATGAGTGACGGGCGCCAGTTTCCTGACCGTGACGAACGCTGGTTTGAGCTGGAAGCTCAAAAGCGGCCGGGCGGGCGCGCTGAGCTGAACGCCAATGCGCGAGAGCTTCATGAGCTAAGACTGCGTGTTCAGGCTAAGCGCCAGAAGGGGAGCGCGCCATGATGCCCCTCTTTCTCCTCGGCATGGGACTCACTCTTTTTGGATTGAGTTTGTTTTTCTGGGGTTCGAGCGAACAAGCAGCCGAAGAAACCAGGATGCGGAACGAAGCCCTCGCCCGAGCCATCGCAGATGCGATCGCGGAGGTGCTGGACCGTGACGAGCCGCATCAGTTGGATTTGTTCGAGACCAAACCATGACCTTTCGTGCCGCTCAATCATGGCTCCTGAAAAACCTCGACACGATGGCGGCGTGTTGGGTATTTGTGGTCCTGCTCCTGTCCTGCATCCATCAGATCCTTGATCCCATGCCGCCGCTGCTCCGGTTCGTCTTTACGGCCAGTTTCGGGTATTGCATCTGGTGGATCCATCCACTCAGCGAAACGATTCGGATGCGGCATCGTTCCGTTCCTGAAACCCAGCGAGGGGAGCACACGTCATGACCTTGCCCCGCTTCCTCCGTGACGCCCTGGCCCGCCGGCATCTCGCCCAGGCCGCCGAAGTCCAACAGGCGCGGCAGCGTGCCCACCGCCGTGGCTTTGAGCGCGCTCTCCACAGCCAGCCCTTCGACTTCTCGTTTGTGGGGTGGTGCCGGGCGATCGGATCGGACCATTGGCACCTGGACAGCCGCGAGTCCGAGCGGTTGAGCCAGGCGTTCCTGGATGGATACCTCTTGGGGTGCCAGGAGCGGGATCGAGCCGGGGATGCGTTGGGGCTCGAAGCCTGACGTTTAAGGCACCACCAACGGTGTGGGCATCTTGTAGAGCACCGAGGGGCTCACGCGCCGTTTGAAGCCAATGTGATTCTTGAAGTAGTAGATCAGTGCGTCCGCCAATTCCTTGGGGGCACGTGGATCCACCAGGATGTTGTCAATCAGCTTGTGTGGGTTCACCGGCACTTTCAGGCCGGTGACCTCAGCATCGGGATTGGGCGTGTCCACCGTCAGGAGGGCACGGTATTCGTCTTCGTGGCTGAAAGCCGATCGTTTCAGAAAGAGCAGATCGGACGCCCGCTCCACCGAGTAATGGGACTGCAAATCCCGGTGGATCTTCCTGGCTTCGAGCTGGATGTCGTGCTGACTGACATAGCGGACATCACCGAGGCGGACGGACATGTTCCGGATCTTGGCTGCCTTCTGCAGGGCCTCGCGCAGCTTCCGAGTGGACGTGGAGATGCGCACGCCCAGGTGGTTGGGTGAATAGATGCGCCACATCGCATCCGAGACGCCATTGCTGCACCAACACTGCGCGAACACCCGATCGGCGGCGGAATGAACCAGGCGGGTTTCGTAGGGATCGGCCCACTGGGAGGGGCGCGCAAAGAACAGCTCGTTGTTCTCGAAGAGCTGCACCACGTGGTGGAAGCTCATGATCCGATACAACCGTCCTGAGGTGTTTTTCATGCCGGGCGTCCCTGATCGTCTGTATGGCCGGCGGACAGCCGGATGGCCGTGGGCGTCAGCACGTCCACCTGCATCACTGCGTCGCGCGCCAGGTTCCCCTGGATCCAATCCCGCAGCGACTTGCCGCCAAAGATGCGCGGTGACCGGTTCGTGTTCGCTCGGCGGTTGATGTAGCCCAGGATGGGCTCCTCTGCATCGCCGCAAAAGATGCTTAGTGTTTCACCGTCGCCGGCCAGAGCTTGGGCGCCCTGGATGCCGGTGTTGAAGAAACCCCTTTCCAGATACGTGGTCCCGATCTTCACCTGGATGCTTTCGCGCACTGGCAAAGCCCGGATGGTCTCGTGATCCATGGGCGGCGATGGCAGCGGAGTCGCCACTCCGGCCAACGGCGCGGCTTTCGCCCGCTTGCCGCCGTTCCACTCAGGCTTGACCACGTTGATGATGCTGTCTTCGAGCCCCGCCGCAAGGTTGAGGTGGAAGTCCCCGATCCGGTGCAGCTCAGTGTCCGGAAGCGCGTAGATCTCCACCACTTGTTCCTGGCTCAACGCGTCCAGGATCAGGTGAGCGATGCGCACGTTGGTCGTGTCTGTCCTCGGACCGGCCCCTTTGCGCAGGCCATTGGCGTAGTTGGTCAACCGGTGCCGCAACGTGCGCGTGGTCTTGCCCACGTAGACCACCACGCCATCCAGCACGAAGGCATACAGCGTGTGGGGGTAAGGCGCATCGGTGCGCAGGTAGAACTGCAGGGTGTTGGCCTTGCGTTCGTCCAGCTCCCAGAAGCCGGCGTTCTGAAACCCGATCTTGATAAGCCGGTTCATTCGGACACCACCCGGTTGTAGGTCCAGTCCAGGTCCTCACTCGCCGTGTGCGGCTTGGGACCATCGGTGGCCCGGTCATAGAGCCAATAGCGAACCTGGGTGGTGCCCCGCACGCGGGCCTTGATCAACAGGTCCTGGGGGGCGCCATTGTGGTGTCGGCTCCGGTCGTTGATCGTCAGGGCGGAAAGGCAGTTGGACACATCCTCCACGGACGCATAGCCGAACTGGTCCCTCATCTGTTCCTTGATGTGCTGGACGGAGCAGGGACCCTTGGCGCCCCGGATCACGTCCAGCACCCGTTCCCGTTTCGTCGGCTCTGTCATCCCTGTCCCCCTGGTCGAGGGGCCTATTTTGCCGGGAACAGGACTCAGCGGGCGAGACGGGCCTTGATCCCTGGGCCCCGGGACGCCATCTGAATCAACCGCCCACTGCAAAAGCCGCCCATGGATCCCGAATTCGCCGCGCACGTCCAGCAGAACCTCCACCGCATCCGTTGGTGGTGCGATGCACACAACGTCCACGACATCGCCCAGATCCCCTGGGACCGGCTGTGGAAGGACGTGAAGAAGGACATGAAGTGGGACAACATGCCCCGGAGCCTGCATGCCACGACTGAGCTGGCCATGGCGGAGGCCGCCAAGAAGTTGGAGAAGGAGGGGGTGTTGTTCCCCAAGGGCTGGGACAACGACCCGAGGTATGCGCCGAAGTGAGGGCTTAGCCGCAACTATCGGATGCGGGATAGTTTTTCCAATTTCCCGCCGAAACGCGGAAAGTTGGAAAAAGCCCCCAGAATCAGGGGCTCAATGACACCACGGGCACCGGCCGCCACGCCGGGCCCATGCGCGTCATCCGCGTGTCGCGCACGACGCCATGCACGTGGGCGGTGCTGTTGAGGTCGGGAGCAGGGCCCGAGCCGCAGGCCCAGAGGCGACCGCCGGCCCCCGGGATCCCCTGACGATCCACGGCCAGCTCAGCACAGTCCCCATCGACCGCGAACACCGTGCCGCGCACGTCCACGCGCTGGCCGACCCAGCCGGGACCCATGACCTGCGCGCCAGGGCTGGTTTGGAGCGCAACGAGGAGGGCGAAGGCCAACATCGGATCAGCCGAAGTGGCGCACGCCACCGCGGGAACGGCTGGCGTTCCAGGCGCGATGCTGGGCGATCAGGTCGTGGGTGTCATCGCGCACAGGCTTCACCATCGGCACGTCATCGTCTTCATCGCGCCGACGGCGGAGGCCGCGGATTTCCGTGTGAGCCCGGTTTCGGGTCTGACGTCCCAAGAACTGGCGCACAAGGTTCATCCGGCTGCCGTGCTCGATCAGCAGCCAGGTGGTCATGTCGTCTATTCGCTGTGCCACGCTCATTGCTGTTCTCCTGTCCTGTGATGCCCGTCATACCATCGATTTGGGTGCAAGTGTCGATCCATCCAGTGACCGTTAAACCCCTGCTCAGCAAGCCAGGATCATGGGTAGTTCGTGCCGTTCGGGAGCAACACGCTGGCGTTGCAGGTGCTGTTCCAGTAGCTGTTGCCACCGCTCTTCGTCGGCGAACCGTTGATCGTGATGCCCACCGTGAACGTGCCCCCACCCACGGAATAGGTGCCGCTGCTGTAGCCGTAGTAGTTGCCGCCCGAGGAGAAGGCCGACGTGGACGGATACACGGTCAGCGAGGCGCCGCCGTTCGTCAGCGTCACGCCGCACTGGCACGTCTTGATGACCGTGGTGCCCAGCGGTGCGTGCACGGACAACGTGCCATAGGTCGGGTTGTTGAGAATGCCCGTGACGGTGCAGTTGTTGACTGCCTGCGCCGTGGGCGCTGTCGGCGTGCACGTGTTCACGTAGTTCGTGTTCGCACCGGTGTCCGACCAGGCGCCATAGCTCACGCTGGACGTGTAGCCGCCCTGGGGTGCCGGGCACGCGTAGCTCGTGGTGTCGGTGCGCACCTGCTGCTCCGTCCACGAGATCGTGCCGGCCTGACCCGCGGGGCACGTGCCGTAGCGGGTGGTGGGATCCCACCGATATTCCGCCGCCGATGTCGGGCCTGGCGCGACACACTGGGGCGCGCACACACTCGATGCCAGCGGCGCCCAGGCACCGTAAGCGGTGGCATAACCGCCCTGAGGTGCGGGGCACGAATATGTGACCGACCGCGATTGCGTGAAGGACGTGGCACCGGAGCTGGTGACCTGACCCGCCGGACAGTAGCCCGTCTGGCTGCCCGTCGTCGGTGCCGGGGCCACGCATTGCGGGGCACACACGGACGAAACCGCTGGCGTCCACGCCCCGTAAGCGGTCGTGTAGCTCCCTTGAGGTGCCGGGCACGCGTAGGTCACCGATCGCGTCTGGGTGAAGGACGTTGCACCCGAGCTGATGACCTGCCCGGCCGGGCATCCCGCACTCTGCGATTGCGAACCGGGACCAGGGGCCACGCACTTCGGCGCACACACGCTGGCCACCGCGGGTGACCAGGCGCCGTAGGCGGTGGTGTAAGCCCCCGTCGGCGCGGGGCACGCGTAGGTGATGGCTTGCGTCTGCGGGAACGTGGTGGCTCCTGACGCAATCACTTGGCCTGCCGGACACGATCCCGTTTGCGTGCCGGTGCCCGTCGGCGGCGCCACGCACTTGGGCGCGCACGTGTTGCCCGTCGTCACCCAGGCGCCGTAGACGGACACGCCATATTTGTAGGTGCATGTGGCCGAGCGCGACTGGCTGATGCCATCGGGCCCGTAGGGTGACACAGACTGGATCTGGCCCGCCGGACACGCGATCGCCTGGGTTTGCGATGGCGCTGCCACGCACACGGGCGGATAGCCAGGTGGTGGCGGCAACGGCGGATAGACCGGTGGCGGTGCAGGACCTGGTGCAGGCCCTGGGCCTGGTGTTGGCGTAGGCCCACCGGACGGCAAGCTGGAAGGCGGTGGTGCCGGAGTCCAGGGCGCTGGCGGCGGCAGCGGTGGCGTGGGCATCCCCGGCGGTGGGTTGCGCGGCTGACCGGAACCCGGCGGCAGCAATTGCCCCACGCCTGCACCGCCGCGGAAGCCACCCCACATCGTGAACGTCATGGCGTGGGCGTTCGAGGTCTGGCAAAGCGTCAATCCCTGTGGCGCGTCATTAAGGGCGGTGCCATCCACTTGAATGGACGTCCATTCGCGGCCCATCTCGGCGTTGACCAATCCCTCGCATTCCTTGGTGGGCACGCCTGCATACGCGGCCAGCCAACCATCATTGGGGGCATTCACTTGCGCCGGTTGAAGCGAGAAACTCCCCCAAGGCGAGGGCGTGGCCAGATGCGCAAGCGTGGCATCCGTGCCGATGCCCTGAAAGTCTGGTGCACTGGCATACAGACCTGGCACGGAGCGCCGGAGTTGATCCAGGCGCGACACCTCACCGGTGACTTCGCCGCCACTCCATGTGGGGCTGAAAATGGCATACGTCACCCCCGCCACACCCGCGATCAAACCGGCCGCGATCATCGCTTCAAGCAAAGAAAAGGCGAGTTGGGTGTGTCGAAGGCGCATGGACCCTCAGCGCTTGATGTAAGTGAATTGGAGCCGCCCCTCCGTCTCGCACGCGATGCTCGTGGTTTGCGGATCAGGTCGAGTGTGGCCAGTGGAAACCACTGTCCCATCGACGCTAATCGAATCCGCGCTGGTGACAAGACTGCCGGCGAGCTTTACGCAATCACCGGATGGGACTTGGTCCATGGTGATGACCATCGCGCCCATCGGTTTCAACGGCGTATCGGTTCCAGTGATGGCGAAATCACCTCCCCAAGGATTGACGAGCTGGCCACCGGTGAATGCGGCCGAAGGAAACAATCCATCCTGTTGCGCACTCGCCTGGGTGAGCAGCGAGTAGTCCGCGCGTGACATGTAAGCGGCAGCGGTGCGTTGCGCCGTGTCATGCACCCAGGCCTGAGCCTGCGCAACTTCACCGCCGCCCCAGGTCGTGATGAAGAGCGACAGGGCGACCGTGGCGACGACGATGCCGAGGCCAAGCCAGAGCATCGCGTCGAACATGAGGAAGCCAGGAGAGAAGGTGCCCCGCCCCTTCCGAGGACAGTCCAGGCTCCCGGGCACAGGAGATGCCTTTGGAAGGGGCAGGGCATAAGTGATCACGGGTGGCCCCACCACAGTTGGATGACGCCGTTGCCACCCGTGTGCGCTTCGCACCAGGTCAGCACGTCCCCCTGATTAGTGGGGTTGGCCCATACACCGAGAGGGTCTGTGTCCGAGGAAACGCCCTGGGCGCCAAAGGCACCAGGTCCACCCACGAGGAAGTCTGCACAGTCAGACGCGGACTGCACGCCCTGGATCTGCACGTCATAAGCCGTGCCCGTGGTGCCCTGGTCGAGCTCGCCCACGTGAATGGACATGCCGGTCAGCGCGGAATAGCAGCCCTGTCCCTCACTGGGCGAGCCATCGAGATCCGGGCCGGTGCACGAGGGGCCACCCACCACGGTCGGTGCGGTGATGTAAGCCATCATCACGCCAGGACCGGACGAGCTATCCCAAGGGACGTGAAACACGGTGCCAATGTTGGCCCCGAGCGTGCGAACCAGCGTGCGGTCATGTTCCACGTCCGAGCGATGTTGCGCGGACTGAAACACGGTGAAGACGATGGCCGCTGCGCCGATGACGATGGCGAAGACAAGGATGACTTCAAGCAAGCCGAAGCCGCGGCGCCGAGTCTTCGTCAGGGGGCGAGTGGGGAAAGTGAGCGGGAGAGCAAGGGTGGTCATGGCGATGGCCTCAGTGCGCGAAGACAGAGAATCCGAAGGACGGGCCATCGGTGAACAGGGTGCCAGAGCACCAGGCCGTCACCGCCGTCATGTCCACCTTGCAAGGGTTGGTCGTTGCACACACCGACGACCCCCTGTCGCTTGGACCCGGACCGGCGGCCCAGATGTCGTCGTAGCCCTCGGCGGCAAACGCGCTCAGCATTTTTGTGCACGCAGCGCCATCGCTGGGCTCGTAATTCATGGTGATGTTGAACTGCTGATTGTTGAAACCCGGACCGATCAGCGCGGGTTGCCCCGTGGAAGGGTCAATCGCCTGGCCGCTCTGGTTCCAATCCGTCGGAAAAATGCCGGGGATGTATTGGCCGTTGGTGGGCAACGTGGAGTAATCGTGGTTCATGCCCCAGGGGGACGTGCGGATGTTCGCGGCGATCAGGTCCGTCTGCGCCACCACGCGATCGGCGTTGGCCGAACCGTTGGCACCCGTGAACACGGTGAACACCACGGCGGCGGCGCCGATCACGATGGCGAACACCAGGATCACTTCGAGCAATCCGAACGCGCGCGACTTTCGTCGATGCAGAGATCGAGCGATCACAGGTGAGAAGATGGCAAGGGTAGACATGGCGGGGTCCGGGTCAGTGAGTGATGAGATCCATCCCCACCTGGTCGTGGGCATGGCAGGCGCGATCGAGCGCGGCAAGATCGAGATGGCCGGAGCGGTAGACGGAAGCGCCGACCGCGCTGGGGGAGGCATCGGCGATCCACACGTCCTGGAACGCAGGAGCGATCGCGCGCACGTAGGCCATGCAGTCATGGCTGGACAAGCCATCGATGTGCAGGCCGAAATTGCGGGTGGTGTGCGTGTCCGGGTAATTGCCGGAGAACGCCAGGAGCGTTCCCCAGGGCAATGCCACCGTTTCACGCCCATCCCCCAGGTCGGCGTAGTCGCCGCTGGGGTGCCCGACACGGATCTGCTCAGCCACCGACACGGTGACCTGGGCAGCGCGCGAGGTTTCATCTGCGAACGCAGGGGCGCTGGCCATCACCAACGCGGCAAGGATCAAGGCCTTCATGGCAGCACTCCTACACCGTAGGAGCCCGGCCCACGCACATCCGTCTGCGCGGGCGAGGGCTCGGGCTGCACGTCGGCGCGCACGATCGAGAGACCGTTGCGCCCGCGCACCAGCAGCACGCGATCCCCCGGACGGAACGTGCCTTGATCGTCCGCCTCAACCACACTGGTCAATTGCGGATAAGGACGCCCGTTCATCTGATAGCGCTGAACGAAGATTTGGAGCGCGTGGTGGGGGCCGGACATGTTTCCGATGGTTTGTCCCGCGGCTCCCCCCATTGCCCCGCCAAGGACACCGCCCAACATGTGAGCGGTGAACGAGCTGGAGCCGCGGGACAAAGCGTATCCACCAGCAGCGCCCACGGTTGCACCGATGTAAGTGCCCGGGTTGCTGCCCGTGTTTTTGATCTGCACATCGCGCACGGCCACGACGGTCGCCAGTTCGGCGCTCTGCGCGGACAATGTGGCGCGACTGTCGTAGACGTTCGCGGAGATGTTCTGGGCCAGCGCAGGAGCGGTGGCCAGAACGAGAGAGGCGGAGAGGATCAGGCGCTTCATCACTTGCCCCCCTTGCACATCATCACGTCCGCGTCCAGGTGCACGCCCTGGATCGGAGCAAGCGCTTCCACCGTGAAGTCATAGACACCGTGGCTGTCCGTGACCGCGTTAGTCCACGGAACGTAGCCGTGGCCCAGATCCGTCAGGACGCTGATGTTGACGTCATCCGCCACCATTTCACCCTTGGGTGAAAGCGGACCCCGAAACACGAACACACCATGGACATGTGCCTTTCGGCGGTCGTTGGAATACGTCACCACCGGTTGAGTGAACGCAGTGGTGCGTTGTGGGCAGGGGATCGCCTCCATACCGACAGGAACGTTGTGGGTTTCGTCCTGTGCCTGCGCACCGGGCGCAGCAAGGGCGAGTAGGAGAACAGCAGAAATCAGAGGCTTCATGGCGGGGCTCTCGAAGGGGCGGGGACGAGAGCGCGCGTTTTTCCTGGGCCCTCTGAAATGTTTTTGCAGAAAATCGCCGCTTGGCAAGAGCCCAACCAAAAAGAGAGATTGATGGATCACAGAGGGGCTGAAACGAAGAAGGCCGCCCCGAAGAGCGGCCCTCTGTTTCAAGGCGAAGGGATCACCAGCCGTAGCCGATGCCCACCCCAATGCTGCGCTCGCTGCCGGAAATGGCACCTTGGATGGACCACGACACCCGCTGCGATTCGCTCACGTGGCGGTAGCCCACGGCGATCGCGTTGTGGCCACCTTGGAAGCCCAGGCCCGCCGCGAAGCTGTTGGGCGTGTCGCGGTAATTTGAAGCCAGGGCAGCCGAAGCGGCGGACGTGGCACCCACGCGCGCGATGCGATCGTTGAGCCCCTGCACGGCTTGGTCGGTGTAGCTCTTCGCCCAATTGCGATCCGCCTGTTGCGCGGCATAGAGCTGGCCACCGTTGATGGCTTGCTGCGAACCTGGGACGATCCGACCATTCGCAACGCCGTTGATGACGTTGCCGCCGTTGTCCAGGCCCGCACCGCTCAGCGTCACTGCGTTGGAGGTCGCGGGCGTGATCACCACGCCGTCACCGGAAACCGTGGTGGTGCTGTTCGCGTTCGACGTGGTCACCGAAGAGAAGGTCGGGGTGTTTGTCGTGGCCACCACCTGGTTGCCGTTGGCGTCCTGCGTCACGGTGATGTTCTTGCCGGCGACCACGTTCGCACCCGAACCGGCTGGACCCTGCGGCCCCTGAGGACCGGCCGGACCCTGGCTGCCCGTGCCCGATGGCTTGGAGTCGAGATACAGCAGGGCAGAACCTACGTTGTTGAACGTGCCGCCGCTCAACACGTAGCTGGGCGCGGTGAACACGCCGTTGTTGAGGCCAGCACCCGCGCCCAGGTAGCTCAGCCCTTGGTTCAACTGGCTGACGTTAACGCCGTCGGTGGCCAGGATGCCGGGGGCCATCTGGCTCAGAGTCAGGTTGTTGATCGCCACCGTGCCGGAGCGATCGGTGTAGCCGCCGCCCAACAGCACAGAGCCGGTGGCATCGGCACCCAGGCTGCCGCCCACGCCCACGACGGTGCCGTTGTTCGTCAACGAAGCCGTGCCGGTGCCGATCAGCGTGTTGTTGTTCCCTTGCACGTTCGTGGAGGAACCCAAGACGTTGTTGCCGAACCCTTGGATCGTGACCGTCTGACCGATGCTGTTGTTGATCGAGGCCGACTGACCCGGGAGGCCGGTGATGGACGAATACTCACCAATCTGGATGTTGTTCGTGGCGCCGTATTGGGCGCTTCTGCCGTCAATGGTGTTGGACATCCCAATCTGGATGTTCGTGCTGCCTTGGGTGATCTGAGACGTGCCGTAGGTGCTGGGGTTGATCTGCAAGTCGGTCGCCGAATCCAGACAGTTTGGATTGCCAGCGACGGCGAGACATGAAGAGTTGGCCAGTGGCGGACCCGACTGAGCGTGCACGGTGGGAATGACCAAGCCGACCAGCAGCAAGGCGGGCAAGAGGAGGCGTGGGAAATTCATGGGGCGGGGCTCTCAGTGGGAAAGGGAGTGAGAGCGATCGGCCCTCTACCAGGTTTTCCCAAAAAAAAGCTGCTTGGCAACCCCCTGATCAAAAAAAGAGGTCAAACGACCTCTGTGCATAGGATCCCGCGACAAAAAAAGAGCCGCCCGAAGGCGGCCAAAATGCGTGCACGGTCAAGCGGTCAGTTCATCGGGAAGCCTGACGGTTTCGGATCCGCTCGCGCTGCTGTGCGGTCGTCGCGTCCCGCTTCGCCACCCATGCCGGATCTTCCCGCGCCTCGGCATGGTTGGTGTTCACCAGCGCGACCAGGTCGGTTTCGGCCCCTGCCGGCGGCGTCCAGTGCTGGCGCAGGTGCTGCATGGTGCGCCGGAACGCTTCGCTGCCGTTGGCCCAAAAGTCGATCAGCTCTTCGGCCTCGGCCAGCGCCTTCCGTAAGCGGATGCACTCCTCTTCGAGCTCATCGTTTTCCCGCTCAGCGGCTCGACGGCGCGCGCTCTGCGTTGCCTCTTGGGATCGTTGGCGCTGGTGCATGAGGTCAACATTCAGCCGGGTCATGCGGCTCGAATGCCGATTGACCTGGTCAACGGTTTCTTCGTCTATCCGCGTTGCAGTGGACATGGGCCATTCCCCTACATGTTGCTCTGAGTGCTTTCGGCGCGCAGATACTTCCCTGCGCGATCGAAGTAAAGAAAGGTGGACTTGCCGGTGGTGTTGGTCGAACCCGCAAACATGCTCACGCCGGGGATATAGCTGGCCGCGCTCGATTTGGAATTGACCACCTGATAGTGCAGGCGCGTGGAGCCATCACTCTCCGTTTCGCGTTCCTGAGGCTGACCCAGTGCAGCGATGGCCTGGTCCATCGTCGTCTGATGCGGAACGAAACCGGTGACCGCGTCCTGGTTGAAGTCTTTGCCCACCGTGGTGGCGCAACCGGACAGGGCCAGGACGAGGGCCGCAGCGGCAAAAGTAAGGATCTTCATGGTGTTCCCCTGTGGATGCGCTGCTCCATCACCAGCCCCTGCGGCAGCGCACGCTGGGGCGGCCAAAACCGTGGCCTGGGCCCAGTTTTCACCTAGCAACCTGAACTGATCCGAAAAACGAATCAAATGGCCGTCACGGCGAATGGGGAATGGTGGGGAAATTGGCCAGAAATCAGCGTTTTCTCACGGTGTTGTAACGGTCTCAGAAGGGTATGAATCGGAGAATAGATCACGCCAGGGCGCCGTTAGGGTGGCCCGATGGCAACCCGAGCGGTCAAGAAAGTGAAAAGCGTGGATAAGGGGGAATACGCGGTTGCGTGGGCCCTCCTCAAGTCCGCACGCATGGCCGCCAAGCTCACCCAGCGGCAACTGGCTGAAAAGCTGGGCCGGACGCAATCCCTGGTGGCTGAGGCAGAACTTGGCCGCAGAAGACTGGACATCCTGCAGCTCTACGACTGGATGAAAGCGTGCGGGTCCTCGCTGGCCACCTATGCCCAGCAGGTGGAAGCGACGCTGGATGTGCTCCCTAAGAACCTGCCGGCGGCCGTGCGGCCTGCCTCCCCGCGCAAGGCGAAGAAATAAGAACGCCGCCTCGGGGTGAGTGAGGCGGCGTGTCGAGCGTCGGTCTTCCGTGATGCGGTGGGGCCCCACCGCGGCGCCTGACTTCCCGGCGACCCATTATCGCGCCAGGTCCCGCCCGGTGACAAGACTCCCCTGATCGGATTTTCGGTTCTATGCTTCTTGCGTCAGGCAGGAGGTGACATGGAACCCACTGAGGAAGGCAAGCGTCGCTATCCCCCGCACGGGGTTTTTCAAGCGGCGCCCGATGAAGAACCCGCAGCGTGCATCTGCAACGATCATTGCGAGGACCGGTGCATCGGTCTGTGCGGATGCCTGGCGTGTGCGATCCGGTTTTGCCACGAAACCGAGTGAGGTGAACTGAAGGTATCAGCGCTCGCCAACAAAATGTGACGGCGATCACCGTTGCTCGGGGTAAATCCGAGGCATTAACATCAATAGCTTGGAACGGGGAGGCAGGATGCGTCGCTTGTTCGTCACCTTCGGTGTCATGTGCGCGTTGGGGGCTTCGCTCCCAAGTCAGGCCGCGCCCGTCGCGGGCCTCACGTTGCCCAAGGACCCGAACCTCGCCGTTCTGACCGAACTGCTGAAACCCGCCGATCCCCAAGTTGACCTCGCGCACGCGGAGGTCACGATCGAGCGGATGATTGACCCGACGGTCAACGCCACCGCCACGCTGAAAGAACTGGATGCCTGGGCCGATCGGGTGCGGGCCCGCATCCCACCGGGCGCGTCGAACATGGACAAGTTGATTGTCTTGAACACGACGCTCTACCAGCCGGGACCGTGGAACGATCAGCACCCGTTCTCGTATGACTTCAATGATCCGCTCGGCAACAACATCCAGAACAAATTGCTGTCCACGTATCTGAAAACCCGCAAGGGCAATTGCGTCTCCATGCCCACGCTCTACGTGATCCTCGGCCAGAAGATCGGCCTGGACATGACCCTCGCCAACGCGCCACTCCATGTCTTCGTGAAGTTCCACCAGGATGACGGCACGTGGCTCAACGTTGAGGCCACGAGTGGCGGCACGAAGCGCGATGAAAGCTACGTGGCCGAATACAAGATCCAACCCCGCGCGTTGCTCACCGGCATCTACCTGCGTCCGCTCAGCCGCAAGGAGAGCGTGGGCACGATGCTGGACACGCTGGAAGAGTTCTACGGTCACTGGCGCACACCGGAGCACCAGTTGGGCCTGACCGAGTTGGCGCTCAACAACAACCCCAAGGATGTGACGTCCCTGCTGATGCGGGGCAGTGCGTATTACAAGCTCCTGCAAGCGCGCTATGTGACCCGCTACACGCGCATGGAAGACCTGTCGCCCGAACAACAGGCTGACTTCCAGATGCTGAGCCGAAACAACCAACTGCTGTTCGCCAAGGCCGAGCGCATGGGCTGGCGAGAAGAGAGCCCCGAAGAGAAAGCCCAGTATTTGCAGCAGATCCAATCCATCAAAGCTCAACAAGGAGGATGAGATGAGGAAGATGCTTTCGGGCCTGGTGGCCCTGTGTCTCTTGGCCGCCGGCCCCGTGCAGGCGCGTTATCTGCAATCCGATCCCCTGGGCCTCGCAGGAGGAACCAATACCTATGCGTATGTCCGGAGCAATCCGCTGATCGCCGTGGATCCCCTGGGTCTCCTGGGCTACATCGTCCAGAACGGCAACAACATCCGCATTCTGCTCCCCATTGATTTCCAGGGCGGCACCTACGATGACGCCGCGCGCATGGCGGCCGGTGTCGCGCAGACTTGGACCGGCACGTTCGGGGACTACAACGTCGAGACGATGGTGATTGATGCCTCGCACATCACCAACATGAACGTGAATCACATCCAGATCGCACCCGGCAAGAGCGACAAGGATGGCCTGTCGCGCGTGTGCCCCGACATGTCGCACGGCAAGTGGTTCGTGCAGCCCACCCGCATCAACGGCCTGGACTACGGCCATGAGGGCGGCCACCTGTTGGGCCTCCCCGACATGCCGGACAGCTTCACGACGATGGACCCCGTTTACACCAACAGCGTGCCGAACGCGGATCTGATCAAGGCCATCCTGACGAGCCCCGTGAATGTCCATCTCAACTAAACGCCTCGCCCTTGGGCTCCTATTGGGGGTGGGCGCCGCGGGGTGCCACGCCCAACCCCTGACATTGAGCGCTCCCTTCGACCTGTGCGCGAAGCCGGTAAAAGGGGTGACCTTCGATCCGAGCGCCGGCCTCGATGCGGACGTGATCCACGCGCATCGCGGAGAGGCCAAGGCCACGGTCTACGTCGGCCAGCATCCGGACATCCCGCCCGGCATGAACATCCAACGGGACCAAACGCGCTACGTGCCACGTGACCTCGGGCCGCACCTGCAATTCATCGCGCAGTCGGCCCGCAGGGACGGGCACGGCACGGTGCGCCTGTATGGCTACGACCGCGGATCGAGCGATCAAATCCTGATCCTGGTGAGCGCGGACGATGGCCCGGCCAACGCCAACCTGGTGCACCAGGTCGGCGAGGCGCTGGTTCGGTGCAAGGGTTGATCCGGGCGATTCAGAACACAACAAGCAGGGGGTGAGGGTGATGAAAACGTGGATGACAAGCGCATGGGTGATCGCGCTGCTGATGCTGTGCCATCCGGCTCATGCGCGTTACCTCCAATCCGACCCCATCGGCTTGAAGGGTGGCCCGAACACCTACGCGTATGTGGGCAGCAATCCCCTCACGCGCACGGACCCCTTGGGCCTGATGTGCAATGGCCAGGGCTGCTGGAACACGCCGCAAGAGCGCGCCTACGCCCAGGCCGGCGACTGGAAGAACTATTACGCGACGGCGTGCGCCAATGGCGATCCATATGCCTGCGAGGGCGGCAACGTGGCGAACAATCGCGGGATCCTCTCGGGCATCACCAACTATCGCCTGGCCAACTCCATCGCCAACCATTTGCCGCCGGGCAAGACGTGCGCTGCGGACAACGCGATCATCGACAGCAACATGGAGAAGATCCGGGAGGCCCTCGTGGCCGCACGTGCCGCGCAATTGGATGCAGCCGGCGCGACGCCCGACAATCCGGTCATGGTGACCGCTCAGTCCATCAGTGACTTCCACAATCAAGTCTTTTCGGCCAACGGGGCAGGCCCGGTGTTCGGCGGGGACATTCCCGGTGCCAACGCTCTGTTGCAACTGTCCAACCTCGGGAGCGGTGGCTACGGTTGGTGCAGCGCCCCGGCGTGCCATTGACGATGAACACCATGGCTGAAACACGGCGACCGTTGGGCCTGGCCTTTGCGCTCACCCCCTGGGTGATGCCCCTGGCGTTCTTTCTCCTTTGCGCCGTGTATTTCCAGGCGACCGGTGAGGTGCACCAGGGTTCGTCGTGGCTGGCATCGTTGGGTTTCTTCTACCTCTTCGGCGTGCCCGTCGGTTATCTGGCCCTGGGTGTGTTGGGTTGGCCCCTGATCGCGTGGCTGCGTCGCCAGCACCGCCTGTCGGCGGTGTATGTGTGCCTGGGGGCCGGCATCATTGGCGCGTTGGCCTTCGCGGTTTTCATCACGGTGATCGGAACACATCCGAACCCCGGTGCAGCTTTCACGAGTGGCCTGACGCTCCTGGGTGGTCTGATTGCGGGTCTGTTGGCAGGGGTGATTTTCTGCCTCATCGCCGGACTGCCCTGGAAGACCCGCGAGTGAAGGGTTGGGCATGAGCCGGGCCGCCACGATCATTGTGGGGATCATCGTGTTGATCCCCGTGCTCTACATCGGGTCGTGCAGCGTGATCGCCCATCAGCTCGAACACGGCTTTGACCAGGTCAAGATTGGCGACACCGAACCACAGGTGATCGCCGTGCTGGGAGAACCGGCGGATCGGGAGACACCGAGCCACCGAATCGCGTCATATGGGTCGCCTGAGTGCCAAGCGCCGTGCGCCCAGCGCCTGTGGTATCCAAACCGGATGGGCCTGATGGGTGAGGCCTGGGCCATCGAACTCGACGGGGAAGGGAAGGTGGTGCACACCGCGCACCTCACTTCGCCCTGACTTGACGCGGGCCGGGCGGGGCCTACGGTATCCAGAATTCACCGCAAGGACCGCCCATGCTCATCCTCAACCGTCGTTTGCAGTCCCTCTTGGTCGTTGTCGGGGCCTACGCGCTCTTGGTCATGCTGATGGTGACCGCTCCGCAAAACGCCTTGGGTTTTTGGCCCGGTCTACTGGCCGGCGTCATCGCCGTGACCCTCTGGCGCGACCAGCGCACGCCCCCAACGGCCCAGCAAACCCGGCGCCGGTTGCGGATCGCCGGCACCGCCCTGGCCGTGTGCTTCGTGCTCATGCTGATCCCGCAGCGGGACGTGGTGCCCGGGGCGCCCCTGGGGCTCCTGGTCGCGCTTGTGGGTGGCCTTTGGTTGGATCGCCGCTCGAACTGAGCTGATTTATCATCATCCCCAGTTCGACAGGGGAGCAGGGACATGCGCAAGGGGACCCAGTGGGGCGTCATCGCCCTGATCGGTTTGATCGCGGGCTGTTCGAGTGGCACGCCCTCGG
>JBCNOA010000050.1:0-21560 GCA_039594095.1 Dyella sp.
CCTGTCCAAGCAGGCTGTCGCCTACCGCCAGATCTCGCTGCTGCTGAAGCGCCCGCCGGGCCGCGAAGCCTACCCGGGCGACGTGTTCTATCTCCACTCCCGTCTGCTCGAGCGCGCCGCGCGCGTGTCGGAGGAGTACGTCGAGAAGTTCACCAACGGCGAAGTGAAGGGTAAGACCGGCTCGCTGACCGCACTGCCTATCATCGAGACCCAGGCGGGTGACGTGTCCGCGTTCGTGCCGACCAACGTGATCTCGATCACCGACGGCCAGATCTTCCTTGAGACCGACCTGTTCAACGCCGGTATCCGTCCGGCCGTGAACGCCGGTATCTCGGTGTCGCGCGTGGGCGGTTCGGCGCAGACCAAGATCGTCAAGAAGCTGTCCGGCGGCGTGAAGCTGGCTCTGGCGCAGTTCCGCGAGCTGGCCGCGTTCGCGCAGTTCGCCTCGGACCTCGACCCGGCCACGCGCGCCCAGCTGGACCGCGGCCAGCGCGTGACCGAGCTGATGAAGCAGAAGCAGTACGCGCCGCTGTCGATCGCCGAGTTGGCGTTGTCGGTGTACGCGGCCGAGAAGGGCTATCTGGACGACCTGCCGGTCGACAAGGTGCTGCCGTTCGAGAAGGGTATGCATGCGTTCTTCCACCAGAACCATGGCGAGCTGATGAAGAAGATCGTCGCCACCGGCGATTGGAACAACGACATCGAGGCCACCTTCAAGTCCGGCCTGGACGAGTACAAGAAGACCGGTAGCTGGTAAGCAGGGAACGGGAACGGCCGCACCGTTCCCGTTCCCCGTTGTGCGGAAACGGCGTCGCCGTTCCCGCGCCCCGTTCCCGAGCGAGCACAGCGAGCGAGAAAGAGATGGCAGGCGGACGCGAAATCAAATCCAAGATCAAGAGCACGCAGAACATGCGCAAGGTGACGCGCGCGCTCGAAATGGTCTCGGCCTCGAAGATCCGCAAGGCGCAGGATCTGATGAAGGCGTCGCGCCCCTATGCGCGCCAGATGCGCAAGGTGATCGCGCACGTCGCCCAGGCCAGCACCGACTTCAGCCATCCGTTCCTGGTGCAGCGCGAGCAGGTCGCGCGCGTCGGCTACGTGGTGATCTCCACCGACCGCGGCCTCTGCGGCGGCCTGAACTCGAACTTGTTCCGCCGCCTCCTGCCGGCCATCCGTGAATGGCAGGACAAGGGCGTCGAGGTCGATGTCGTGGCCGTGGGCCAGAAGGCCGTGCAGTTCTTCCGCCGCATCAAGGGCGTGAACCTGATCGGCAGCGCCACGCACCTGGGCGAGAAGCCCAAGATCGAGCAGCTGGTCGGCGTGATCAAGGTGGCACTGGACGCGTATACGGCAGGCAAGCTCGATCGTGTCTTCCTGGCCTACAACGATTTCGTCAACACGATGACGCAGAAGCCGACCCTCGATGCGCTGCTGCCGCTGCCCCTGGTGGCGGCGGAGCTGGAAGCGCACCAGACGGCGGGCGAGTCGGCCTACGCGGGCATCAAGCTCGAGCAGGCGCACGACTGGGACTACATCTACGAGCCGGATGCCGCCACCGTGCTGGAGCACGTGCTTGGCCGCTACGTCGAGTCTGTGGTGTACCAGGGCGTGCTGGAGAATCTGGCCAGCGAGCACGCGGCCCGCATGGTCGCCATGAAGGCGGCGTCGGACAACGCGAGCAAGGTCATCGGCGAGCTGACGCTGGTCTACAACAAGGCGCGCCAGGCCGCGATCACGCAGGAAATTTCGGAAATCGTGGGCGGCGCCGCGGCGGTCTGAGCGCGGTAAGTGCCGATAGCGACAAATCAAGAACGGGCGACCTTCCAGGGCGCTGATCCCAATCAAGACATTCAAAGATCCATCCGGAGCACATCCATGAGCCAGGGCAAAGTTGTACAGATCATCGGCGCGGTCATCGACGTCGAGTTCGCACGCGATCAGGTGCCGCAGGTTTACGACGCGCTGAAGATCGACGGCACCGACATCACGCTGGAAGTCCAGCAGGTGCTGGGTGACGGCGTGGTGCGCACCATCGCCCTGGGTTCCACCGACGGCCTGAAGCGCGGCCTCGTCGCGCGCAACACCGGCGAAGGCATCAAGGTGCCGGTCGGTAAGGCCACGCTCGGCCGCATCATGGACGTGCTGGGCAGTCCGATCGACGAAGTCGGCCCGATCAATGCCGAGGACCATTGGGTCATCCACCGCGAGGCCCCCTCGTACGACGACCAGGCGCTCGCCAACGAGCTGCTGGAAACCGGTATCAAGGTGATCGACCTGGTGTGCCCGTTCGCCAAGGGCGGCAAGGTCGGCCTGTTCGGCGGCGCCGGCGTGGGCAAGACCGTGAACATGCTCGAGCTGATCAACAACATCGCGACCCAGCACTCGGGCCTGTCGGTGTTCGCCGGCGTGGGCGAGCGTACCCGCGAAGGCAATGACTTCTACCACGAGATGCAGGACGCCAAGGTCGTGCGCCTGGACAACCTGCCGGAGTCCAAGGTGGCGATGGTGTACGGCCAGATGAACGAGCCGCCGGGCAACCGTCTGCGCGTGGCGCTGACCGGCCTGACCATGGCCGAGTACTTCCGCGACGAGAAGGACGAACACGGCAAGGGCCGCGATGTGCTGTTCTTCGTCGACAACATTTACCGCTACACGCTGGCCGGTACCGAGGTGTCCGCGCTGCTGGGCCGTATGCCGTCCGCGGTGGGCTACCAGCCGACGCTGGCCGAGGAAATGGGCGTGCTGCAGGAGCGCATCACCTCCACCAAGACCGGTTCGATCACGTCGATCCAGGCGGTGTACGTGCCCGCGGACGACCTGACCGACCCGTCGCCGGCCACCACCTTCGCGCACTTGGATTCAACCGTCACGCTGTCGCGTAACATCGCGTCGCTGGGCATCTATCCGGCCGTGGATCCGCTGGACTCGACCAGCCGCCAGCTCGACCCGAACGTGGTGGGCGCCGAGCATTACGAAGTGGCGCGCAAGGTTCAGGGCATGCTGCAGCGCTACAAGGAACTGAAGGACATCATCGCGATCCTCGGCATGGACGAGCTGTCCGAAGAGGACAAGCAGGTGGTGTACCGCGCCCGCAAGTGCGAGCGCTTCTTCTCGCAGCCGTTCCACGTGGCCGAGGTGTTCACTGGCGCCCCGGGCAAGTACGTGACGCTGAAGGAAACCATCCGCGGCTTCAAGATGATCGTGGAAGGCGAAGTCGACCACATCCCGGAGCAGGCGTTCTACATGGTCGGCGGCATCGACGAGGCCATCAAGAAGGCCGAGGACATGGCGGCGAAGAAGGCGGCCTGAGGACAGGGACGAAAGCCAGGGGAGCGGAAGCCTTCGGCGCCGTTCCCTGACTCCAGCCCCCCTTCCCCGTCGAGCAGAGCGAGACAGACATGAGCCATACCCTTCGAGTCGACATCGTCAGCGCCGAAGCCGAGATCTTCCACGGCGAAGCGACGATGGTGGTCGCCACCGGCGAAATGGGCGAGCTTGGCATCGCGCCTCGCCATGCGCCGCTGATCACCCGCCTCAAGCCCGGCCACGTCGACGTGGTGCTGGCCAACGGCGAGCGCCAGCAGTTCTGGGTGTCCGGCGGCATCCTCGAGGTGCAGCCGCAGGTGGTGACGGTGCTTGCCGACACCGCGGCGCGTGCCGCCGACCTGGACGAGGCAGCCGCGCTGCAGGCCAAGAAGGAGGCTGAGGACGCCTTGGCCAACCGTACCGACGCGATGGAAATCGCCGAGGCGCAGGCCAAGCTGGCCGAAGCCCTCACACAGCTCCAGGCGCTGGAGCGTCTGCGCAAGAACCTCAAGCACTGACCCGGGTCGCTTCAGCGATCCATCCGCGAAACGCCGGCCTTGTGCCGGCGTTTTCGTTTGGGGCAAGGTGCCGATTCGGCCAACGGAGATACGCATGGCACGGATCAAGGCTATCGCTGGGTTCGCCACGCTGCTCGTCGGATGCGCACAGGCGCCGATGCAGCCGCCCCTTCCGCCGCCGACCGGCGATGCCAGCTGGAAGCCAGTGATTCCCGAGGGAACGGCACGCTATCAGCTGGCGATGGGCGAGGTGTCCAGCGGTGCGGCACCGGACCATCGCGTCAATCCTGTCTATCCTCCGTCGCTGCTGACGCGTTGCCCGCCGCCGGTGGAAGTGCACGCGTTGTTGATCGTGAGTGCTGCCGGCAAGGTCGACGACGTCCGTGTGGAGGAGCCGGCCGATGCCGACCGGCGTCTTTACATCGACGCCGTGAAGACGGCGGCCATGCAGTGGTCCTTCCTGCCGCTCAAAGTCGAGCGTTGGGCTGCGGACGCCAACGGTGAGAGCCACATCGTGGACAGCGAGACCAGGTCGTTCAGTTCCTCCTACGATTTCCGCTTTGAATGTCACGCCGGTGCGGCCCACGTCACGACCGGCGACGCTCCGTCAGCCACCGGTCATGGATCGGAATAGTCGGCTGCTATGCTGCCCCGCTAAGCAAGCCTCGATGGGACAGCCATGAAGAACATGCCCCTGCACGTCATCGTTCTCGCCGCCGGCGAGGGCAAGCGCATGAAGTCCAAGAAGGCCAAAGTGCTGATGCCTCTGGCTGGCCGTCCTCTGCTGGACCATGTGCTGTCGTCCGCGCGCGCGCTGTCGGCCGCGCAGATCCATGTGGTGTACGGCCATGGAGGCGACCAGGTGCTGGCCGCCTTCGACGGCCAGCCGGATCTGCGCTGGGTACTGCAGGCGGAACGACTCGGCACGGGCCACGCCGTGGCGCAGGCATTGCGCGACGTACCCGATCACGCGGCGGTGCTCGTGCTGTACGGCGACGTCCCGCTCACGCAGCCTTCCACGTTGCGACGTCTCGTGGAGTCGGGCCAGTCGCTCACCGTGCTGGCCACGCGCGTGGCCGATCCACGGGGCTACGGCCGCGTTCTGTTGGATGGGAGCGGCTTCGTGCGCGCCATCGTGGAAGAGAAGGACGCAAGCGACGAGCAGCGTTCGATCGATCTGATCAATACCGGCATCGTCGCCGCGGACGCCGCCTCCCTAAAACGCTGGACGGTCAAGCTCGACCGCAACAACGCGCAGGGCGAGTACTACCTCACGGACATCTTCGCCATGGCAGCGGCGGAAAACCGCCCGGCTTTCTGCGTCGAATGCGATGACGAAATGGAGGCGGCCGGCGCCAACAATCCGTGGCAGCTGACCGAACTCGAAGCGGTCTATCGCCAACGCGCCGCCAAGGCGCTGGCGCTCGAAGGCGTGCGCATCGCCGATCCGGCGCGCATCGATGTGCGGGGTACCGTCGCGGTGGAGCGCGACGTCGACATCGATATCGATGTGATTCTCGAAGGCGAGGTGCACCTGGGCGAGGACGTGCGCATCGGTCCGTTCTGCCGCCTGAAGGACGTGCGCCTGGCCGCCGGTACGGTCGTGCAGGCCCACTGCGATCTGGAAGGCGTGGTGACGCACGGGCCCTGCACCATCGGTCCGTTCGCGCGGCTGCGTCCCGGCACGGAACTGGCGGCCGGCGTGCACGTCGGGAATTTCGTCGAGACCAAGAAGGCCAAGCTCGGCGAAGGCAGCAAGGCCAATCACCTCACCTATCTCGGCGACACGGTGGTAGGCAGCAACGTGAACATCGGCGCCGGCACGATCACCTGCAACTACGACGGTGTGAACAAGAGTCTCACCCAGATCGACGATGGCGCTTTCATCGGCTCGAACACGGCGTTGGTGGCCCCGGTGCGGGTCGGCCAGAACGCGACGATCGGCGCCGGTTCGGTCATCACCAAGGACGCGCCGGCCGGCGAACTGACCATCGCACGCGGCCGCCAGGCCACGTTGCATGGCTGGAAGCGACCCGAGAAGAAATAAGCGACATCGGGCGTCTTCGGTCACAGGCAGGGCGGGCGAGGAGCGTCCTGCATGAACCTTTTTTGGCGCCTGAGCCCGCGACGCTTCTTGTTTGCGGCAGCGGGAAGCTCGGGTCAGCGCTCCGTTCTATCGCGAACTGGCGGTCGCCTTGCCTGCTTCGCAATTCGCACTGGCCGATTTCCCGCACGGCTCATTTCGGTGCGCTCACGGCGGACGCGGCAAGCCGTAAGCACGTGCGTTCAGGCGTAACGCCAGCCGTCTATTTCCACCAGCAGCTCACGACGGCAGACGTCGCCGTGCAGCAACAGCACCGGGACGCCGGGCAGGCGCGAAGCGAGGAAATCGAGCACGCGCGGCGCATCGGTAGGGCGGCGAACATAGGCTTTGAGCGGCGAATGCGTATCGAAGCCGGCCGGCATGCCCGCATTCGCGAGCAGTGTTTCCAGGTTGGCGAGCGTCTCCGCCAGCTGCGCATCGATGTCGTCCTCGTGCGCGGAACTATGGCCGACGACCGCCGCGGTGCCGGAGATCGCCAGTACCTCCTGGCCGGGCAGCGCCATGGCTCGGGCGAAACTCGGCGGCGTGCGGCCGTATTGGCGGGGATATCGCCACGCGCTGACCTGGCGCGGGTTCTCTACGCGCACGCCGGGAAGATCGCAGGCCAGGAGATAGATCTGGAGTCGCTCGGCATGCGCGTGATGACCGATCGCCGTCGCCGCCGGAAAGCCCTCGTTGAAGAAGTCGCCCATGCCGGCGGCACGGCCTTCGCAGAACAGCTTGTAGCGTTCGGCATCGCCCTCGCCCTGGTTGATGGCGCCCAGGTAATTCCAGATTCGCTGGACGTGGCAGGCATTACGGCTTTCGACGAATTCGCGTAGCCGTCGATAGGCGTACTCGGCCGCATCGCGTGGCCCGCCGTGTGCCTGTTCGTTCAGTTCGATCGCGGTAAACAGCCAGCCTTGGCTTTCGGCCCAGCGCAGATCGCCGTCGCTGCCGGCTACGACTGGTCCTTCCACCTGCCAGACCTCCAGCGGCGTCGGGGCATCCATCCCCTCGAGAGGAACGCCCAGATAGCGTGGATCGTCGTTCCGCGGGGCGCCCGCACCAAAGCCGAACGCCGCCAGCGTTCCCGTTTCGGCAAGCACCTGAGTCAGCGCTTCGTGGCGGTAGGAAATCCGTGGAGCCCGCCGTGAAGAGGCGGCCGGTAAAGCGTTTTCTGAACCGCTAGCCATGCACCATCACCAGGGACAACAGAGGCGCTATGTTACACTGCCACTTCATGCCGACCCGGTGGCCCGACAGGGGGAGATCGACCGGCGAGGCCGAACGGCAGGCATGTACGGCGCAGTACGGAACGAGCATGGCAGAGCAGACCGCGGCACAACGTGAACTGGCGATCCTGATCGTCGAGAGCCTCAATCTCGAGTCGGTCGAGCCCGCCCGCATCGAGCCTGACGCCCCGCTGTTCGGCGGCGATCTCGGCCTCGATTCCATCGATGCGCTGGAAATCGCGCTGGCAGTGTCCAAGAAGTACGGCTTTCAGCTTCGTTCGGACAACCCGGACAACCGCGCCATCTTCGCCAGCCTGCGGTCGCTCGCCGAGCACATCGAAAAGCACCGCGCCACCGCCTGAGCCGCCGTGACGATGCCCGGCGCGAAAGGCATCTATCCGTTCTTTGCCGATCGCGTGCCGATAGCCGTATGAGCCCGACCTATCGCGCACGCCTGCGAGTCGATCCTTCGCATCCCTGTCTGCCCGGCCATTTCCCGGGTCATCCATTGGTGCCGGGCGTCCTTTTGCTGGAAGAGGTCGCCCATGCGTTGCGCGCATGGCGCGGGCAACGCGTGGCGCGCATCGTGGAGGCGAAGTTCGTCGCGCCCCTGCTTCCCGACGAGGAAGCCGAAGTCAGCTTGACCGAGAGCGGTACGCGGGTGCGTTTCGAAATCCGCCGCGGCGACGTGCTGCTTGCGCGCGGCCAAGTCGAAGGCGAACCGATATGAGCGCGCACTGGCAAAGTCGGCCCGAGGGCGGCGGCCGTTTCGCGCTGTGGCTGATTCGCAGCATCGCGCTGTATGGCGGCCGCGGGTTCGCCCGCATGTTCCTGTATCCCATCACGCTCTATTTCTACTGCCGCCGCAAACTCGAACGCGACGCTTCGCGCCGGTTCCTTGAGCAGGTGCTGTCGACGCGGGTGAATACGTGGCATGTGATGAAGCACATCCATTGCTTCGCCTCGACGATGCTGGACCGCGTATTCCTGCTGGCCCGGGGCGAGCGAGGCTTCGATATCCAGGTGGAAGGCCTCGACGCGCTCACGGAATACATCGGCAAGGGTCGCGGCGTGCTGCTGTTCGGTTCGCACCAGGGAAGCTTCGAGGCGCTGCGCGCCATCAGCAGCCGGCGCCCGGACGTGCCGCTCCGCGTGCTGCTGGACAAGCAGAAAACACCCGCGCTGACCGAGCTGCTCGAGGCGCTGGCGCCGGACATCGGCGACAAGGTCATCGACGCCTCGAGGGATGGCGCCTCCGTGGCGCTCGAGATGGCGGAGGCTTGCGCTCAAGGCGCCATGGTCGCGCTGCTCGCCGATCGAGGTCGTGAGCACGAAGTGCTGCGGCGCGCCGAGCTGCTCGGCCGCCCCGCGCCGTTTCCCGTCAGCCCGTGGCTCTTGGCGCATACCCTGCGTGTTCCGGTGGTGTTGTGCTTCGGGCTTTATCTGGGCGGCAATCGGTACCGCCTGATATTCGAATCCTTCGCGGACTCCGTTGAGATCCCCCGGGAAAACCGCGGGACGGGCTTGGACACAGTCATCGCGCGTTACGCACGTCGCGTCGAGCATTACATCCACGAAGCCCCCTACAACTGGTTCAATTTCTATGATTTCTGGCAGCAAGACCTGCATGTGCCTGCTCGGACTCAGCCTGTCGTGGTGGGCGAGCGCGGCAGCGGCTGAAGACAGCCCCCAGGCGCTGATCGCTTCGCTCGCACGGCCCGCGCCGGCCCGTACGCCGTTCGCGGAGGCTCGCTTCATGAAGGTGCTGGATCAGCCGCTGGTGGTGTCCGGGGAACTGGGCTGGCTCGGCGGTGACAAGCTGGAGCGTCGCGTCGACCGTCCAAACAAGGAGATCGCCACGATCGCCGATGGCGAGGTGACGCAGCAGCGCGAAGGCCGCAAGCCACGCAGTTTCTCGCTGAAGCGTGCGCCCCAGTTGCAGGTACTGCTGGACAGTTTCGTCGCGCTGCTCGGTGGCGACTCGTCGCGATTGGAGCAGGCGTTCGACGTGCGGCACGAAAGCCGTGCCGGCGGTTGGACGCTGACGTTGAAACCGCGCGATGCGCGTGTGGCCAAGGCGATCGCCAGCATCGAGATCGATGGGCGCGGCAAGGAACCGCGCTGCATGCGCATGCAGGAGGCCGATGGCGATCTCGCGGTGGATCTGTTGGGCGACCTGGCCGCCCGCATGCCGGAATCTCCCTCGCGCGAGGCCTTGTCGACTTTGTGCAAGAGCGACGGCTGAGCATGAGCCGCGGCCGCAAGGCACTGCTGCTCGTAGTTTGGCTGGCGGCGCTCGCCGGTTTGAGTGTGTTGGTATCCCAGCGCTTGAAGGTGAGCGGCGATCTGCGGGATTTCATGCCGACGCCGACCACGTTCGAACAGCGCCTGTTGATGGAGCAGGTAGGCGACGGTCCCGGCTCACGGCTGTTGCTGCTGGCGATCGGCGGTGCGGACGACAAGAGCGCTGCGAACCTGAGCCAGGGCCTTGCCGCCGCATTGCGCGGTGACGCGCGCTACACGCAGGTGCTCAACGGCAGCTTCGACCTGTCGGCGCTCGATGAGCATCTGCTGCCCTACCGCTACCTGCTATCGCCCACGCTGGACAAGGAGCGTCTCGACGAACCATTTCTCGCCGATCAGCTCGAACAACGCCTGGACGACCTTTCGTCGCCCGCGGCTTCCCTGCTGAAGGGCATGTTGCCGCGCGATCCCAGCTTGGAAGTGCTCAAGCTCGCCGAGCGCTGGACTCCGCCTCATGCACCGGATGTCCGCGAGGGCGTGTGGTTCTCGCCGCAGGGCGAAGCCTTGCTGGTGGTGCAGACGCGCGCGGCCGGCTTCGATCCGACCGCGCAGAACGAAGCCGTGGCGGGCATCGAAAAGGCCTTCCATGCACTGGGCGGCGCGCGCACCGCGCGCCTCACCATCAGCGGCCCCGGCTATTTCAGCGTCGTCGTGAGCGAACAGACCCGACGCCAGGCGGAATGGATCGGCAACGTATCCACGGTAGGCTTCATCCTGCTGCTGTTGCTGGCTTATCGCAGTTTCGGTTCGCTGCTGCTGTCGGCGCTGCCGATCGCCAGCGCCGCGCTGGCAGGTGTGGCTGCTTTGGTATGGGCGTTCCCGCAGGTGCACGGCATCACCCTTGCGTTCGGATTCACCTTGCTTGGCGTGGCCCAGGAATATCCGATCCGCGTGCTCAGCCACCGGCGTGCGGGCGAAAACGCCATCGCCAGCGTGCGCGATCTCTGGCCATTGCTGCTGACGGCGATCGCATCGGCCTGCATCGCTTATCTCGCGTTCTATGCTTCGGGCGTCAACGGTCTGCAGCAACTGGCGGTCTTCACCATCACCGGCCTGGTGGTGGCTGGTGTGTGTACGCGCTACTTGCTTCCTCGTCTGCTGCCCGAGCGCATCCGCGATGTCGCGGACATGCCGTGGCTGGTGCGTGCGCGACGCTTCTTCAATCGCCTGCCGCGTCCGGGCTGGCTGCCGTGGGCGGTCGCGCTCGCCATCGCGTGCGCTTTGTTCGCCGCGCCGGGACCTTTCTGGCAGAACAACCTGGCCGCGCTTACGCCGTTGCCGCCGGAACTGCTCCAGCGCGACGCGCGCTTGCGCGAGGCGTTGGGAGCGCCGGACGTTCGCTATCTGCTGGTATTGCGGGCGGCCGATGCACAGGGCGTGTTGCGCCTGTCGGAGCAGTTGGAGCCGAGAGTCGACGCTTTGGTGAGCGGGCATGCGGTCGATGCGGTGGAGTTACCTTCGCGCTATCTGCCGAGCGTCGAACGCCAGCTAGCGCGGCAGCGCAATCTGCCGGAGAGCGCGAGCTTGCGTGCATCCATCGCGCAAGCCACGCGTGGGCTGCCGTTTCGCAAGGATCTGTTCGAGCCGTTCGTGGCGGACGTGGCGACAGCGCGCGCGTTGCCGCCGCTGACTCCGGAAACCTTTGGGCAAAGCGCGCTCGGCCAGCGCCTGTCGGCGATGCTGGTGCAGCGCGGGGGGCAGTGGCTGGGCTTGGGCACGCTCAGCGGCGTGCATGACGTGGCCGCGATCGAGGCGCTCGCGAAGCACAGCGACGGTAGCGTTCGCCTGCTGGATCTCAAGCAGGCTTCCGAGTCGCTGGTGGCCGATTACCGGACACGCATCCTCCATGCGCTGGTTGCCGCCACGGCATTGCTGGTGCTCACCATCGTCGTTGCGTTGCGCGGTCTGCGCCGCGCCTGGCATGTGCTCGCACCGATGACACTGGCCACCTTCCTGGTGCTGGCCGTGGAGCGTGCTGCCGGCATCGAGATATCGCTGTTTCATCTGGTGGCGTTGACGCTCGCCGCCGGCCTGGGCCTGCACTATGCGCTGTTCTTCGAGCGCGATACCGGCGACGCCGCCGAGCAGCGCCGTACCTTGCACGCGACGTTGGTGTGCGTGGCCTCCGCATTGCTCGTGTTCGGGATGTTCGCGTGGAGCAGCATTCCGGTGCTGCGCGCCATCGGCCTTACCGTCAGCCTGGGCGTCGCCTTCCACTTCTGCCTTTCCACCTTGATGGCTCCGCACGCGAACCATGCTCGACAAGACTGACTGGGCTCACCTGATTCCCCACGCGGGCGATATGTGCCTGCTCGACGTCGTGGCGGCGTGGAACGAAACGAGCCTTCATGCCTTCAGCGAGAGCCACGCGAACGCGGCGCATCCGCTACGTTCGCGCGATGGCCTGCACGCCGTGCACCTGGCCGAGTACGGCGCGCAAGCGATGGCGGTGCATGGTGCGCTGGCCGCAAGAGCACGGGGCGACGAATCCGTGCGCCAGGGGCGGCTGGTCAGCCTACGCGATGTGGCGCTGGCCGCGATCTATGTCGATCCGCTCGGTGGGCGGCTGGACGTTCATGCCGACCGGCTGTTCGCCGACGAAGCCGGCGCGCAATACGCGTTTCGCGTATCGCAGGCCGGGCGCTTGCTGGCGAGCGGGCGCGCCGCGGTGATCTACGTGGCCGCGTGAGGGATCAGATCGGCGCGGCCGTATCGAACACGATGGGACGGCTGGCGCGCGAACGCCGGTAGCTGGCCCACACGTCTCCGTAATGCATCACGCGTCCCACCGTGTACGTGGTAATGCGCATCACGTCCCGTACGGGGTTGAAGTGGCTCAGGCGAAAGTGGCCCTGATAGCGCGACGCGATCGGCACCGAGGCTACGCCGAGGCCCTTTTCGCGCGATGCGGCGATGAGAATGGCCGCCTCGAAGACGAAGTTCTCTGCCGGCAGGTCGACCAGGTCCAGCGCCGCGCGCGGATACCAGCGCTGGCCGCTCTGGGTGTCGGCGACCGGCTGAGCGCAGGCCCAGGAAATACCCCAATCCGCGAACGCATTGGCGAAGCGCCTCGCCTTGGGTTGCTGCGCCTTATCGATCAGGCGGGCACCGATCACGATGTGGTTCGGATAGCGCTGAGCCGCCGCGACGATGCGCGGCACGTCGCCAGCGAGGTGCTGGCCATCGCCATCCATGGTCACGACCGCGTCGAAGCCTTGGCGCAGCGCCTCGCGGAAGCCCGTGCGGAGCGCCTCGCCCTTACCCTTGCGCTGCGCGTGGCGCAGCAAGGTGACCGGCAGGCCGGCGACGATCTCCGGCGTGCGGTCGTCGGAACCGTCGTCAACGACGATGACCGGCGCGCCCAGAGCGATGACCGAGCCGATCACATCCTTGATGGCTGCCTCTTCGTTGAGGCATGGAATAAGTACACACCAGCGTTTGGCCGGGGAATTCAAGCAACGTTCTCCCTATCGATATGCAGGCCCAGCGTTCCGGCCGCGGCCATGTGGCAATGGCGGCCGTTACCGGCCAGAAGGCTGAGCAGCGGCAAAGCCGCGGCGGCGGTGGCGTTGGCGTCGAGCCACGCCGCGGGTAAGTCCGGATGCGCGTCCCCGGCGTCCATGCCGGCCGAGACGCGCAGCGCGAGCGTCGCCATGGTACGCGGTGAAATCTCCGGCGCCAGCACCAGCGCGCAGGCGAAGGCCTGGGTGCTGCCGGTCATGTCGGCCAGCGCGCCGGCACCGGCGACATCGCCGCAGACGAACAGCACGGGTGTCCGGTCGGCGAGTACCTGCATCGCCGATTCCAGCAGCCCCGCCCCGACCGTGTCGCGGTAGGCGCAAACGGCGGAGGAGGGGGCATGGCAATCCGTGGCGATGGTCCAGTAACCGGCCGGGGCATTGTGGACCGAATTGTGGAAACGGGTCGGGGACAGCTCCGACGGCGCGCGCGCGAGTGTTTCGCACATGTAGTCGGTAATGGCCTGGTCGCCGAACGCGGAGCCGAAGACGCAGGCCAGCTGGTCCGCTCGCCGGCCGCTCATCGCCATCGCCTGGCCCGCCGCTTCGACGGCGAGCAGCACGCTCTCCGGCGCGCGGCGGCGCTCGTTGGCCGGAAGCGTGGCGGCTGGCGGCCTCGGGCCGGGCGCGGGCACCGCAGTGCCGGCGTGCCATGCGCGCAAGGCGTCGAAGTCGCCCAGTTGCGGCGACCACAGGCCGACACCTTCAACGTGCACGCGCAGGACGCTCATGCCGCTGCCTCGCCAAAAGCCAGGCAGGCATTGTTGCCGCCGAAACCGAAAGAATTGCTCAAGGCGACGCGTACGTGGCGCCGTTCGCTCCGCCATGCGAACTGCGGGCCGCAGATGGGATCGGGATCGTGCCCGCCTATGTTGCCCGGCACCAAGCCATGTTCGATCGCCAGCAGCGCAAAGGACGCTTCGACGATGCCGGCGGCGCCCAACGTATGTCCGGTGAACCCCTTGGTGGAACTGGCTCGGGTCCCAGCGGCAAAGACCCGGCCGATCAGCGTCGCCTCGACTTCGTCGTTCTTGAGGCTGGCCGTGCCGTGGAGGTTGATGTAGTCCACCTGTGCCGGGTCTAGGCCGGCGCGCTGGAGAGCATCCCGCAGAGCCAGTTCCGCGCCCAGTCCTTCTGGGTGCGGCGTGGACATGTGGTGGGCGTCGCTGGATTCGCCGTAGCCCAGCAGCCGTGGCGCGGCGGGAGCTTCATCCGTGCGTTCCAGCAGGGCGAAGCCGGCCGCTTCGCCCAGCGAAAGCCCGCGCCGCGTGCGGTCGAACGGGCGGCATGGCTCCGGCGACACCAGCTCGAGCGAGTTGAAGCCGAACAGTACGCTGCCGCACAACGTATCGACCCCGCCCACCACCGCCGCGTCAGCCACCCCCAGCCGGATCATGCGTTCGGCGCTCGCGAACACCTTGGCGCTCGACGAGCACGCCGTCGAGATCGTCAGAGCGGGGCCGTGCAGGCCCAGCGCCTCGGCGACGAAGGCCGTCAGCGAGTGCGGCATGTGGACCTGCGGGCGGGCCAGGCCGGCCGGAATGCGCCCATTCTCCAGTTCGCGGTAGGCCTCTTCGGTGGCGCCGATGCTGGCGGTGGACGTGCCCAGCACTAGGGCGACGCGGGTGGCGCCATGGCGTTCGGTGGCCGCGCGGACGTGCTCGAGGAAGCCGTCCTGGTTCAGGCCCAGCCAGGCAAGGCGGTTGTTGCGGCATTCCCAGGGCGCGAATTCGCCAGGCAGCGGTTCGTCCTCGATGCCGGGTACGCGTCCGATCCAGCACGTCAGGGGGGTGTCGCCGAAGTCGTTGGGGCGCAGGCCGGTCCGGCCGTCCCCGAGCGCGCGCAGGTGATCGGCAAGGCCGCGGCCAAGGGCGGAGGTAGCCGTGTACGCGCGGACGGCGAGAGGGGGGATGGTTACGGGCATCGCGGGAGACTAGCGAGCGGCCGCGGGCTATGCCTAGTGCGGCCGGTAAGCGTGTTCATGATTCCGCCCTTTTTAATGCATTGCGGCTTTCACAAGCCTTGCCCACACTGGACGCCTCCTATCGGATTCCACCGTGTCCTCCTTTCTCGCCCCTCTCAAGCGCGGGCCGTGGCGCCATGCGCGCGATCGCGACCTGATCCATGCGGCAGCCGTCGTCGCCGTGGCGATGACGGCCAGCCTGGGCCTGATCTCGGTGGCCTATGCCATCTATGTCTGGCGGATCGCGGCGCGAAGCCCGGTGATGCCGCCGGACCGGCGCGACGTACTGGTGTTCGGGCGCCGGCTGATCGGCGACCGTCCCGAGCGTGACTTCAGCCAGCGCCTGGACCGCGCCCTGGCCCTCGCCCGGGAAGGGCAGGTCGATCGGCTGTTCCTGCTCGGGGGGCGCAGCGGCGGACGCGTCAGCGAAGCGGCGGCAGGCGCGGCATGGCTGCGGGAGCACGGACTGCCGGCGAACCTGATGCCGCGGCTAGAGCAGGCCTCGACCGATTCGCTCGACAACCTCCGTCATGCGCGTGGCCTGTTGCGCGAGGATGGCACGGGCCGCTTGCCGCCGGTCGCGCTCGTTACCAGTCGCTATCACTTGCCTCGGTGCCTGCTGCTGGCCCGCTGGCTGGGGTTCGACGCCATACCGGTGGCGGCGGAACAGCATCTTCGGATCGATCGCAGGTACGCCTTGCGCCTGGTCGCGGAGGCGGCGTACGTCATGTGGATCGACCTGGGGCTACGCTGGGCACGGCTGCTCGGCCACGAACGGCTGCTCATGCGCGTGCGCTGAACCGCGACGCCTGGCCGCATCGGCGCGCCCGCGCGCGGCTTGTTAATCTCCCGAGGCCTCTCTCCTCTCCCCGGACTACGCGATGAGTCAGCAAACCGACCGAGCCGAACTGTTTCTGCGCGAACTGCAGGACCGCATCTGCGCCGCCGTCGAGCACGTCGACGGCAAGGCGACTTTCGTGGAGGACGCATGGACGCGCCCGGCAGGCGGCGGCGGACGTACGCGCGTGCTGCGCGATGGCGCGGTGTTCGAGCAGGCCGGCGTGAACTTCTCGCTCGTCCACGGCAGCCAGCTGCCGCCCAGCGCGACCGCGCACCGACCCGAGCTGGCGGGCGGCAGCTTCATCGCGACCGGCGTGTCGCTGGTGCTGCATCCGCGTAATCCCTATCTGCCGACCACGCACGCGAACGTGCGCTATTTCGAGGCCGGAAAAGAAGGACAGGAGCCGGCCTGGTGGTTCGGTGGCGGGTTCGATCTGACGCCGTTCTATCCGTTTGACGAGGATGTGGCGCATTGGCACAAGGTCGCGCGCGATCTGTGCGCGCCGTTCGGCGACGACGTGTATCCGCGCTACAAGAAGTGGTGCGACGACTATTTCTATCTGAAGCACCGCGGAGAGACGCGCGGCGTGGGCGGCCTGTTCTACGACGATCTCAATGAAGGCGGCTTCGAACGCTGCTTCGCATTTACCCAGGCGGTGGGGCAGGGCTTCCTCGACGCTTATCTGCCGATCGTCGATCGCCGCAAGGATATGCCTTACGGCGAGCGCGAGCGCGAGTTCCAGCTTTATCGGCGCGGCCGCTACGTGGAGTTCAACCTGGTCTACGACCGCGGCACGCTGTTCGGGCTGCAATCGGGCGGGCGTACCGAGTCGATCCTGATGAGCCTGCCGCCGCGCGTGCGTTTCGAATACGCCTACACACCGGAGGCCGGCTCCCCCGAAGCGCGGCTATCGGAATACCTCAAGCCGCGCGACTGGGTTTGACGGAAGGCGGCGGACTCGGCAGCGATAGCCCGTGGCCGCGGTTCGGCGTCAGTCGTCCGAAGGCGGCATGTCGCCGCTAAACTTCGTCGGCGTCGCGCCCTGGACGGGGCCGATCTGCGCGCTGTCGCTCACCTGCAGGCTCACTTCGCGGCGGAATTCCAGAGTGCCCTGCACGATGGCGTGAGGACCGATCACCACGCGCGGACGGCGGCTGCTGCTGTTGAACCAGCCGCCGGGCTTCTCCACCAGAATGCCGCCTTCGACGCGCGAGTTCGGGCCGACGATGATGTCGCCGCTGACCGTCTGGATGCCCTTGCCCACGTGGGCGCCGTCCAACGTCACGCCACCGTTGACGTTGGCGGCCTTGCCGGCCACATCGGCGCCCTTGCCGAGGCGGATGGCGCCGTTGGTGGTGCTCACGTTCCCGCTGACCTTGCCGCCTGCGCCGATCGAGGCCGAGCCGTTGACCGTTTCCACCTCGGTCGCCTGCGCCTGGGCGCCCAGCTCGACCGAGCCGTTCACCGTGCTCGCCTTCTGCACCACTGCGCGTTCGCCCACGTGTACGGAGCCGTTGACGGTGCTCACGTCGCCGGCTTGCTGGCCGGTCTCGACGCGGACCGCGCCGTTGATCTTGTCGATGTCGTTGTCCCGCGCATGGGCGGTCAGCGGCAAGGCGATGACGAGGGCTAGAGCGAGCAGGGTGCGGCGCATGGCGGAATTCCGTGTGGTGAATGTCCTCCGTAGGATGCTCCCGGCAAGGCCGGGGTTTAGCATGACCTTCGACAGGGGCTGGATTTGACGGGCGTCCGGGCCGGGCTTCACCATGCCGGTCTTTCCCTCGCTGCCCATCGATCGCCATGCACAAGCTCGTACTGATCCGCCACGGCCAATCCCAGTGGAACCTCGACAATCGCTTCAGCGGTTGGGCCGACGTCGACCTGACCGAGCAGGGCATGGAAGAGGCGAAGGAAGCGGGCCGTCTGCTCAAAGAGGCCGGCTACAGCTTCGATGTGGCGCACACCTCGGTGCTCAAGCGCGCCGTGCGCACGCTGTGGGGCGTGCAGGACGCGATGGACCTGATGTGGATTCCCGTCGTCACCGACTGGCGTCTCAACGAGCGTCACTACGGCGCGCTCACCGGTCTGAACAAGGCCGAGACCGCCGCCAAGTTCGGCGAGGACCAGGTGAAGATCTGGCGCCGCAGCTACGACATTCCGCCGCCGGCGCTGGATCGCGGCGCGAACGAATCGGTCGGCGATCCGCGCTACGCCTTGCTGGATCCCTCCCTGATCCCGGACACCGAATGCCTAAAGGACACCGTCGCTCGCGTGCTGCCGTACTGGCACGACATGCTGGCGCCGGCGATCCGCTCCGGCCAGCGCGTCGTGGTGGCTGCCCATGGCAACTCGCTGCGCGCGCTGGTGAAGTACCTGGACAACATCTCAGACGAAGCCATCGTCGAGTTGAACATCCCCAATGGCGTGCCGCTGGTCTATGAGTTCGACGAAGAGCTCAAGCCCCTGCGCAGCTACTACCTGGGCGATGCCGACGCGATCGCCGCGAAGATGGCCGCGGTGGCCAATCAGGGCAAGGCGAAGTAAGACCGGCAAGTAGCGGATGACAAGCGTCATCCGCGATGGCTGCGCGGCGTCAATCGCCGCGAGCCGACCCGGCGGCTAGGCTGTTTCCATTCTCCGCAGCGAGCATGCGCCATGGCACCGAACGTCGTTCCAGCCCTGATGGTCCCGTTGATGGCCTTTGCCGTGTACCGGCGCGTGCGTGGCAATTTCGGGCCGCAGCCGATCCGCCGCAAGCGCATGATCGCCCGCATCGCGATCCTCGCTGTGCTGGCCGCACTGCTCTCCCTGACCGGGCTGTACAACCCCATGCTGGTAGCCGGTCTGGCCGGCGGCATCGCCGGCGGCGCGGTGCTGGGGATGGCCGGGTTGCGCCTGACCACGTTCGGCCAGAACGATCGCGGCACCGATGTCTACATTCCCAATCCCTGGATCGGCGGGGCGCTTACTGTGTTGCTGATCGGTCGCCTGGCATGGCGCTTTCTGGTCGTCATGCCGCAGATGCAGGATCCGGCCATGGCAAGCCACGCACCTCCCTTGGGCAACAGCCCGCTGACCCTGGCGGTGCTTGGGCTGATGGTGGGGTATTACGTGGTCTATTACACCGGGTTGCTGGTGCACCACCGGCGCTTCCAGCGGGAGCGCGGCCTCGCCGCCGCGGCCGACTGATCAGAGCGCGTCGTTGTCCAGTTCGCCGGTGCGGATGCGAATGACCTGATCCAGCGGGCTGACGAAGATCTTGCCGTCGCCGATCTTGCCGGTGCGGGCCGCCTGGGAGATGGCCTCGACTACGCGGTCCAGCTGCTCGTCGGCCACGGCCACTTCCAGTTTGATCTTGGGCAGGAAGTCGACCACGTATTCCGCGCCGCGGTAGAGCTCGGTGTGGCCCTTCTGGCGGCCGAAGCCCTTCACCTCGGTCACGGTGATGCCCTGCACGCCCACTTCCGCCAGCGCTTCGCGTACGTCGTCGAGCTTGAAGGGTTTGATGATCGCCACCACCAGCTTCATGGGTTGTCCTCGTTGCAGGGCGTCGGACCGGTCAATGGTCCGGAAAGCGGGCATTTTGCCGCCAGGGTGCGGATTTGTCGCCTGCGACGAGACTGTGTAGGAAAATCCCTACATGAATCAGCGGAGCCGGCCGATGGCGCACAAATTGAGCTTTTACCTAGACTTCACCCTGACGAGTTCGAGGTGCTGTCCATGATGGATAGGCAGGATATCGATCAGCTTGCCTTACGACTTGCCTCGTTGGTTCCGCCAGGATTGGCACAGGCGCATGAGGACCTCCGCGCCAACTTTTCCGACGTTCTGGCGCAAGGACTGCGCCGCCTCGACCTAGTCACCCGCGAAGAGTTCGACGTCCAAAGCCTCCTGCTGGCCCGCACGCGGGCAAGGGTGGAAGCACTGGAGCGACGAGTCGCCGATCTGGAGGCGCTCGCCGCGTCGCGCGGAGGCTAGCCCATCTCCCTCCCGGGAGCCGTCCCCGGTCCGTCACCCTCACCCCGAGAACGACCGGGGGCGGTCAGTTTTTCTGCGTCTGCCGAAGGAGTCGCGCATGCATCAACACGGCCGCGATCTTCCTCCGCTCCGGAACCCGCCCATCTCATGAGCCTTGCCGTCACCCTCAGCCGGGCCCAGGAGGGTGTGGCCGCGCCGCAAGTCATGGTGGAAGTGCATCTTTCCGGTGGCCTGCCCTCCACGCATATCGTGGGTCTCCCGGAGGCCGCCGTGCGCGAGGCGCGTGATCGCGTGCGCGTAGCGATCCAGAACACCGCCTTCGAATACCCCAACCGCAGGGTGACCGTGAATCTTGCGCCGGCCGAGCTTCCCAAGGACGGAGGGCGCTTCGACCTGGCCATCGCCCTGGGCATTCTGGCCGCGGGCGGCCAGGTTCCACGCGAAGGGCTGAGCGACTGCGAGTTCCTCGGCGAGCTGGCGCTTTCCGGAACTCTGCGCGGCGTGCCGGGGGTCCTGCCCGCGCTGATGCGCGCGCGTGCGCATGGCCGGAAGGTCGTGGTGCCCCGCGCCAATGCCGCAGAAGCCGCGCTCGTTTCCGACGCGGACGTGCATGTGGCCGATACGCTGGCGGAAGTCTGCGGGTGGCTGCGTGGCGTGCAAGATCTGCCGGCGCCTGTGGCCTCCCCGGCGCGGGACAAAGAGGACGAAGGCCGGTGCGGCCCGGATCTCATGGACGTGCGGGGTCAACGGCAGGCCCGCCGTGCCTTGGAGATCGCGGCGGCCGGCGGCCACCATCTGCTCCTGATGGGGCCGCCCGGTACCGGCAAGACCATGCTGGCCGAGCGACTGCCAGGCATCCTGCCTCCGATGACCGAGTCGGAAGCGCTGGAGACCTGCGCGGTGCTGTCGATCGCCGGTCAGCCGATCGACGCCGCCCAATGGCGCCACCGCCCCTTCCGCGCACCTCATCACACCGCGTCCGCCGTGGCGTTGGTCGGTGGCGGGTCGCAGCCTCGGCCGGGGGAGATTTCCCTGGCTCACCATGGGGTGCTTTTCCTGGACGAACTGCCGGAATACACCCGGCATGTGCTCGATGTGCTGCGTGAGCCGCTGGAATCGGGTTCCATCGTCATTTCGCGCGCGGCCCGGCAGTCCACGTTTCCTGCGCAGTTCCAACTGGTCGCCGCGATGAATCCTTGCCCTTGCGGCTATGCAGGCGATCCGCGCGAGCGCTGTCGCTGCACGCCCGATCAGGTACGCCGCTACCGCTCGCGAATTTCCGGCCCGCTAATGGACCGCATCGACCTATGCGTCGACGTCCCGCGCCAGCCTTTGAGCGAGTTGACCGCCGTCCGCGGCGAGCATGACGAGGACTCGGCGACCGTCCGGGCCCGCGTGATGAAGGCGCGGCAACAGGCGTTGCAGCGTGCTGGACGTTGCAATGCTGAGATCAACACGCGGGAGCTGGAACGCGATTGTGCGCTGGGTACCTCCGAGCGCACGTGGTTCGAAGGGGCGCTGGAGCGACTGGGGCTGTCCGCGCGTGCCTACCACCGGACGCTGCGCGTCGCACGCACCATCGCCGATCTGGACGGTGGAGCGGCGTCGCTAGGACGTGTCCACCTAGCGGAAGCTCTGCAGTATCGAAGGTCGCTGGAAAATCAATGAATTGCGCTTCGTTGCGATATTTGTGTACTGACCGGTATTGACTTCGTTCGGATTAGGACTAATATCTGCACCGACGAGTTCTCTTATGAACTCCGTCCCCCGCCACCCCGGTATCGGTTCCCCTCCCTCCCCCCGTCCGATACCGG
>JBCNOA010000051.1:0-20851 GCA_039594095.1 Dyella sp.
CGCTGCGTAAGCAACGTCGACGGCCCCGGCGAAGACCGCCGCTGGTTCTGATCTGGCGGCCGGCGAGAGCCGGCCGCCCTCTTTCCGCCGTCAGCAGAATTACGCATGAGCAACAAACCCAACGCATTGTCCTGGCTCTGGCTGTCGGCGCTGGTCATCCTGCTCGACCAGGCGACCAAATGGTGGGCGCTATCCGCGCTCCAGCCGGCGGGCAGCCCCCATGTCGTCATTCCCGGGTTTCTCAATTGGACCTTGGCCTTCAATACCGGGGCTGCCTTCAGTTTCCTGGCGGACAGCGCCGGGTGGCAGCGCTGGTTCTTCGTGGGCCTGGCCATTGTCATCAGCGGCGCGCTACTGATCTGGCTCAAGCGCACCGATCGGCGGGACTGGCGTACGGCGCTGCCCCTGGGGCTGATCGTCGGGGGCGCGCTGGGCAACCTCATCGATCGCCTGCATGCGGCGCAGGTGACCGACTTCATCCAGGTCCATTACAAGGACTGGTATTACCCCGTATTCAACGTGGCCGATTGCGGTATTACCGTCGGCGCGGTGATGCTGATCGCGTTCGGCTTGTTCACCGGCAAGCCGGCCGACGGCGTGAGATAATCCGGACTCGGTACTTCCGGAATGCCTTGGAAGTGCCACGATATCGCCGACAGTCGAGGCTTTCTTGGACATTCTTCTCGCCAATCCCCGCGGATTCTGCGCAGGCGTGGATCGCGCCATTGCTATCGTGGAGCGCGCACTCGAATCGTATGGCGCGCCCATCTACGTGCGGCATGAAGTGGTGCACAACCGCTATGTAGTCGAAAAGCTGCGCGCCGGTGGCGCAGTATTCGTCGAGGAGCTCGAGGAAGTGCCGGATGGCGCCACCGTGATCTTCAGCGCACATGGCGTCTCGAAGGCCGTGCGGGAGGAAGCGGACCATCGTGGGCTGAAGGTATTCGACGCCACTTGCCCACTGGTCACCAAGGTGCACATGGAAGTTGCGCGCCTGGGGCGTACCGGACGTAGCGTCGTGCTGATCGGCCACGCGGGACATCCCGAGGTCGAGGGCACGATGGGCCAGTGGAACCCCGCCAACAAAGGTGAGATTCATCTGGTCGAGTCTGTCGAATGCGTGGCGAAGCTTCAGCCCAGATTTCCCCACGCGCTCTCGTATGTCACCCAGACCACGCTGTCGGTCGACGATACCAAGGCGATCATCGCCGCTTTGCGCGAGAAGTTTCCCGATATTGAGGGGCCGCGCAAGGACGACATCTGCTACGCGACCCAGAATCGCCAGGATGCCGTGCGCCGCCTTGCCGACGCCGTCGATCTCGTATTGGTGGTCGGCTCGGTGAACAGCTCCAATTCCAATCGGCTTCGGGAGCTGGCCGAGAAGCAAGGCGTACGCTCGTTTCTGATCGACGGCGCCGAACACATCCAGCATGAATGGTTGGACGGCGTGCAACGCATAGGCCTCACCGCGGGCGCTTCCGCACCCGAGAAGTTGGTCCGTGATGTGATCACCCGTCTGCAATCGTGGGGAGCGGGCGATGTCCGCGAACTGGACGGCGAAGCGGAGACCATCACGTTTGCCTTGCCGAAAGAGCTTCGCTTCGCGGATTCCGGTCCTTCAGCAAGCCTCTGAGGAATTTCCTCAGGAAAAGAAAAAGGCCCGCTTTTGGCGGGCCTTTTTGCATGCTGGTGCCGGAAACAGGAGTCGAACCTGCGACCTACGCATTACGAATGCGCCGCTCTACCAACTGAGCTATTCCGGCAGCGAGCCGCAAATTCTACGTAACGGCTGGTAGGGGCGCAAGCATCATCCTCGCCGAATCTTTTTGCGGACCAATTCAGTGGGTTACGTGGCCGAAAAGTGTTTTGGGAGCAATCCCAATGCCTTGTGCAGTGCGGTCCGTTTCAGAATGCCCTTCAACGGAATCTGGTCAAGCGTAGGCGCAGTGCTCATGGGACGGTCCTCTCGGGACTAACCGGCAATGCCGAAAGGCCCGCCTGCTTCTTTTCAAGCAGCTCTCGCCATCGGCGAAGCATCCAGGAAGACAAGAGGGAAGGTGTGGCGATGCGCCTCAGGGGCATGAATGTAAGGGTATGGCTGGCGACTAGTTCAAAACGGCTGGTCCACTGGGTTCCGACAAGATTCCAAGCAAAGCAAGTATGGCCGAAGAGGGGCCTTGCTCTGCAGCCAAGCTGCGCAAGGGCAGGGATGTGGGGAAGCCTGCCGGCGGTAACACTCGGCGCTGCCGAGGGGATGCCTGAGGATGCGGACTCGGCCTCGTTCTCGGCGGAACTGGCGGCATCGTCCGGCGATTGGCTCGTCCATCCCGCCTGGGGCGTGGCTTTGCTAAGTCTCTTGGCGGCCGCCTGGTTCGCCTACAAGCGTTATGCCGACCTGCAACGGGTCGCGGCGAATCGATCTGGCTCTAGCGATCTATACGAGGCTATTTTTCAGTCCATGCCCTGTCCCGTGTTTTGCAGGGATGCGGATGGGAAGTACCTGGCGGTCAATCGCGCGTATATGCAGGCCTTCGGTGCGGAGGAAGAGTTCTCGCCAGTGCAGGGCCCAATGATCCCCCACGACTCGGGGTACGCTGTGAACACCGCCGAGAGCGGCGGCATGGAAGCGATTGCCGCGGAAGGACGGAGTGTGTGCCGCTTCGAGGTTGCTCCGATACAACCGGATAACGGGGAGCCTGCATGGATAGGCATGTTCATCGGTGGCGAGAGCGACAATTCGCCGGCACAAGCGAAAGGCGATCGTTTATATAGCGAAGGTGCTTTGGATTACGCCCTGCTATCCGCCATCAATCACGACGTCCGTACCCCGCTGACAGGCGTTCTCGGCGCACTCGAGCTGCTCGGATATTCCGAACTCACGACCCGGCAGCGTGAACTGCTGACCGGTGCCGAAGTGGCTTCCAAGACGCTGCACGGGATTCTCGACGACGTATTGGCGCTGGCAAAGCTTGAGGCCGGCTTGGCGCCGCGTGAGCATCGCGCTTTCGATCTGCGCGAACTGATCGCCGAGGCGCTTCTCGAGTTCGACGGCGAGGCGGAAATCGCCGGTGTGCTGGATGAGCGTCTGGAGCAAGATTTAGTCGGAGATGGCGCTTCCCTGCGGCAGGCATTGTCCAAGTTGGTGGCCCACGCACTTTCGCGAAAGATCGGCAAGCGGTGGCGGCTCGAAGTCCGTGTGCTGGCGCAGGATGCAGGATGGCAATCGCTGGAATGCACGCTGGAACCACTGCAGGATGGGATCTCTCCCGAAGTTGCGATATCCCCGTTCCCTACGGACGCCCACAGGGCGGATGAGTTGGCATGGATCATGGCTTGCAAACTCTGCGAGTGGGCAGGGCTCGTTCTTCAGGAGCAGGGGAGTGGATGGGAACGGCCTCGCTTTGTGGTGCGAGGGTGTTTTTCGCAAGTGCGGCCCCGTGCTTCGTCGCAACACTTCGTCCGCTGTATGAATGGCGGCAGTCCGGTGGCGAAAGCGCCCGCGGCTATTCTGGTGGTGGAAGATCACGAGCTTGTCCGTGAAGTCATCGGCCGCCAGCTCGTCGCTCTTGGTTGGTCCTGCGATCTGGTGGGCGATGGCGAAAGCGCGCTTGAGGCCATCTCGCGAGGCGCGTATTCGCTGCTCATTACCGACCGCTACATGCCGAAAATGGATGGCATCGAGCTTGCGCGGCGTGTACGAAGCAGGGAGAGCGCTATTCGGGTGCCCATCGTTCTTCTTACTGCGAACCTTCCGGAGAACGAGCAGCAGACATTTCTTGAGGCGGGCATCGACGAGGTGCTGTGCAAGCCTACAAATCTCCATTCGCTGTCGACTTTGCTGACGAAATGGCTCGCAAGTGGGTCGGACGGGGATGCAGCCATGATGGGGCGCTTCGTCAGCCAAGTCGGCGATGACACGAGGCAAGTAGTCGAGCGCCTTCAGGCGGTGTTCGGCAACGACGGCAGAGCGATCGAGGATTACTTGCGCCTGCTTCGCAATGAGCAGGGCCGCCTCCATAAACGCGTCACGGACGGCGACATGGATCGGATCCGTGAGGTTGCGCATTCGCTCAGCGGCATGGGCTCGTTCTTCGGTGCCCAGTGGCTTGCCGGATTGGCAACTCTGGTCGAGCGCGGCGAAGGTGCTGCGAGCGTGCTGGCGCATGCCGGCGAACTTAGCGCTTACCTGATCGAATTCATCGCTTCGTTGAGATCGAATGTTTGCGAGTCTTCTTCCCTTGCTACTAGTACGAATCATGTTTCGGACGACTCGTATAGGAATGACTCAGGTAAATCTCTAGAAATGTGACTTTTCATGACGCATGCCGGGTGGCCTGCGCCCCTAATCCATTCGCTGCCTATCGCGTGGCCGGAATTGCACCTCCGGCTCGATCACCAAGGCCGTTCGAGCCAAGGAGACTATGTTGTGAGTACGAAGAATGATTCCGCTATCCGCATCATCCTGGCGGATGATCATCCCATCATCCGAAAAGGCGTCATGGCAGTGCTCGGTAGCAGCGACATCCAGGTCGTCGGCGAGGCCTCCTGCCCAGTGGAGCTGTTGTCCTTGCTTGATCGCGTCGATTGCGACGCCGTGGTGACCGACTACATCATGCCCAGCGATGCCTCGCCGGACGGAATCCGTCTGATCGAGAAACTGCGGTCGCTCCGTCCGTGCCTGCCGATCATCGTGTTGACCATGCTCCGCAACGTGGGCCTGCTCCAGGCGTTGCTGACAGCGGGCGTGAAGGCCATCGTGGACAAGGGCACGGCCATGGCCGAGATCCATACCGCCGTCCGGCTTGCCGCGATGGGGCATGTATTCGTGAGTGCTACCTTTGAGGGTCGCCTCGCGCGTTTCGGTTCGCATGCGATCAACCGTCTTACCGACCGCGAAGGCGAGGTGATCCGCATGCTGGTCGCCGGCATGAGCGTAACGGAGATCGCTCGCAAGCTGGATCGCAGCGTGAAGACGGTAAGCAAGCAGAAGACCGACGCGATGAAGAAACTCGGTCTCCGCTCCGACATGGAAATCTACGCTTACGCGACTGAAGTCGGTTACTGAAGAGGCCGGCTGTTCGACGGTCCGCGTCTGGCGTACTTACGAGGCGCTTTGGCCAAATCATCACAGGGATTCGTTCAAATGTTCACCGCCGTCATCGTCGATGACCATCCCATGGTCAACGGCGCAATACGCGCCATGCTGGAGCGCACTGGGGAATTCAAAGTCCTGGCCGAATGCACGAATGGGCAGACGGCGTTTTCCGTCGCCACCGAACTTCATCCGGATCTCCTGATCATCGATCTCGATCTCCCTGTGCTGGGCGGTGCGGAGGTGATCGGTCGGCTGCGAGAGGGAGGGAAGCCGATGGCCATCCTCATGATTTCCGCGGGCGAGGAGATCGTGAGTGGCGTAAGGGCATTCCGCGCCGGAGCGGACGGCTTCATTCACAAGAGCGCTCCCATGGACGACGTGGTCGCGGCAGCCCAGCTGATCGTGCGCGGCAAGATCTATTTCAGCCGAGGCATCATGACCGCAGCATCTGGTGCCGCTTCGAAGGGTCCGCAGGGACCGCTCAGTGACCTGGGACGGCGTGAGTTCGAAGTCTTCCGCTGCCTCGCCCTTGGCATGTCCAACGTCGATATCGCTCGGCATATGGGCATCAGCAACAAGACCGTCAGCGCGCATAAGCGGAATGTGATGGACAAGTTGGGACTGGCCAACATCCGCGACGTCATCGAATTGGCGCGAAGCCATCGGATCATCGATTGAGCGTACCGAGTCGCCAGCTTGCGATACCCGTCGCGAAAACGGGTGGGCCACTCAGTTCCCGCGCTTCTTAGCGCCTTCCACCAGAGACATCAGCACCGCTCCTGCGAGGATCACCGCGAGACACCCGGTGGGTGGCCACCACCAGTGCGTTTCGCGCAGGAGGAGCACGCTGGCGAGCAGGCACACTAGCGCAGCCGCCATCGCCACGGCCTTGGCCGAACGCAAGCCCGGCCATCCATAGAAAAGGCAGGGAAGGATGAGCAGCGCCGCGCCGACCATCAGCTGGCCCGAGAAGTTGAGCGGGGCCAGCGTACTTCCCTCTTGAACCGATTCCAGCAGATTCGCCTGATATTCCACGCCAGGCATGCGTTCGCTCCCACCGGAAGCGGATGTGTCGAGCAGGTCGCCCAAACCGGCCGCGGTCGCACCGATCATGACCCAGCGATCCTTGAGCAGCGAGGCCGGCGCACGGCCTTCGAGCACATCGACGTACGACACCTGGTCGAAGCTGCCCGCGGGCCCGGCGAAATGCAGCATGACGTAGTCATCGCGCAGCCACTGATAGGGCGAGGCGCCTTCCAGCGTGGAGCGTCGCAGACTCGGTGGCTCATGTTCTCCGGCAGCGCGCCGTCCAAGGTCGCGCACCGCCACGGCGAGCGCGGACCAGTAAGGGCTGCCCAGGCCGGCCTTGAGATAGGCCCCGCGAACGACGCCGTCGTCATCTTTCGCCGCGTCAACGTGACCGAACGCGGCGGCCTCGCTCGCCAACTGGGGCGTCGGCAGCATTTCTTCGAGGGTGCCGCCTAGTTCGGCGGCCTCTGGGAAGACCGGCATGACGACGTGCCCGTTGCGATGCATGGCTTCCGCCAGCGCCCGGTCATTCTCCGGATGCCGCAGATCCGGTTCCGCCATCGTGATGTCCATGCCCACGGCCCGCACGCCGGCATCCGTGAGGCGGTCCAAGAGCTTGGCGTGCACGGCGCGGGGCCAGGGCCAATTGCCTAACGCAGCCAGGCTTTTCGGATCGATCGCGACAATCACGACGGCGTCGCCGGGCCGGTAGCCCCAGAAACGCATGTGCATGTCGTAGAGCGCGTTGTCCAGCCGCGTCGCTACTCCGCTGGCGAGCACCAGGGTCAGCACCGCCACGCCGATCATCCAGGCCAGCCCCCGGCTCAGCATTTCCATCGCATCCGTGCGCTTCACGAGCGGTCGCGCCACCGAAAAGGCCGGGCGATGGCGAGACCCTTTGCGCCCATGCCCTTACAGCACCAGCCACAGCAGTGCCGCGCCGCCTCCGGCCACGGCCCAGCGGCAGGACACGCAGGAAATGCGCGTCTTCTGCGCGGGACTCCAAGGGCCTGCATAACCGTCGGTGTCGATGGTCTGCACGCGCACGAACCACTTGCCGGACTTCAGTTGCTTGAGGTCGAGTTCAGGCTTGTCGACAGTGGCATCCACCTCCGGCCGGTCGAACTGTGGATTGCGCGCGAGCTGCACGTGATAGCGCTGCCCCGGCGAACCGGCAGGCCAGCTCAGCACGAGATCGCCATGCGAACGCTTGGGCTCGCCCGGCACCGGTACAGGCGGTTCTTCCACTAGGTCGATGGGGAGCGCATGCGTATACGGCCCCACCTTGCCGGCAGGATCCCTGCTCGCGACACGCCAGTAGTACCGGCCGAGCGGAAGAGCTTCCGGCGCACGCACGTGGTCGCTGCGAACTTCCTGTTGCTGAGCGAGCACCTGGGCGAAGTCCGCGTCGGCGGCCAGCTGCCATTGGTAGGAAACAGCCTGCGTGCTTTCCGTCCAGCGGAACTCCGGGCGCTTGTCGCGCACCTTGCTGCCGGGCTGCGGGGCGACGATCAACGGCGGTTGTGGCGTGCCGTCGATGACCACTTTCGGGCAGACCCCATCCAGGCCTTCCAAGCCTTCCGCGACGATTGCGCGCACGCGGACGGCGTAAGTGCCGTCAGGCAGCTCGGGCAGGGTAGCCGAGGTGCCGCTGACCACGCGATCGAGCACGAGCGCCTCGAACTTGTCGTTCGGAGCCAGCTGCAGGCGGTAGCGCTGCGCGCCGGACAACGCGTCCCAATGCAACTCATAGGGAAACTGGTTGACCGTGCCCGTGGGGCACTGAAGCGCGGGAGGCGGCGGCAGCGCCTGGGGTTTGCCGGGGGCTGCGCCGTCTGCGGTGGCGACGCCATTGCCGGACTTCACCAGCACGTGCCGTTGCTGTCCGCCGACATCCACCTTGCCGCCAGTCACCTCGGTGCGCGCGGACTTGGCGTCGGGATCGGCGATCACGCGGAAGTGCGTGCCGCGCACGCTCGAAATCGTGCCGGGTGTGGAAATGTTGAAACGCGCCGCGCTGCCGGTGAGCGGATGCACATCGCTATTGACGCGACCGCGCTGCAGGCGCAGGCGCGTATCGACCATGCCGGTGTCGCCATAGGCGCTCAGGCGGTCGAGCGACAATTCGCTATTGGCCTGCACCAACACACGCGATCCGTCCGCGAATTCCAAGGTAAGGCTGGTGTCGTTGCCGGTCGTCAGGCTGGCCCCGTAGCCGAACGTCATGCCCGCCTTGACGGGTACCGGCTGATCGCCCTCGGGCAGCTTCGCGGTAGCGTCGCCGATGACGGCGACCACTTTCGCCCTGGCCGGCTCAAGCCGCAGCCAGGACACCGGAATGCGGACCGTCATGCCGGGCGGCAGGTGCAGCGGATCGGCGACCTGGTTGTAATCCTGCAGCTTCTGCCAAGGGATGTCCGCCTTCAGATAGCGGGCAGCCAGGTCCCAGATGGTGTCCTTGGGGCGAACGCGATAGCTCCAGTCGGACGACGGAGCCGCATGGGCAGCGGTAACGAATGCGAGAACGAACGGGACGGCGCGCAACCAGCGGTTGAGCCTGGGCCGCCCCCAAACCCTGTATGTCATGGGAAAACCTCTTTCCTGTTGCGCCCCCTGACGCTCACCGCGCGGTCCTTCAGGGTCGAGGGTTATCCGGTTACCCACCGATCCATGCGGAATTCAGACGGGGCCTATTGTCGCGGACCCCAGGGAAAATAGCTAACCAGCCTCCTGGCTGGCCGGCGAATGGTTCAGCTTGGTGATGAGGCGCTCTACGTCAGCCGCGAAGGGTTCCAGGCGAGGCAGCGCGTCCTGAGCGGATGGCCCATGCAGGCTTTCCAACAGTTGGCGCCCCTGGTTCAGCACCGGACCCTCGCTGAACAGCTGCAGCGCGCCGAGCAGCCGGTGCAGGCTGAGCGCGGCGGTGGCCGGATCATGGTGGTCGACGCTGCGCCGCAGTTCGGCCAGGTCGTCGCGGCTGGCGCTGGTGAAGGCCAGCAGCATGTCCGAATACAGCGCGGGGCCGTCGTCGGCATCGGCGGTTCCGGGCAGATGCGGAGCGCTTGCGGGCGCCGCGCCGCTCGCGCTTTGGTCGCGCGTGGACAGCGGCACATCGGGCAGCCATTGGCGCAGCTTCTGGCTCAGCGGGAGCAACTGCAGAGGCTTGGCCAGAACGTCGTCCATCCCTGCATCGCGCACGCGGAGGGCTTCGCCGGCAAGCGCATTGGCCGTCATGGCGATGATGGGCAAACGGCGGGGGCGGTGCTGCTGCGTTTCGTGCCGGCGCCATGCGGTCGCCAATTCGTAACCGCTCATGCCGGGCATGTTGCAGTCGGAGAGGAGAAGGGCGTAGTCGTGGCCGGACAGCGCTTCGAAGGCATCGACGCCGTTGTCCACGATATCGCAGTCCAGTCCGAGCACGGCCAGCTGCCGTCGGATCAACTGCTGGCTGACCGGATGATCCTCCGCCACCAGAATGCACCCGCGATGTGCGGTGAGGCCGTCCAGGGAGACGCCCGCCGCTTCTATCGGCGGCAGGCTTTCCTGCATGCCGGGCGCTTCCCAGCCAACGTCGTCGCGCAGCTCCAGCGCACCCAGGCAGGCGCGCACCATCGCCTGCCAACGCAACGGATTGGCGCTGAGAAACACCCGCTCTCCACGGCGCTCCACGCCGCCGGAGGGCATCGCCTCCCCGGTCACCGCGATGACATGCGAACTGAGGCGCGTCTCGCTTTCCTGGTCCGATGGATCGACGAACAACAGGCTGGCCGCCATGCCCTCGCGCAACGCCTGCCCGAGAGGCGCCAGTTCCACTGTCATGCCCAGCGATTTCAGATGCTCGCCCACCGCCGAGGCGATCGCGGGGGCAGGCAGACGTACCACGGCATGGCGACCGCGTAGCGAGGCTGGCGTGTCCGTCTCCCGCCGCTCCACCGGCAGGCGTACGTCGAAGCTTACGGTGGTGCCGGCACCCGGCTCGCTCTCCAGTTCCACCGTGCCTTCCATCAGCTGCGCCAGATGCCGACAGATCGCCAGGCCAAGGCCGGTGCCGCCGTAGCGCCGGCTGGTAGACGCCTCCGCCTGGGTGAAGGGATTGAACAAGGCGGCCTGCTTCTCCTTGGGAATGCCGATGCCGGTGTCGGTCACCGTAATGCGCAGCTGCTGGCGAGATCCGTCGTCACTCAGCACCACCATGCGGACCGACACGCTGCCGCGCTCCGTGAACTTGATGGCATTGCTCAGCAGATTCAGCAGGATCTGCCGCAGGCGCACACTGTCGCCGCGAAGCGTGCCCGCCACGGTCGCGTCCACTGCCAGTCGGATCGCGAGGTCTTTCTCCTGTGCGCGGGCGGCCATCACGCTGGCGACGTTGTCGGCAAGCACGCGCGGGTCGAACGCGGTTTCGTCCAGACGCAGATCGCCCGCTTCGAGCTTGGAGAAATCCAGGATGTCGTTGAGCACCTGCAACAGCACGCCCGCCGAATCCTCCACGGCGCGCAGCAATTCCCGCTGCTCGACGTTGATGGGCGTCCTGCCGAGCAGTTCGAGCATGCCGATCACACCGTTCATCGGCGTGCGGATCTCGTGGCTCATCGTGGCGAGGAAGTCGGCCTTCGCCTTGGACGCCCGCTCCGCGACGTCTCGCGCGATGCGCAGCGCTTCGTTGCGCGCATTCAGCTCGGTCGTGTCGATGAAATAGCCGGCCAGGCGCAGCTGGCCATCGGGCAGCGCTCGCGGGGCGAGCATCGCGTGGATCCAGCGCAGGCCTTCGGCGCCGAAGGCCCGGAAATCCAGCGAGCGAGGCGCCGGGTCATCGACGATCGGCGAGATGAGTCCGAGAAAGGCATCCACATCGTCCGGGTGGATGCGCTCCTTCAGCGGTCGCTCTTGCAGCACGTCGCCGTCGCGCAGCAGGTCGGCCGTCTCCAGGCCGAACAGCGCACGCACGTCGCCGGCGGAAAATGTCACATGCCGCACGCCCTGCATGTCGCGCAGCAAGGTGAACACCACGACGGGCACGTGCTGCACGACTTCGCGCAGGCCCTGATCGGTGGCTTTGGCCATCTGTTCGGCCGTGCGGAACGCCGTGATGTCGTACATCACGCCAAGCGCGCCGCCCGATCCGTCTTCCGGGCCGACCGGCTGTCGCCAGACCAGCGCACGGTGGTCGGTTCCCTGGTCGACATAGCTGATTTCCGCGGGCCAAGGCCCCTCGGTGCGCAGAGCGGCCTGCATGGCGTCGGCCGCGGCCGGACGAAGTGCGGCTTCGGCATTCAGGCCGATGGTGTCGCCATCCGGCCCCAGCGCCACCACGGGCAGGGGGAGCGCATCGAGCGTATGGCGCGAAAACGCTTGCTGCGCAGCCAGTTCGGCTTCCACCTGACGCAGCCTTTCGGCCTTTCGCTGCAGCCGCGATGCCAGTGCGAGCGCAGCCACGGCCACCAGGATGACCAGCGCGGCCAGAATCAGCGTGGCGCCGGATACCGGAATTGCCTGGTTGTTGATCCAGGACGCGTCGACCCGTGCAGCATCGACCGACGCCATGGCGAGCGCGGCGGCAACCGGCCTGGAAGAGGAAGGGCGGGGCGTGGTTGGCATGACGCTCCTGGCGACGCGGTGCTGATCGGGTGCGCGGCAAGCGCGGCCATCCCCGCTTCCTGCTGTGGCGATTCCCCCGTGGTGCAGGCGGCCGGTCTCCATGGCCCGCTGCGCATTCATGCTACTGTTGCCGCCGCTCCGGTACAAACCGGGCTCGCCGGCCGGCGGTTGCCCGCCAGGCGCGGTGGCAGAAGGATTCCCAAGCAAGGGTGGGGCAGTTTGAGGGTCATCATTTCCGACGATCATCCCGTCGTCCTGATGGGGTTGAAGGCGGCTCTGCAGAGCTATGGCGACCGCTTTCGCATCGTGGGCGAGGCACGCAGCGGCAAGGAGCTCTTCGCCCTGCTGGACCGCGAGCCTTGCGACCTGCTCATCACGGATTTCGCGATGCCCGGCGGCAAGCCCGACGAAGATGGCCTGGCGATGCTCTCGCGCCTGGTCGATGCGTGGCCGGCCTTGCCCATCCTCGTTCTCACCATGCTCAGCAATCCCGCCCTGGTGCAGGGCATGCTCGCCGCCGGCGTGCGCGGCGTGGTCGACAAGATGGCGATGACCAAGGAGCTGATGCTCGCCATCGACATGATTAAGGCCGGGCGCACCTACCTCAGCGAACGCACCCGCAGGCAGATCGAGGAGGGCGGCGAGGAAACCGGTGCGCTCTCGCCCCGCGAGGCCGAGGTAGTGCGTTTTCTCGCCCAGGGCGTCACCGTCTCCGAAATCGCCCGCCGCACCGACCGCAGCGTCAAGACCATCAGCCAGCAGAAGCGCGACGCCATGCGCAAGCTGGGCCTGGACAGCGACAAACAGCTGTACGACTACGCCCGTTCCAGCGGGCTGCTGTAGTCCCCCTCCCGCACGCAGTCCTTTTCGATCGTCACCTGGCGGCCCGGGCAAGGTCCGTGGGTCTGGCGTCGGCTATCACGTTGACGGTTATTGAAGACGTGACTTGTCGCACATTTTGGTGCGTCTAGGACTTTTCTGATTCAAACCGTGTGCCCCGTCACCAAAATGGCGCTGCCATATGCGGTGGGGCACAGGGTCCCCGAGCGGGTCCGCCCGCCTCGCCGCATCCGGTTTCCCGCATACCAAGGATGCGTATGTGTCGGCGAGGCAACGCTGGCGGTACCCCAGGCTCTAGCCCCCTGGCGCCTGGGTGCCGGGATCTGTTTCGCCGAGGACGCGCGCGATGTCGAGCGTCGCGTCTCAAAGTGGGTGTTCGAGAGGTGGCTCATGGAAAGGATCGTCAGCAAGGCCTGGAATACCGACAGCTCCGGAACGCGTTCGGTCATTGCGGAGCGCGTGCGTTGAGCGCGGTGGCTACCATGGCCTGGCCAACCCGGCGCCGCATGCTGCCCGATGTATTGCGTCTGGTGGCCGAATCGCGCACTCGCCCCTATCAAAGCCCACACGACATGGCTCTCTGGCGCGAGCTCGCCACCATCGCCCGTGACGCAGCGTTGGACGACCCCGCTTCGCTGGCGAGAATCCGCCTGCCGATGTTGCGGCGCATCCTGGAGGCGGAGTGGGGTGCGCCCGCGTTGCGCGACGAGGCCACGCTGGCCATGCTGCGCGCGGAAGATCGCCTGTTGGCGATCGATCCGGAAATGAGCGAGCTGCTCCGGCGCGCGGTCGCGGCCCTCAAGCGCTTGTTTTGAAGCGACTCAGCAGCGGTCCACTGCAATGGTGTGGCAGCAGCTCACCAGCTCGATGCTGGCGTCGTCCTCGCTGCGCTCGCGCGCGATCAGCCGCGCGAGCTTGATCGCCGGACCTAGCCGAAGACCGGCCGAAATCACCAGATCGCCGGTGCGCAGGCTCCAGAGTCCGTTCTGGTCTTCCTGGATGCGATAAACGATGAGTGGCATGAAGGTCGCCCCGCTGCGGTTGCGACGGGACGCACGGCATGTCGCCGTGCGTCCCGTGGACGATCGAAAGCCGCGGTCAGGCGCGGCGGAACAGGCGCACCACGAACAGCAGCGCGATGGCACCGACGGTCGCGGTGACGATCGAGGCTATCAGGCCGCCACCGAGGCTGATTCCCAGCAGTCCCGACAGCCATCCGCCGATGAAGGCGCCGACGATACCCACCACGATGTCGACCAGCAGGCCGAAGCCGCTGCCCTTCATCACCAGACCGGCCAGCCAGCCGGCCACCGCGCCAATGATCAGCCACGCCAGAATGCCGTGAGTCATGCCCTTTCTCCGCTCGTTGAGTGAACGGCCGTATGCAGATGCCTTGTTGCCCGGCCGCGTTCCGGCGCACCTCGGTGCGCGGGTGGCGGCAGTCTAGGGAGCGGCCTGGGACGGCTCTTTCAGATAATTCCTAGCCATAGGCGCTCGGGCGATGTCATGAGGGTCCCATTCAGTCTTGCGCGATGAGCGACTTGCCTTGCTTTGGCGGGGCTGTCGCCTGGTTGACGGCAAATTCACGCTTACTGGCGCAACACTCGCCCGGCGCGTGACGTAGTGCGCGTTTTTTTCTTGGAAGAGAGCATCGCTGCCGCTCCAGCCGGCGCTGGAGCGGACTACCAGCAGGGGACCGAAGCTCGCGTACGGAGTGCGCGGGCCTTCGTGGAAAGTGAACCGGCCGCGCAAACGAGCGGCCCGATCGGCTTGCGAATGTTCGGAGGCGTGGAACGACCTCCATGGGGTAAGCAGCCGTCGAACGGTGCGGTGTCTATCGGAAAGGAGGCTGTCATGCAGGTGCGTCGTTCCAAGGTTCCCGGCTACCTGTTCCACTGCGACGGGCCACCCTAGGCCACGAAGCCCACGCCGCTCGCTCGGCGTGGGAGGGGATCACTGAGCTTTTTCCCGATGTCGATCCGCCGCCCGCAAGGCGGCGTCGTCGCCGCGCGCCCGTGACAGTTTCCGGCCGCGTCGCTCGTAGTGCGCGCCTATCGGCGCAAGGAGAATCGTCATGCCGGTGCAACGTTTCGGCCGCTTCGGCCGCCGTCCCCTTGTCAAAAGCATCCTGCTCGCGCTGGCGCCGGTGGTCGCGCTGCCGTTGACCAGCGGTATCGCGCTCGCCGCCTGCACTACGGCCGGCACCACCATTACCTGCGCGACCGGTTCGAGCACCAACAACTTCGCCAGTAGCGTCAACAACGTCACCGTCAACGTGCAGAGCGGCGCGGTGGTGAGCTCGCCACCGATCATCGGCGGCAATTCGCTCACGCTCAGCGGCAACGGCATCACATTGAACAACCAGGGCACGATCGATCCGACGACCAACAGCGCGGGGCTCTCGCTGGTGATGGCCGGCTCGGTACTCGGCAACGCCAGTGCCAACACGATCGCGGTGAACAACCAGGTCGGCGGATCCATGCGCGGCATGTTCAACATCGCCACGCTGTTCGGCTTCGGCGGACAAGCGCTGACTGTGCAGAACGGCGCAGGCGGCACCACCACGATCGCCAACGACGGCAGCATCGGCATGTCGCTGCTCGGTGTCGGCAGCACGTCCGATGCCGCCTCCGTGGTGACCTACGGCGGCGGCGCCGTAAACCTCACTAATACCGGTACCATCACTGGCCGCGTCGGCCTGGGCGCCGCCGCCAGCGGCAGCAACAGCTTTCTCAATGCCGGCACGGTCAACGGCAGCATCTATCTGGGCGATTCGGCCGCAGGCAGCACGTTTACCGCCGTGTCCGGTTCCAGTGTCAATGCGTCCGGCGGTACGTCCATCGCCGGCGTCATGACCGGCGTCACCGGCGTGAAGCTGGCCGCGGCAGGCACGGTCAGCGCGGGCACCGGCGCGAACAACACCCTGGTGCTGCAGAACTCCGCCACCGGACCGGGATCGGGCACCGGCGGCACGGCCACGACGCTCAGCGCGACCGGCTACCTGGGCTTCCAGCATCTGACCGTGAACAGCGGCACCTGGAACTTGCAGGGCGGGCTGGTCAGTGGCGGTGCCACCTTCAACGACGGCCTAGTCAGTTTCGACGCGGCCAATACGTTCGGGACGGGTCTGCTTACCGCCAACGGCGGTGCGCTGGCGTCGTCCACGGCCGGCCTGTCGCTGGCCAACAATCTCGCGCTCAACGGCAGCTTCTCGCTCAGTGGCGCGAACGATTTCAGCCTCGGCGGCGTGTTGTCGGGCACCGGTGGACTGGCCATCAACGCCACCGCGCCGATCACCCTTTCCGGGGCCAACACGTTCGGCGGCGGCGTCGCGCTCAACACGGGCGGCCTGGTGCTGGCCAACGGGTCGGCGCTGGGCAGCGGCGCGCTGAGCGTCGGCGGCAACGTCTCGCTCGACACTTCGCTGGGCCTCTCGCTCGGCAACGCGGTGAATCTGGGAGCGGGCGGCACGCTCAATCTGCTTGGCGGCCAGCCGCTGGTGTTCAACGGTGCGATCGCCGGTGTAGGCGGCATGGCCAAGAGCGGCGGCGCACTGCTCACCTTGAACGGTGCCAACAGCTTCGGCGGTGGCCTGGCGCTCAATGGTGGCGGCCTGTTGCTGGGCAATGGCAGCGCGCTCGGCACGGGCGCCTTGAACGTGGGCGGCAACGCCACGCTCGACGCCTCTGTCGGCCTCTCGCTCGGCAACGCAGTGAACCTTGGCGCAGGCAATACGCTCAGTCTGCTCGGCGGTCAGGCGCTCGCCTTCAACGGGGTGATCGGCGGTAGCGGCGGCATGGCCAAGAGCGGCAGTGCATTGCTGACTTTGAATGGCGCCAACACGTTCGGCGGCGGTCTCGCCCTCAATGCCGGCGGCTTGATGCTGGGCGACGGCGCCGCGCTGGGCAGCGGCGCGCTGAACGTGGGCGGCAACGCCACGCTCGATGCGTCGCTGGGGCTCTCCCTGGGCAATGCGGTGAATCTCGGCGTGGGCAACACGCTCAGTCTGCTCGGCGGCCAGGCGCTGTCGTTCAACGGCACGATCGGCGGTGCCGGCGGCCTGGCCAAGAGCGGGAGTGCGCTGCTCACCTTGAACGGCGCCAACACGTTCAGCGGCGGCGTGGCACTCAACGGCGGAGGTCTGTTGCTGGGGAATGCCGGTGCACTCGGTACAGGCGCATTGAATGTGGGAGGCGCCGCCACCCTGGATACCACCGGCGCGTTTGCGCTGAGCAACAACATCGCCATTGGTGGCGGCGGCTCGCTCGATTTGCTGGGCAGCTCCGCGCTCACCTTGAATGGCGGGCTGTCCGGCGCCGGCAGTCTGCTCAAGAGCGGCGCATCCACGCTGACGCTCGGCGGCGCGAACACGTTGAGCGGCGGTCTGTCCATCCTCGGCGGCACGCTGGCGCTCGGCGCCGGCGGCAGCCTGTCACCCAACGCCAGCCTTACGCTGTCCGCCGGCACCAGCCTCGATATCTCCGGCGCCGGCGCCGATCAAGCGATCGGTTCGCTGGCCGGCCTCGGTGGCTCGGTCAATCTCGGCGCGCATCTGCTGACGCTCCAGGGCCTGGGCGACACCAGCTTCGGCGGCAGCATCGCTGGCAGCGGCGGACTGGTGAAGCTGGGCAGCGGCATCCAGACGCTTTCCGGCGCCAGCACTTTCGGCGGGGGCGTAGCCTTGAATGGCGGCGGTCTGTTGCTGGGCGACAACGCGGCGCTCGGCACGGGCACGCTAAGCGTGGGCGGCAACGTCACACTGGATGGCACGGGTGCGCTGACGCTCGGCAATGCGCTGAATCTCGGCGCGGGCGGCACGCTCAATCTGCTCGGCGGCCAGCCGCTGACCTTCAACGGCGCGATCGGCGGCAGCGGCGCGCTGGTGAAGAACGGCGCGGCATTGCTGACCTTGAATGGCGCCAACACGTTCAGTGGTGGCCTCGCGCTCAATGGCGGCGGTCTGTTGCTGGGCAATGGCAGTGCCTTGGGTTCCGGTGCGTTGAGCGTCGGCGGCAACGTCACGCTCGATGCGTCGGCGGGCCTTGCGTTGGGCAATGCGATCGCCCTCGGCGCTGGCGGTTCGCTCAACGTGCTGGGTGGGCAGCCGCTGGTGTTCAACGGCGGCCTGACCGGCGCGGGCGGATTGATCAAGAACGGCGCTTCCTTGCTGACCTTGAACGGCGCCAACGATTTCAGCGGCGGCCTGGCGATCAACGCAGGCACGCTCGCGATGGGTGCGAGCGGCAGCCTCACCGCCAACGTCGACGTCGCGCTCTCCGCGGGTGCGACATTCGATCTCAGCGGCGGCATCGCCACCCAGACCATCGGCACGCTGGCCGGCGCGGGTGGCACCGTCAACCTGGGAGCCAACACGCTCGTGTTCGGCAACGCCGGCAACCAAAGTTTCGGCGGGCTCATCACCGGCGCGGGCGGCTTGGTGAAAGTCGGCACCGGTGTGCAGACGCTGACCGGAGCCAACGATTTCACCGGTGGCGTGCTGCTGAGCGCCGGCGGATTGTTGCTGGGCAATAACGCGGCGCTGGGCACCGGCACGCTCAATGTGGGCGGCAACGTCACGCTGGACGGCACGGCGGCGCTGACACTCGGCAACGCCGTGAACCTCGGCACCGGCGTGCTCAATCTGCTCGGTGGCCAGCCGCTGGTCTTCAACGGACAGATCGGTGGCGCCGGGACGCTGGTGAAGAACGGCAGCGCGCTGCTTACCTTGAACGGCGCCAATACCTTTGGCGGCGGCCTCATGCTCAACGGCGGTGGCCTGCTGCTGGGCAACGGCAGCGCGCTCGGTACGGGCCCGCTGACCGTGGGCGGCAATGTCACGCTCGACGCGTCCACAGGACTCACGCTCGGCAATGCCGTCAATCTCGCGCTGGGGGGAACGCTCAATGTGCTGGGCGGACAGCCGCTGGTCTTCAATGGCGGGCTGGTCGGTGGCGGCGGGCTGGTGAAGAGCGGTGCTTCGCTGCTGACCTTGAATGGCGCCAACGATTTCAACGGTGGCCTGGCCATCAACGCGGGCACGCTCGCGATGGGGGCGAGCGGCAGTCTCACCGCCAACGTCGACGTCTCTCTGGCTTCGGGCGCAACGTTCGACTTGAGCGGCGGCGCGAACCAGACCATCGGCACGCTGGCGGGTGCAGGCGGCACCGTCAACCTCGGCAGCCATACGCTCACCTTCGGCAATCTCGGCAACCAGAGCTTCGGAGGCCTCATCACCGGCGCCGGCAGCCTGGTGAAGGTGGGCGCGGGCGTGCAGACGCTGACGGGCGCGAACGATTTCACCGGCGGCGTGGCCCTCAATGCGGGCGGCTTGCTGTTGGGCAACAGCTCGGCGCTGGGCTCGGGCACGCTGAGCGTGGGCGGCAACGTCACGTTGGATGGCACGGGCGCATTGACGCTCGGCAATGCGCTGAACCTCAATGCGGGCGGCACGCTGAACCTGCTCGGTGGTCAGCCGCTTACCTTCAACGGGGCGATCGGTGGCGCGGGCGCGCTGGTGAAGAACGGTGCCGCGCTCCTCACGCTCGACGGCGCCAATAGCTACACCGGCGGCACCACCATCAATGCCGGCACCTTGGCGCTCGGCGCGAACGGCAGTCTCGCCGCCACCGGTGCCTTGTTCCTCGGCGGCACCGGCGCGACCTTCGATCTTTCCGCGGCTAGCGGCAGCCAGACCATCGGCGGCCTCTCCGGGGCGGCGGGCACGAGCGTCGTGCTAGGCAACAACGACCTCACTTTCGGCGATGGCTCCAATCTGAGCTTCGGCGGCGTCATCGGCGGCAACGGCGGCATCGTGAAAGCCGGTACGGGCACCGTCACTTTGACCGGCGCCAATACGTATCTGGGCGGCACCACGATCGGTGCCGGCACGCTGGCCATCGGCACGGGCGGAAGCCTCGCGGCGGGCGGCGCGGTGAATCTCGGTGGCGCGGGCGCGGCCTTCGATATCAGCGCGGGTGGGAACCAGACGATCGGTTCGCTGGCCGGCGTGAGCGGCACTGCAGTCAATCTCGGTGCCAACCTGCTCACGCTGGGCGGGGCCGCGGACGCAGTCTTCGACGGTGCCATCGCAGGCACGGGCGGATTGATCAAGAACGGTGCGGGAGTGCAGACGCTGAACGGCGCCAGCACCTTCAGCGGTGGCGTCACGCTCGGCGCGGGCGGGTTGGCCGTCGGCGACAACGCGGCACTGGGCACGGGCGTGCTCGGCGTCACCGGCAACGGCACGCTCGCCGCCAACGGTAATGTCACCCTCGCCAACGGCATCGCGCTGGGCAGCGGTGCCGGACTCACCGTACAGGGCAATGGCGCGCTGACCTTGGCCGGTGCGATCTCCGGCAGCGGCGGCCTCGCGATGAACGGCGGATCCACGCTCACGCTCACCGGCGCCAACACCTACACCGGAGGCACCAGTGTCCTCGGCGGCACGCTGGCGCTCGGGACGGGCGGCAGCCTCAGTTCGACGGGCACCGTGACGCTCGGCGGTACGGGGCTGTTCGACATCTCCGGCGGCGGCAACCAGACGATCGGTCTGCTGGCGGGGGCCGGCGGCAACGTGAATCTCGGCGGCAATACGCTCTCGCTGGGCGGTGCCGGCAGCGGGAGTTTCGCCGGCGACATCGGCGGAACCGGCGGCCTGATCAAGCTGGGCGCCGGCATGCAGTCGCTGTCCGGCAACAACAGCTTCAGCGGCGGCGTGACGCTCAATGCGGGCGGCCTCACGGTAGGCAGCAACACCGCGCTGGGCACCGGCACGCTCACCGTGGGCGGCGCGGCCACGCTGGATGCAGGCACTGCCGTCACCCTCGCCAATGACATGCTGCTCAATGCCGATCTCACCTTCGGCGGCAGCAACGCGCTCACACTCAACGGCAGCCTCAGCGGCAACGGTGGCGTGATCAAGAACGGTACCGCCGCGCTGATCTTGAACGGTACCAACACATATCTCGGCAACACGCTCATCAACAGCGGCACGCTGGCTCTGGGCGCCGGCGCCAGTCTTGCGGGCAGCGGCACGGTGAACGTCGCCGTCGGCGCGACCTTCGACCTGTCCGCCGGCAACGGCACGCAAAGCTTCGGCACGCTGACCGGCGGCGGCACCGTGAACATGGGCGCGAACATGCTCGATGTCGGCGGCGCCGCCAACGGCGTCTTCAGCGGCGCCATCGCCGGTACCGGCGGCGTCACCAAGATCGGCAGCGGCGTGGAGACGTTCACCGGCGCCAACACCTACACCGGCGGCACCACCATCAGCGGGGGGACCCTGGCGCT
>JBCNOA010000052.1:0-20816 GCA_039594095.1 Dyella sp.
CCTTCGACTCCAGCTCGATGCGGCCGCCCATCAGTGCGACCAGCTCGCGGCAGATCGCCAGGCCCAGACCGCTGCCCGCGCGGCGCTGAGGACTGCTGGCCTGCTCGAAGCGCTGGAACAGGCGTGCCTGGCTCGCCTCCGGTATGCCTGGGCCGGTATCGATCACGCTGAAGCGCAGCTCTCCCGCCTCGCGGGTGGCGCGCAGGGTGACGCTGCCGTGCTCGGTGAACTTCAAGGCGTTATTGGCCAGGTTGAGCAGGATCTGCTGCACGCGCAGGGCATCGCCCATCACGCGGGCCGGCAGGTCGTCGGCGATCTCCAGATGGAAGGCCAGCCCCTTGGCGCGCGCCTGCCCCTGCTCCAGCGCGGCGATGTCGCGCACCAGCGCGCGCGGGTCGAACGGCGCCGGTTCGAGCGAAAACTTGCCCGCTTCGATGCGCGCCAGGTCCAGCGCATCGTTCAACAACTTCAGCAGCATCTTGCCGGAACGCTGGATCGCTTCCGCGTATTCGTGCTGCTGCGAGCCCAATCCGCTGTTGAGCAACAGCTCGGCCATGCCCAGCACGCCCGTCATCGGGGTGCGGATCTCGTGGCTGAGCGTGGCCAGGAACTGGGTCTTGGCGGCACTGGCCTGTTCGGCGAGACGGCTGCGCTGCTCGGCCAGCTGCATCTGGTGGCGTTGCGCCAGGCGGCGCCGCCATACCTGCAGCGCCAACAGCGCGATCGCGAGCACTGCCAGCACGTACAAACCCCATGCCCACCAGCGCTCCCACGGCGGCGCCAGCACGTGAACGCGCAACGGCGCCGCCACGCGGCCCCACACGCCATCGGCGCCTGCGCCCATCACCCTGAGGGTGTAATCGCCCGGCGGCAGACTGGCGAACTCGCGCTCGCCGCGCGTGTCGGTGTCGACCCACTCGTTGTCGAGACCGTCGAGATGGAAGCGGTAGCGGTTCGCGGCCGGATCGATGTACGAGAACACGCGCGCCTCGATGTTGAGGCCGCGCGCGCGCCAGTCCAGTTCGAGCGGTCCGTCGCCGAGCGGCACAGCCTGCAAACCATTCCTGCCGCGCACGCTGACGCCCGTGATGCTCACGGGCGGTGGCGGCGTAACCACCTCGTCCTGATTCGGGTTGAACGCCATGACGCCGCCCATCGTGGCCGCATAGATGTAGCCGTCCGGCATCACCGCGTAGCCGCGCATGAACTCGCCATTGCTCAGTCCGTCCTGCAAGCCGAACTTGCGGAAGGAGCCGCGCTCCGGGTCGAAACGCCACATGCCGTCGCGGCCGAGGATCCACACGCGACCGCGCTTGTCCACCGCCAGATCCATCACGTTCACGGCCGGCCAGCCGTGGCGCGCGTCGACCTTGCGCTCCAGCACGAGCCCGTCGCTGCTGCGGCGGTAGCGTTCCAGGCCGTCCGCGCGCGCGACCCAGGCGCTCTTGCCGTCGTCGCTGAACATGAAGACGTCGATCTTGCCGCCGCGCACGCCCGGCACCGGTTCGAAATGGTCGCCGGTCGCATCCAGCCGCCACAGTCCGCCATCGCTGGCGTACAGAAACATGCCGCTGATGAGGGTGAGCTGCGAACCCCAATGCGTCTTTTCCTCGGCGGGAAGGAAACTCACCGGCTTCACCTTGAGCGTTTCCTGGTCCACCTGGAACAAGCCTTCGGAGAAAGTGCGCGCATAGAGTTTGCCGTCGGGACCGAGCTCCACTTCCAGCGGATGCAACATGCCATTGCCGGTATTCGGCACGCGGTCGAACTTGCCGTTGGCATAGCGATAGAGGCTGCCCTGCGTGGCGACCCACAGGCGGCCCTCAGCGTCCTCCGTCATGCCGATCACGTCGCCACGCATGCCGGTGATGACGTGTTCGGCCTTGCCGGTGACCGGATCGAGCTTGTCCACGCGACCGCCGCGCTGCCCCACCCACACGTGCCCGTCGCGCAGGCCGCGCGCCATGGTGGTGGCCACCGAGTCGCGCAGGCTGTCCTTGTCCTCCGGGATGTAGGTGAAGCGGCTGACGCTGTTCCAGCCGGGAGCGAGATAGCCGACGCCGCCATCGAACAGCGTCACCCACAGGCCGCCCTCGCGGTCCTGCAGGATCTTCCACACCCAGGTGCCCGGCAGATTGCCGTAGAGCAGCGGCTGGTTGAGCACCGGCTGGACCGGGCCGCCGCGGCGCATCTGCAGATAGAGGCCGCGCTGCGTGCCGATCCACAGGCGCCCGGCGCGGTCGCGCGCGCTGCTGAGCACGTTGAAGTCGGCGATGTCCTTGCAGAACTGCCGCGCCACGCCGTCGGCGCCCACCACGAGCAGGCCGTGCGCGTCGGCGATGCGCACTTCGTCGCCGTCGCCGCCCTCGATGCTCCATGGAGACATCGTCTGGCCCGGCTGCTCGCGCGGCACTTTGCGGAAATGCCCGTCCGTCTCGCGCACGTACACCGAATCGTCCGTGCCGATCCACAAACGGCCTTTCGGATCGACGTACAGCGCGCCGACGGCGCCGAAACCGCTGGGGTCGTTGCTCGGCGGCGGCGCGGCGATGTGGTCGAAGCCGCTGCCGTCCGGACGCATGCGGTCCAGGCCGTGCTGCGTGCCGATCCACAACGCCCCGTCGGGGCCTTCGACCATCCCCCAGACCTTGTCGCTGCCGATGCTGTCCGGATTGGCCGGATCGTGCTGCCAATGCAGGAAGGTCTGCGTGACCGGATCGAACCGGTTCAAGCCCGCCTCCAGTCCGGCCACCCACAGGCGGCCCTGGCGATCGAACAGGATCGAAGCGATGCCGTTATCGGGCAGCGAATGCGGATCGTCCGCGATGTGGCGATAGACCTTGAACGCCACGCCGTCGTAGCGCGCGAGGCCGCCCTTGGTGCCGAACCACATCGCGCCGTCGGGCGCCTCGGCGACGGCATAGACCGTGCTGCTCGGCAGGCCGTTGGCGGTGCCGTAGCGGCGGAACTGCGGCGTGGGCAGCACGCCCGCCGACGACGCCGGCGAAGGCGTCGCCGACGTATCGGCAGCGGCCGCCTGAGGCGCGAGCAGGGCCAAGCCCAGCAGCAGTGAAAACAACATGAATACCCCCCCGATCAAGGCGATCATGCCAAATCGGACAGGCGCGTTCGACCACTGAAGTGTGAAGATCGTCTTCACGGGGAAAATCCCGTCCAAACGCGCCTCGCGGAGTCCGCCGGAGCCCCCACTAGAATGCCGTCCATGCCCCGCCGCATCCGCCTGTTGCTCGCCGCACTCGCGCTCGCCGCTCTCGCCTGGCTGTTGTTCGCCGCCGCCGAGCGCGCGCTCGCGCTGGCGCAGCGCTTTCTCCAGTTGCCGGCCTGGCTGCAATGGACGCTAGGCAGCGCACTGGGCCTGTTCGCCCTGGCCGGGCTGTCAGTGCTGTGGTGGCTGCTGCGCCCACGCCGCGCGCGCCGGCCGGTGGCGGCGCCGGACCGACCGACGCTGGAGCGGCGCATCGACCAGCTGCGGGAACGCGGTGCGGACACTGGCGCATTCGCCGTCGAGCTCGGCGAACTGGATCGGCGCCGTGCGGCCGGCAGGGTCTACGCCTCGCTGTTCGGCGAGATTTCCACGGGCAAGTCCACGCTGGTCCGCGCGCTCGCGCCTCATGCCACGGTGCCCAGCGACGCGCGCGGCGGCACCACCCGTCAGGTCGTTCACGTCGATGCCGTCCTGCCCGATGGCCGCACACTCACGCTCGCCGATGTGCCCGGCAGCCGCGAGGCCGGTGGCGAAGCGCGCGAAGCGATCGCGCGCGAGGAGGCGCTGAGGTCGCACGTGGTGGTCTACGTCTGCGCCGGCGACCTAACGCGCACGCAGGCCGACGAGGTGCGCTGGCTGGCCGCCTTCGGCAAGCCGCTGCTGGTAGCGCTCAACAAAGCCGACCAATGGAGCGGCGCGGAACGCACGGCGCTGCTCGACCGCCTGCGCAGCCGGCTCGACGGCGACGCGACGGACGTGGTCGCGATCAGCGCAGGCGGCGGCGAGCGTTTCCTGCGCCAGCTGCCGGATGGCTCCACCGAGCAGGTCGAGCGCCAGCGCAAACCCGCCATCGGGCCGTTGATCGAAGCGATCGGACGGCTGGCCGCTCCAGGCGCGGAAGGGCTGGAACAACAGCGCGAACGCGCCGTGCTGGCCGGCCTGCACGAACGGCTGGGCGTGCTGGAGACGCAGACCCGCGCCGATGAGGCCGAACGCATCGTGCGCCGCTATGCGCGGCGTGCCGTGGTCGGTGCGCTGGCCGCGATCGCACCGGGCAGCGACCTCGTAATCCAGGGCGCGCTGGCCGCCGCGCTCACGCGCGAACTGGCGCAGCTTTACGGCGTGCCCGCCAGCGATGTGCAGATCGACGACTTCGTCCGCCAGGCCCGGCTCACCCTGCGCACCGGCAGCTCGCTCGTGCTGGCCATCGCCGGCAATGCGCTGAAGGCGTTTCCCGGCCTGGGCACCCTGGGTGGCGGCGTGCTGCACGCCTTTGCCTATGCCCTGATCTTCGACAGCCTCGGCCGCGCCCTGGCCGCCTCGCTGGCCGAACGCAAGACGCTGGATCAGGCGGATGCGGCCGACAAGTTGAAAGGCCTGCTGGCCGACGGCAACGGCGCTCGGATGAAACAGCTCGCCGCGCTGACCATGGACGCGCTGAAGGAACGCGAAGCGTGACCGGGCCTCGCGCCGCGGCAGGCGCTCCGCCTTATCTCCCCGAAAGGACGAGGGAGTAAAAGCTGCGGTGAGCCGGTAAGGAGTGAAAACGAAACAATCCGTTCAAGGCGAAGCCGCTGGCGCCACCTTGGCCGATCGTCCAGACTTCCACGCCATGTCCACCGCACGCGCCACCTTCCAAGCTCTCGCCCTGGCCGCCGCGCTGGCCTGCGGTACCGCCGCGCATGGCGCGCCGGCGACCTACCGCTACGACACCACGCATAGCCAGATCGTCTTCAGCATCGACCACAACGGTTTTTCGCGGCCGTTCGGGCGGCTGCACGTCGCCAAGGGCTGGATCCGCTTCGACCCGGACGACTGGAGCGGCTCGGCGACCGAACTGGACATCGACCTGGCCTCGCTGGACATGGGCGATGCGGAGTGGAACAAGGCCGTGCTCGGCAAGTCCTATCTGGGCGGCGCCGGAGCGCGCTACGCGCATTTCGTGTCGACCGCGGTCGAACGCAAGGACGATACGAACGGCGTGCTGCGCGGCAAGCTGACCTTGCGCGGCACCACGCGCGAGGTGGAATTGCCCTTCACCGTCAATCGCATCGGCCAGACCATCTACGGCCTGCACACCGTGGCCGGGTTCTCTGCCCGCACCACCCTGGACCGCAACGATTTCGGCATCACCGCCACACCCAACTCCATCGGCCGCACGGTGACGGTCTGGCTGGAGCTGGAAGCCATTCTCGACGACAACCAACCTGGCACAGGGCCTGGCGCCAAGCCGGACGCAAGCGGCCATGCCGACAAGGAGACACCATGAGTCTGCGCAGCAACGACCGCCAGTGGGGCGCGGTCGCCAAGTTTTTCCACTGGACCGTGGCCCTGCTCATCATCGGCAACGGCGTCTTCGGGCTGTGCATGGACTTGGCCAGCAGCAAGATGCAGCAGATCACCTGGCTCGCCCTGCACAAGTCGATCGGGCTGACCGTGCTGGCGCTGTTCCTCTTGCGCGTGCTGTGGCGCTGGCGCGACGGGCGCCCGGCGGAAGATCCGGCACCGGCGTGGCAACAGCGTGCCGCCCATCTCACGCATGCCTTGCTCTATGTCCTGATCGCGGCCCTGCCGCTGAGCGGCTGGTGGTTCAACTCCGTCGTGGGCAAGCCGCTGCAGTTCTTCAAGCTGTTCAATCTGCCCGCGCTGCCGACGGTCATCCAGACGGACGACGCCGGCGTCCATATGGCGCACAGCGTGCACGAGTATCTGTTCTGGTTTCTGGTGCTGGTGCTGATCGCCCACGTCGGCGGAGCGCTCAAGCACCATGTCTTCGATCGCGACAACACGCTGCTGCGCATGCTTCCCTTCCGCCGCCCGCGCGGCGATGCCCCCTCTCAAGGAGATCGCACATGAAACGCTACGCCTTCGCTCCACTGCTGCTCGCCCTCGCCCTGCCCGGCCTTGCCGGCGCGGCCGACTACACTGTGCAGCCCGGCAGCGAGCTGGGATTCACCGGTACCTTCCAGGGCGAATCGTTCAAGGGCACGTTCGGCAAGTGGACCGCCGCGATCAGCTATGACGCGGCCAAGCTCGCCACGTCCAAGTTCGACGTCGAAGTCGACCTGTCCAGCGTGAAGACTGGCGACAAGGACCGCGACGGCGCGCTGCCGACCGCCGATTTCTTCAACGTCGCGAAATTCCCCAAGGCCCACTTCGTCACCACCGGCTTCCGCCAGAACGGTGCGCAAGTGATCGCCGACGGCAACCTCACGCTGCGCGGCGTGACCAAGCCGGTGAGCCTCAACGTCACCTTCAAGCCGGCGGGTACCGGCGCGACGCTCGATGTGGCCGGCACCGTCAAGCGCCTGGATTTCGGCGTGGGCGGCGGCGATTACGCCGATACCTCGGTGATCGGCGGCGACGTCAAGGTGAACGCGCACCTCGTGCTCGCCTCGAAGTAAGAAACGCGTGGCCGAGCTTCCGCTGTGGCGGCGCCTGCGCGGCTGGCTGGTCAAGCCGGAGGCGGAACGCGCCGGTCCGGCACCCGCGGCCGAACACGCGCAGGCGCGGATGGTCGACAGCCTTCGCCGCCTGCTGGACGATCCCGGCATTCCGCCGGCCATCCGCGAGGAACTGGCCGGCGACTTCGTCCGCGTCGAGAGCATGCTCGAGCGGCTGGAGCGCGGCGAGCTGCACGTTGCCGTATTCGGCCGCGTGTCCGCGGGCAAGTCCGCGCTGGGCAATGCGCTGCTGGGGCGCGAGGCGTTCGCCGTCGGCGTGCTGCACGGCACGACCACTCAGGCCGAGCAGGCCGCGCTCGACGAAGCGCGCGAGGAAGGCCTGGTGCTGATCGACACGCCCGGCATCAACGAACTCGAAGGCGAAGCGCGCGAACGCCTCGCCTTCGATGTGGCCGAGGTCAGCGATCTGGTGGTATTCGTCGCCGACGGCGACCTCACCCGCGACGAACTGGACGCGCTGAGGACACTCGCCGCCACCCAGCGTCCGCTGCTGCTCGCGCTCAACAAAGCCGATCGCTATGCGCCCGCCGAACGCGAGGCGCTGCTGGACCATCTGCGCGAACGCGCGCACGGCCTGGTGCGGGGGGACGACGTCGTGGCCGTAACCGCCCGCCCCACGCCGCGGCGCCTGGTCGAGGTCGACGAGCGCGGCCGCGAGCATGTTCGCGAAGAGGCCTCGCCGCCCGACGTCGCCGCGCTGCGCGAGCGTCTACTCGCCATTGCGCGGCGCGAAGGCAAGACGCTCTCCGCGCTCAACGCCGGCCTCTATGCAAGCCGCCTCACCGACCAGGTCAGCACGCGCATCGCGGAAAGCCGCCGGCGCCTGGCCGACAAGCTGATCCGCAACTACTGCCTGGCCAAGGGCGTGGCGGTCGCGCTCAATCCCATTCCGGTGGCCGATCTGCTCGCCGCCGCGGGCATGGATGCAGCGATGGTGCTGCAGCTCTCGCGCGTCTACGGCCTGCCGCTGACGCGCGCCGAATCCGGGCGCCTGGTAGCCGTCATTTCCGCACAGCTGGCGGCTCTGATGGGTGCGGTATGGGGCATGCAGCTGGCCGCCTCGGCGCTCAAGGGCGTGAGCGCCGGCTTGTCCGTGCTGGTCACGGCGGCCGCGCAGGGAGCGCTGGCCTGGTACGCCACCGTGCTGATCGGGCGCGCCGCCGAACGCTACCTGGTAGCCGGCAAGTCGTGGGGCGATCTGGGGGCAAAGCGGGCGGTGGCGGACATCGTCGCCAGCCTGGACCGCGATTCCATCCTGCGCGAGGCGCGCGAGGAGATCCTGCGCCGGCTCAGGTCCCGCTGACCGCGCCTGCGGCGGCGAGGAAGGCGCGCAGCGCCCCGGCGTCGAACGGCCAGTCCAGTTCGCGTCCGTCGCGCGTATCGCGCAGTACGGGCACGCGGGTGCCGTAGCGGGATTCCAGCACCGGGTCGTCGTCCACCCACAGGCTGTCGAAGTCCGGCGCGCGCGCTTCGGCCATGACCGCGAGGGCCTGGTCGCACAGGTGACAGTAATCGCGCTGGTAGAGGATCAGGTCGGCCATGCCAACAGACGGTTGCGTACGGACTGCGACGAAGCGGGGGCGTGCGTAGAATAGCGGGTTCCCCTCTCCAGCCCGCATCCCGCCATGGCCGTCAGCGTATTCGACCTCTTCAAGATCGGCATCGGTCCGTCCTCGTCCCACACGGTGGGCCCGATGCGCGCCGCCGCCCGCTTCGCGGAACGCTGGCTGGAAGAGAAAGGCGTGCTGGACCGCGTCGTGCGCCTGCGCGCGGAGCTGTACGGCTCGCTGGCCATGACCGGCCGCGGCCACGGCACCGACAAGGCCGTGCTGCTGGGCTTCGAAGGCGAGCATCCCGACACGGTCGACCCGGACCGCATCCCGGAAGTGCTCGAGCGCATTCGCGGCAGCAAGCGCCTGCGCGTGCTGGGCCGGCACGAGATCGAATTCGACGAGAAGCGCGACCTGGTGTTCAACAAGCGCCAGAAGCTGCCGTTCCACACCAACGGCATGCGTTTCACCGCCTACGACGCCGAAGGGCATGAACTGGGCACGCGCGATTACTACTCGGTGGGCGGCGGCTTCGTGGTCAACCAGGACGAGGCGGCCGAAGACCGCATCGTGGCCGACACCACGGCCCTGCCCTATCCGTTTTCCACCGGCGACGAGATGCTCGCGCTGTGCAAGCAGCACGGCATGACCATCGCGCAGCTGATGATGGAGAACGAAAAGGTGTGGCGCAGCGAGGAGGAGACGCGCGCCGGCCTGCTCAACATCTGGAAGGCCATGCAGGATTGCGTCACGCGCGGGCTGCGCTCGCCCGGCGTGCTGCCCGGCGGCCTGAAGGTGGCGCGCCGCGCGCCGGCCATGGCACAGGACCTGCGCAGCCAGCCGGAAGCGGCGCTGAAGGATCCGCTGACCATCCTGGACTGGGTGAATCTCTACGCGCTGGCGGTCAACGAGGAAAACGCGGCCGGCGGCCGCGTGGTCACCGCGCCGACCAACGGCGCGGCCGGCATCGTGCCGGCGGTGCTGCACTACTACTTCCGCTTCTGCCCGAAGTCGAACGACGACGGCGTGATCGAATTCCTGCTCACGGCCGCGGCGATCGGCATCCTCTACAAGGAGAACGCTTCGATCTCCGGCGCCGAAGTGGGCTGCCAGGGCGAAGTCGGCGTGGCCTGCTCGATGGCGGCCGGCGGCCTCACCGCTGCGCTGGGCGGCAATGTGCTGCAGGTGGAGAACGCCGCCGAAATCGGCATGGAACACAACCTCGGCCTCACCTGCGACCCGATCGGCGGCCTGGTGCAGATTCCCTGCATCGAGCGCAACGCGATGGGTTCGGTGAAGGCGATCAACGCCAGCCGCATGGCGCTCAAGAGCGACGGCAAGCACCGCGTCTCGCTGGACAAGGTGATCGCCACCATGCGCGACACGGGCCGCGACATGAAGGACAAGTACAAGGAAACCTCGCGCGGCGGGCTGGCGGTCAACGTCATCGAGTGCTGAGCGGGCGCCTCGCCCGCACCGGCGGCCGCCGCAGGATCTCGCGGCAAAGGCCGCCGACGAGCGCGAAAAGCGGCATCTCGGCCACACGCCGCGACGCAAGATCCTGAGCCTAGGGAAAGCCCGTATTGCCGGGCGATGACAGCGGTTCTAAATGCCGGGCGACATCCCCACGGCATGGACGATCCGCCATGACTTACGTCGACTCGCGCTCCTCCCTCGGCTACACCCCGCCCCCGGCTCCGCCGCCGCAGACCTATACCGCCACCGGCAAGGAGTCGGTGACGCAGGTCGCGCAGCAATACAGCGTCACGCCCGAGGAGTTGGCGCGCGCCAATCACATCAGCGTCGACAGCACGCTGTCGCCCGGCCAGGTGCTGACCCTGCCGCCCCATGCCGTCGCGCCCGCCACCGCGCAATCGGCCCCGGCGCCGCAGACACCGGCTCAGAAGACCGATGCGGCGATCACGGCTTATCAGGCGGCCGTGAAAGAGCGCGACGACACCATGCGCAACGCGCCGCACAACATGGGTATTCGTTCGGAGCTCTACAGCGACGAGTCGGCCAAGGTCGACGCGGCGAAGAAAGCCATGGACCAGGCCATCAAGAACGAGATCGACGGCGTCGTGGCTTCGCGCAATCAGGGCGTGCCGCCGGATTTCCGCACGCCCACCGATCAGATCGCCGCCAGCGCCGGCAACGACATCCTGGCGCGCCATCCGGGCGATGCGACGCTCACCGATACGCTCAATAGCTCCATCCATGACTATCAGGTGCAGGCCAAGGCGAGCGCGCTGATCCCCGACTTCTCCGGCGATTGGAGTCCGGCGGACAAGCTCAAGCGCATCATCCTGGACGGCCAGCCGCAGGAGGTGGTGGACGCCGTGCTCGCGGACCCGCGGGTGCAGGGCTGGATCAAAGACGCGGCCAACCAGGTGGGCCAGCCCTACAACGGCGTCAGCGATTACGCCAACGCCGAGACGCAGGCTCCGGACGCCGCGCAGCGCCTGCTCGACACGGTGCAGGGCCTGCCGCCGCCGCTGGCCGCGGCCGTGGTGCAGCAGAGCATGCCCACCATTCAAAAGATTGCGCAGTGCGAAATGGTCTCTGGCGGCCAGGGCGCCTACGGCATCATGCAGCGCGTGGTCAGTGCGCTGGGCGATGGCCCGCAGACGCAGGACCTCGCCAACCAGATCGCCGGCGCCTACGTGCATCAGGCCGAGCGCTGGGATGGCTTCACGACCCAGTCGACCAAGCTCGCCGTTTCCGATGGCGCCAGTCCGACGCTGGCGCTGGCGCTGGCCGATGCGCTGCGCCAGGACGGCAAAGGTGAGCAGGCCGACGGCGTGACCAACATGGCCACCCAGGGCCTGCACGATTACCTGGCCTATAGCAAAGACAGTCCGCTCAAGGCCTACGAGGACGCGCACGGCGCGGCAGAGGAAAAGGACAAGCGCCTGTCCGAGCTGCTCGCCAACGCCGGGCCGCTCAGCGACGACCAGAAGAAGGCCTTCATCCAGGCCTATACGAAGGATCCGGACAACGCGAAGGCGTATCAGGCCGATGCCGACGCCGCGAAGAACCTCGCGGCGTACATGAACGCCAACAAGGACGCTCTCGTGGCCGCGGCCGGCCGCAGTCCCGACTCGGCCAGCCAGCTGTACCAGTGCATGAAGGATCTGACCCAGTCCGGCCAGGGCGAAACGGCTGTGACATTCGCCGATGCCATCCAATCCGACAGCGCGGCGTCCAAGGCTTTCGGCGGCTTCTCCGACTATCAGAGCGACTTCCTGCCCAAGGCCATCGCCTCGGCGCAAGGCCAGTTGCTCGTAGAAGCGAAGGGCGACAGCAAGACGGCGACCGACAAGCTGATGGAAATGGTCGAGCCGCTGTTCAAGGGCAAGGAAGGCTGGGAATCGCTGAAGGAAAACTACGAGCGGCTCGGCGAGAACGAAGACAAGGCGTTCGATTCGAAGACGCTGGGCGAGCAGTTCGCCAAGATGGGGCCGGCCGGGAAGGGCTTGGCCCTGGCTTCGGTCATGGTCAGCGCCTACAACGGCCAACAGGCAGACAGCATCTCCTCGATGATCAACGCCTACAGCACCGCCGGCGGCAATGCCGCCGGCCTGGCCAGCGGAGCCGTGCAGTACCTTGCCGACGCCGGTAAGTTCGGTCGCTATACCGAAGGCGCGGAAGCCTTCGCCAAGTTCAGCGCGCGCTTCGTGCCGGGCCTGGCGGTGATCGCCAGCACCGCCGCATTCGCCACCGACTTCGACAAGCTCAAGAGCAATCCGGTCTATGCCGGCGCCCTAGTGGGCGACATGTTCTCGGTGATCGGCAGCGCGCTGGAGACCACGGGCGTCGGCGAAGTGCCCGGCGCCTTCATCAACGGCATCGGCCTCCTGGTCTCCGCGCCGTTCCAGTTCGTCGGCGGCCTGATCGACGGCAACAGAGAAGCGAAAGAGCTGCACGAGCAGGTCGAGAAGTACTTGGGCGACGGCGGTGTGGGCCTGGATGAGGACACCCGCAAGGCCATGGCCAACAGCGATCCGGATCAGGTCAAGCAGTTGCTGGATACGGGCATGACACCGGCACAGCTGCAGCATCTGGCTCCGCTCTATCCGCAGTTGCTGCAGAGCGAGCACGGCTACGGTCCGGCCCTGGAGTCGCTGCTGGCCACGCAGAAGCGCACCGGCCTGGACGGCAACGGCCTGTACAACATGCTGATGGCCGCCGACGAGGGCCTGCCGCCGGGCCAGGGCGTGGGCGAGGTCATGTACGTGCTCGGCCACGCCAATTTCTTCCCGCAGGAAGCCTATGCGCCGACCAAGGCGGACCTGGCGAACGATCTGCGCGCCAGCGCCAAGGAGATTCAGGGCTCGGGCGGCGATCCGGATACCGCCGCGCGGGCGCGGGCCTTGAACCAGGCCGCTGCGTGGCTCGATAGCCATTGACGGGCCGTGGCCGGGGCGGCGTGCCTGCCCCGGCCACCAGCTCCATACGTCGGTGAAGGGTTGGCAAACCCTTTGTCGCCACGCGAATGTTGCGACGCGACATGCACTTGGCATGATCCCGACAAGGCCGTTCCCCTGATCTCCGCAGGCTGACAGCCGCGCTAGGGGCTGTCATCATCCCGCCCTTGTGCCGCCCGAGGGGGCGGCCGTCGAGATCCAAATCCTGCGGGAGTCTGCATGTCCTCTTCCAGCTCCATCCGGCGCGACGTCGGTCCTTTTGCGCTCATGCTCACCGGCCTGGGCTCCATCATCGGCTCCGGTTGGCTGTTCGGCGCTTGGAAAGCCGCCGGTCTGGCTGGCCCCGGCGCTGTCTGGGCCTGGGTGCTGGGCGCGGCGATCATCACCACCATCGCACTCACCTACGCCGAGCTAGGCTCGATGTTCCCCGAATCGGGCGGCATGGTGCGCTACAGCCATTACTCCCACGGCTCGCTGGTGGGCTTCATCGGCGCGTGGGCGAACTGGATCGCCATCGTGTCGGTGATCCCGGTCGAGGCCGAGGCGTCCGTGCAGTACATGGCCGGCTGGAAGTGGCAGTGGGCGCAGGACCTGTACATGCATGCTCCCGGCGGCCACGGCGAACTGACGCCGCCCGGATTGGCCATCGCGGCCGTGCTGGTGATCATCTATTTCCTGCTGAACTTCTGGAGCGTGAAGTTGTTCGCGCGCTCCAACACCGCCATCACCGTGTTCAAGCTGGTGGTGCCCGCCGCCACCGGCCTGGCGTTGATCGCCAGCGGCTTCCATACCGAGAACTTCTCCGTCGGCGTGCACGGCGATTCGCACGCTATCGACTTCGCGGCAGTGCTGACCGCCGTGGCGACAGCCGGCATCGTGTTCAGCTTCAACGGTTTTCAGAGCCCGGTGAACCTCGCCGGCGAAGCGCATAACCCAGGCAAGAGCATCCCGTTCGCGGTGATCGGCTCGATCGTGCTGGCCACTATCGTGTACGTGATTCTGCAGATCGCCTACCTCGGCGCCGTGCCGCCAGAAATGCTGGCCAAGGCCGGATGGCACGGCATCGATTTCAGCTCGCCGTTCGCGCAGCTGGCGGTGATCGTCAACCTCAATTGGCTGGCCATCCTGCTGTACGCCGACGCGTTCATCAGCCCGTCCGGTACCGGCATTACCTACACCGCCACCACCGCACGCATGATCTACGGCATGGAGCGCAACGGCACGATGCCGAAGATCCTGGGCAGCATCCATCCGAAATGGGGCATCCCGCGCCCGGCGATGTGGTTCAACCTGGCTGTGTCGTTCCTGTTCCTGTTTTTCTTCCGCGGATGGGGCACGCTGGCGGCGGTGATCTCGGTGGCGACGATCATCTCCTACCTCACCGGCCCGGTCAGCGCGATGACGTTGCGCCGCACCGCTCCGAACTTGCACCGCCCGCTGCGTATCGCCGGCCTGCCGATCCTGGCCGGCATCGCCTTCATCATGGCGACGGAATTGCTGTATTGGGCCAAGTGGCCGCTGACCGGCGAAATCATCCTGCTGATGGTGGTGGCGCTGCCGGTGTACTTCTATTTCCAGACGATGGCGGATGATTTCTTCAAGCCTGCCGAGCGGATGATTCTTCTGCTTGCGGCCGCCGCGCCGACTGTGCTGCTCGTGGCGCTGGCGATCGCGTTCTACCTTTACGCGCCGAGCATGGGTGATTTGGTCACCGCACTGCTCGTCGCTGCGCTGCTGTACGTCTGGGTGATGTTCACGGTGGTTATCCCCACGTTCCGCATGCGCGCCGATGCCAACATCCTGTCGACGTTCAAGAGCCATCTATCGGGTGCGTGGTGGCTGATCCTCTACTTGCCCTCGCTGGCGGCCATTTCCTGGGCTGGCAGCACCACCTTCGGCGGCAAGGGCTACCTTTCCTACGGTGTTGACCTACTCGTTGTCGGCATCATTGGCCTGGTGTTCTATCTGTGGGGCGTGAAATCCGGCTGGCGCACGCCGTCGGTGGAAGCTGCCGAGCTGGAAGCGCAGGCGCATCCGGGCGCACCGGTGGTGCCGCCGGATGAGTTCGAGGCGGGGCGCATGACAGGGCATTGATCCCGTCGCTTGCGAAGAAAAAAAGCGCGGCCAACGCCGCGCTTTTTTTGTCGTCAGACGGCGCGCGAGAATGCGCTAGCATCCGCGCCGGACGCCGGCCCTTCCGGCCGGCGACATATCAAGGAGGATGCAATGACCCCTTTCCTGTGGTTCGGCGTCGCGCTGCGCGCGATCGGCGCATGGACGATCGTCACCGGTCTCGAGATGGGCGTTTCGGGCTTCAACATCATGCGCGGGCTCAGCGGCGCTACCGAGTACATGGCGTGGGCCTACTTCAACCAGCTGATCGCGCACCTGGCCATCGGCCTCGTGCTGATCCGGTTCGCGCCGATGATTGCGCAATGGGCTTATCCAACGGCGCGCGCGGTGGTCGTCGAGCATGAAGAGAACGCGGAAAGCTGAGAGCCTGCTGCGGGGAGAAGGCGCCGGCAATGAGCACGAGGGAGCTGGCCGGCAGAGAAAAGCGCCGAACACTCGTTCGCTTTGAATTCTCGCTTCAACGCCCGTAGGTTCCCCTCACCCCGCCCCTCCCCCTCCCCGACGGGAAGAGGGACTTGGAGCGTCATGCGAGGGCCAGTACGTCGCCCAGCAGTGCCTGTGCCGTCACTTCCGGGCCCGCGCCCGGGCCTTGGATAACCAATGGCTGCGAGTGGTAACGCGTGGTGGTGAGTGCGAATTGATTGTCCGTGCCATAGAGGCGCGCCGCCGGATGGGTCGCCGGCACTTCGACCAGCCCCACGCGCGCCTTGCCGCGCTGATTGAGCCGCGCCAGGAAACGCAGCACACCGCCGCGCGCCTTGGCTTCGGCATGACGCCTCGCCAGTGGCTCGTCCAGTTCCTCCAGGCGCGCGAGGAAGGTATCCGTGTCTACCGAGCGAAGCGACTCGGGCACCAGGCTTTCCACATCCACCTCGTCCGTGCCCAGCGCGAAGCCGGCGTTGCGGGCGATGATCAGCAGCTTGCGCGCCACGTCCTCGCCGGACAGATCGGAACGCGGATCCGGCTCCGTGTAGCCGAGTTTGCGCGCCTCGCGCAGCAAGGCGGAGAAAGGCTGGCTGCCGTCGTACTGATTGAACAGGTAGGAGAGCGAGCCGGAGAACACGCCCTCCAGAGTGAGCAGCGCATCGCCACATGCGCGCAGACGACGCAGCGTGGAAAGCACGGGAAGGCCAGCGCCGACCGTGGCCGAGTCGCCATAGCGGCCGCCTTCCGCGACGGCTGCCTGTAGCGCGCGCCATCCAGGAAGCTCGCCGCCGGCCAGGGCCTTGTTCGCGGTGACGACGTGACAGCCCCGCGCCAGCCAGTCCGCGTGGCGTGCGGCCAGTCCCGCGTTGGCGGTGGCATCGACGATCACCTTCACGGCCGCGCCGCTGGCATCGAGCGCATCGAGCAGCGCCGCATCGTCGCGTGGATCGCCATGACTCTTGAGCTTTTCGCGCAGCGCACGATCGGCGAGCTGCTCAGGATCGGTCTGCTGCCGACGCGAATTGGCCGCGCCGACCAGGCGTACCGAGGCGGCCGCCGGCGTATTGAGCAATTTGAGCAGCGCACCGCCCACCACGCCGGTGCCCAACAGCACGATGGCCGCTCCTTTGGCCGGGGCCGGTACGGAGCGTTTGGCCGTCTCGACGGCTTCGGCGAGTACCGCGCTCATGCGGTCACCCGTCGTTTGGCGGCGAGCGATGCGAAGACGCGCACCAACGCGGCGTCGATGTCGCGCGCCAGGTCCTCGCCATCCTCGATGCCCACCGACAAGCGCAGCAGCGTGTCGGCGATGCCCGCGTTGCGGCGCGCCTCCGGCGCCATCGAGGCATGCGTCATGGAGGCAGGGTGCGCGACCAGGCTCTCCACGCCGCCGAGCGACTCGGCCAGGGAAAAGAATTGCAGGCCATCCACGAAGGCTTCGATCTGCGGCACGTCGCCTTCCAGCTCGAAACTGAGCATGGCGCCGAAGCCGGACTGCTGGCGCGCGGCCAGCGCATGGCCGGCATGCGCTTCCAGGCCTGGGTAGTAAACCTTGCGCACGGCCGCATGGCCATCCAGCAGTTCGGCGATGCGCTGCGCGTTTTCCTGGTGCTGACGCAGACGCACGCTGAGCGTGCGCAGGCCGCGCAAGGTGAGGAAGCTGTCGAACGGCGCGCCGGTGAGGCCGTTGCAATTGCCCCACCACTTCAGCTGCTCGGCCACCGCCGCGTCGCGCGCGATCACCGCGCCACCGACCACGTCGCTATGGCCATTGATGTACTTGGTGGTCGAATGCACGACCACGTCGGCCCCCAGCAACAGCGGCTGCTGCAGCGCGGGCGAAAGGAACGTGTTGTCGACCACCACCAGCGCGCCTACGGCATGCGCGGCCTGGGCGACGTGGCGGATGTCGGTGATGCGCAGCAACGGATTGGACGGCGTCTCCACCCATACCAGCGTCGGCTTGGAGGCGAGCGCGGCCGCCAGCGCCACGCTGTCGGTGAGGTCGGCGAACTCGATGCTGAAGCGCCCCTTCTTCGCCCAAGCGTCGAGCAGGCGCCAGGTACCGCCGTAGCAGTCGTGCGCCGCCAACACGCGACCGCCAGCAGGCACCAACTCCAGCGCCAGCGCCACCGCTGCCATGCCGCTGGCCGTCACCACCGCACCGGCGCCCTGCTCGAGCTCGGCCAGAGCGTTGCCCAACTGGTCGCGCGTCGGGTTGCCGCTGCGCGAGTAGTCGTAGGCGCGCTTGCCGCCGAGACCGGTGAAGGCGTAGTTCGTCGACAGATGCAGCGGCGGCACCACGGCGCCGTGCTGGGTATCGGTCTCGATGCCGGCGCGCACCGCGCGGGTACAGGGGGCGATGGTGTCGGTCATGGCGGATCTCCGTGTGTCGCTTCGTGCCGTGGTTATGGATGGGTTTCGAAAGCTCAGGCCAGCGCGTCGCGCAGCAGCGGCGCGAGGCGATGGGTTTCTTTGAGGAAGGCGTCGTGGCCATACGGCGACTCGAGCACCTCGAGCGTGGCCGGGCCATACAGGCGCCGCTGGAGTTCGCACAGATCGGACAGAGGCACCAGGCGATCGGAAGGAAAGCCGATCAGCGTGGCGGGTGCGGCGATGCGCTCAGGGGTCACGTCGTGCAGATCGATGGATTCGGACAGCGCGAGGAAGCGCTCCACATCGAATCGCTCGACGAAGCGACGGCCGGCGTGTTCCAGGTAATCCTCGACCGGGAAATGGAAGCGCCCTTCGCGGAATTCGGGCGCGGCGGTGAAGCGGCGCGAGAACTCCTCGCTGCCGCGGTACGTCGTCATGGCGAGCTGGCGCGCCAGCGACAAGGCCTGTTCGGGCTGGCCGGTCTCCAGGCCCAGGCGCACGATGCCGCGCTGCACGGCGCGCTGCGCGGTGGCGAGCGGATGCGGCCGGTGCGCACCGGCGAGCAGGACCAGGCGATCAAGCGCGTACGGGTGGCGGGCGGCGAAAGCCAAACCGGTCATGGCGCCATAGGAAGAACCGACGAAGGCATGCACGCGGCCGATGCCCAGCGCTTCGATCAGCGCGGCCAGGGCGTCGGCCTGGTCCTCGCTGGAGACGGCAGAGACGCCGTCCAGATCGACCGGCGTGAGCCAGTCGATCGACAGCACGCGATAGCGATCGAGGTCGATAGGGCGGCCGGCGCCGACGGCGTCCTGCCACCAGCCAGGCGCGGCTTCCTCGTCCAGCGCCACCACGTCGCGGTGGGCGGAGATGCCGCCCTGCACGATCACGGTCGGCGCATCGGGAGCGCCGCACCACAGATAGCGCACGTCCACGTCGCAGGGGCGGCTGCCGTACTTCGGCGAAAGACGGATGCGGCGGGAGCTGCGCTGCGTGGTGAGATCCGTGCGTGCAACGCCCGCCACGCTACATGCGGCGGTCGAGGCGGCGGCGGTCAGGGGCTGGCTGGACATCTCGCTCTCCGGTTCGGGCATCGCCCTGCGGATCCGGAGAGGTCGCCGCGCGGCCGGCGGACTGCCGGCACGAAGCTCGCCCATCTCTCGGCGGCGCTCTATGCGCCTCCGCAGGAGTTGGCACCGTCGCGGGCGGATCCCGCAGGTTGCCCCGGCTTCAAAGGGCCTGTCCCTCAGCCGGTCTCGATGAGTGGCGGGCACTGTATCGGCGTGCGCAAGGGCATGTCAATAGTTTGGACGTCTATACGTCTACACATCCGTTATCGACCGGAGATACGGTTTGGACGTCCAAAATCGCCCGAAACCGCGGCACGAACGGCTATCTCATGCCCGCATGCGCGCTTGCGCCCGCCATCCCGCGCGCCCCGGCGCGGCGCTATGCTTGGCCGCTTTCCCACTCCCCAGGGTCGCCCCATGACCACCTCCGACCACCAGGCCGCCTCGCCCGAGAGGCTGCGCGAGCTGCTGCGGGACGATGGCTTCGCTTTCGCCACCCACCACGCGATGGAGCGCCTGCTCGGCGGCGGCCTGACGGACTGGCCCGCGTTCGCGGCCAGCTGGAACGACCTGGGGCCGGACGATTACCTGGCCGCCAAGGGTCGCCACCGGCGGCGGCGCCATGCGGTTTTCGGCGCAGGCACCGAGGGAGCGTTCGAGCGGCGTCCCCACCAGCCGCATTACCAGGCCGTGGACTACAACACCCTGCAGGGCGGCATCGAGCGCTGGTTCGAGCCGGTCCTTCCGGCCATCGCCGAGAGCGCCACCCTGCAGCGGATCCTGCACTTCGCGCGCGATTTCTTCGGCTCCCTCGCTCCCCATACGCTCCACTGGCACGTGGAAGTGCATCAGTTCCGCATCGAGGCCCGCGTTGGCCAGGCCGGCGAGCCCACGCCGGAAGGCGTGCACCGGGACGGTGTGGACTACGTGCTGGTGCTGCTGGTCGACCGGGAGAATATCGAGAGCGGCACCACCACCATCCATGCCGCGGACGGCACGCTGCTGGGCAGCTTTACTCTCACGCATCCGCTCGATGCCGCGCTGGTCGACGACGCCCGCGTGTTCCATGGCGTCACCCCGGTCACGCCGCGCGATGCTTCGCGACCGGCCCATCGGGACGTACTGGTGGTGACCTTCCGCGCGGCGTGACCCCGCCATGGATTGACATGAAACGAACGTTACATGTAACGTTCGTTTCATGACGCGTAAAGACGAGCTGACCCAGGCCTTGATCGGCTACCTGATGGAGCATGGTCTGGCCGACCTCTCGCTCCGCCCGCTTGCCGCCGGCGTGGGCACCAGCGCCCGGCTGCTGGTCTACCACTTCGGCTCCAAGGAAGGCCTGCTGGCCGAGGTGCTGGGCGCGATGCACAGCCACGTCCGCGCCTCGCTGACGACTCTGCTCGACACCCCGTCCGTACCCGGCGGCGCGCGCCCGCCGCTGCGCCGCCTGTGGGACTGGGCCGTGGCCGACGCCAATTACCCTTATTTGGCGATGCTCTACGAGCTTCAGATCCTTGCCGCGCGCCAGCCGGCCACTTATGCACCCCACCTCCGACAGGACGCCGCGCTCACCCTGGCCGCAGCGTTGGAGGCGATGTCGCCGCCCCTGCGTTCTGCGCCGATGGCCACGCTCTGCGTCGCCGTCTTCGACGGGCTGTTCCTCGAACTCATGAGCACCGGCGATCGCGAGCGCACGACCGCGGCGCTCGACCGATTCATCGACCTCGCCACCGCTACGCCGTCCACGGAACCGGGGGGAACGCCGCCATGAATCTGGCGGCACCCATGGTCGAGCGGCGCACGCCTCCATTCGTGCTGCCCGGCCTGATCCTCGCCATGGGCTTCGCCTGGCTGCCGCTCGGCCGATGGATCGACGAGTTCGCCGGTACCGCGCATTTGGTGGCCTACGAGATCGCCTGGTGGCTGGCGGTGACCGCGCTCGTGCTCTATGTGCGCAAGGTGGAACGCAGGCCGCTCGCATCGGTCGGCCTGCGCCGGCCGTTCGCATGGAATGTCGCGTTGGGCTTCGCCGCGGGCGTGGCGATCACGTTCGTCCTCGGCGTGCTCTATCTCGCCGTACTTCCCGCGCTGCATTTGAACGACGGCGTGGCCGGCACGGACAACGCCCGCCTGCTGTCGGC
>JBCNOA010000053.1:0-20785 GCA_039594095.1 Dyella sp.
CCGTCAGTAGCCTGCGCGCTTCGGCATCCCGGCCGAGCGCGATCAGGGCGCGCGCGCGGAACCAGCGCCACTCGCCGTCCTGCTTCTGCTCGGGTGTCATCGCGTCGATAGCGGCGAGCGTCGCTGGCCAGTTCTGCTGCGACAGCGCCACGCGCACGCGCCACTCGCGCGTGGCATCGGTCTGCGCAGCAGCGGGCAGGGCGGCCAAGCGCTGGAGCGCGTTGTCGTCGAAATCGGTGGCGTGGAACAGTGCGAGGGCGGAGAGCACGCGCCGCTGCTGTTCGGGGGTGAAGGTGAAATGGGTGCGCAGCTGCTCCCACGCACTGTCGGCCGTGATCGATTGGCGCCTCGCCAGGCGCTCCAGCGCGAGCATCGCGGCCTGCCGGTTGCGCGAGGTGTCGGGCCACGTCCCCGCCTTCGCCACGGCGCCGCCCGGGTCGCGCAGGGCAAGCGCGATGCGCTGCGCGGCTTGTGCGTCCTCGCCTGGCAGCCATGCGGCGAGCGCCGCGATGGTGCCCTGTTGGTTGGCGTCCGCCGCGCGGTCGATGCGGTCCCACAAACGCGGGGTGGTGAGCAGCCCTTGGTCGTGAGCGGCGGCGATCACCGGGTCGCAGGCGTTCGGCAGGTTGGGCTTGGCCCATAGCGCGGCCAGGTCGCGTTCGAAATCCAGACGGCCGCCCTGGGCGAGCTGGGCCTGCAGGGCGCCGCAGGTGAGCGTGTCGCCCAGCCCCGGCTGGTAGAGCGATTGAAAGGTGGCCCAGTCCTTCCGGCGCATGAGCTCGAGCAGATAATCGCGGCGCAGGTCACCGGCGGGGATGAGGTCCGGATAGCGCTTCAGGTAGGCGTCGATCGGCGCGCGGTCGAGCTGTCGCAGATCGTGGGTGAGCGCGGCCGCTTCCAGATAGGGATAGAGCGGATAGTCAGCCAGGTTTCCGGACGATGCGCGCCAGCCGTCCCCGCCCTGCCGAGCGGCGGCGTAGGCCTGTTTGAAGGCCGTGCGCTGGGCATCGGTGGGTTCGGCTCCCTGCGCGATGCCTGCCAGCAGCAGGCCGGCGGCGAGGGCGAGAAGCATGCGAGCGAGTCGTCGCGGCGCGGCGGATTGGGACATGAGAACTCCTTGTACCGATCGACGGGGCGATCGTTGCGCAGTGTAGGCCGGACCGCCCCGGTCGCGGCGTCTCCGGCGAACCGGACGAGCCCGCCAGAATCTCAGATACCCGCTGAGTCGCACGTTAAAGCCGCTCCCATGCCCATCGGGCGCCGATGGCCGCCTGTTAGACTTGCGCGCTCCCGAAGCGCCGTGGCCGGCGCAATTTCCCTGCAGGTAGCGCATGTCGTCCACGCCGTCGCTTTCGCCCCGCGCGCGTTTCTTGGTCTGGCTGGTGCTGGCGTTCTGCGCCGCCGCCGGGGCGCTCTGGTGGTGGCTGCTCGGCCGGCCGGTGTCCCTGCCGGACGCGCCCTCCGCGCGCATCGCGTGCGTGTCCTATGCGCCATTCCGCGAGCCGGGCGAAACGCCGTACGACCTGAAGGCCTTCATCAGCCCCGAACGCATCGACGCGGATCTGCGCGCGCTCTCGCAGCGTTTCGACTGCGTCCGCACCTATTCGCAAGGCCAGGGCCTGAGTGCGGTGCCGGAGATCGCCGGGCACTACGGCATGAAAGTGATCATGGGCATCTGGCTCGGCCGCGATCCGGTGGCGAACGCGCGCCAGGTGGAACTCGGCATCGCGTCGGCGAAAGCTCATCCGGACGTGCTGCGCGGCGTCGTGGTGGGCAACGAGGTGCTGTTGCGGGGCGAGCTGTCGCCCAAGGCGCTGGCCGGCTATGCGCGCCAGGTGCGCGCCGCGATTCCCGCTTCGGTGCCGGTGACGTATGCGGACGTCTGGGAGTTCTGGTTGCGCTATCCGCAGATGGCCGACTCGGTCGACTATCTCACCATCCACATCCTTCCCTATTGGGAGGACGAGCCCGTGCCGCCCGAGCACGCGGTGCGCCATGTGGCCGACGTCTACCAGAGCATGAAGCGGGCTTTCCCGGGGCGCGAAGTGATGATCGGCGAGACGGGCTGGCCGAGCGCGGGCAAGCCGCGCCGCGCCGCGCGCGCCAGCCTCGTCAACGAGGCGCGCTATCTGCGTGAATTCCTGGAGTACGCAGGCAGCGTCGCCATGCCCTACAACGTGATCGAAGCATTCGACCAGCCGTGGAAGCGCGCGCAGGAGGGCACCACGGGCGGCTACTGGGGCATCTACGACGTCCACGCGCGGCCGAAATTCCCGATGCGCGGCCCCGTCGTGGAAGAGCCGCGCTGGTGGCTGGGCTGGGTCGCAGGCGGTGCGGGCGCCGCCTTGTTCCTGCTGCTCGGGTTGCTTCGCCGCGAATGGCGCGGCTTGGCGGGATGGGGCGTACTTGCGCTGGCGGGTTTCGCGACGGGCGTGGGGCTGGCCTGGCAGTACCGGCAAATGCTTTTCGCTTGCCGCGACACGCTGGAATGGGTGCTTTCCTCGGCGGGATGCATCCTGGGGCTGGCGACTGCGGCGGTTCTTGCCCGCTGGCTCGCGGCTCGCATGTCCGGCGGCGCGCGATCGCCGCTGCCCGGCGGCTGGATGCGCTTCGCCTGGCTGTTCCTGTTCGCGATGGAAGGGTTGTTGCTGGTGTTCGACGGACGCTACCGCGACTTCCCGATCGGGCTGGCCGCGCTGGCCTGCGTGGGCTACGGCCTGGCCGGCTGGTTGAGCGGCTGGGCGGAAACGGCCGGGCTGCGGCTCGAGGAACGCTTCCTGGCGGTGCTGGTGCCGGTATTGGCCGCGACGGTGGTGGCGCAGGACCTCGGGCTCAACCCGTCGGCCTGGCTATGGTTGAGCCTGAATCTGGCTCTTGCTCTGCCGGTCCTGGTCGGCTGGAGCAGATCCCGCCTGCAGCCGGATCAGGCGTAGGCATCCCACCAGCAGCGCGAACGCGCCCGCCTCGTAGCAGTACAGCTGCAACGCCACCAGACCTCCGGCGGCGGCCAGCCACGCGCTGGCCGGATGCTTCCACGCCAGCGCGAGCGCGGCGAAGGCGAGCGCGGCCCAACCGTAGCCGTAGCCGAGGAAGCCGAGCACCAACATCTGTCGCCATTGGCACCAGGCAGGCGCGGTGATCGTGCTTTCGCAAAGATGCCCCACGGCGGCAGGCTCGATCAGGCCGTAGCGGATCGCCACGGCGAGAACGCCGATCGCGGCCAGCAGCAGCCAGGGCAGGGACAGGCGCAAGGAAGATTTCATCGGCGTAGCTTGTGGGCGCGGGGAGCGACGTGGCCGGGCAACCGGATTTCGGCGGCGACCGGCAGGTGGTCCGAAAACGCCTGCGGGAGCGCCCAGAGTTTCTCCAGGTGCAGGGCTTCGGAAGTCAGGATATGGTCCAGCGCCTTGCGCGGTTTCCAACTCGGAAAGGTAGGCGTCGATCGCGCCGGCGGCACCAGGCTGCAGCGGGCGAACAGGTGCCGCATCTCGGCGCTGTCGGCATCGGTGTTGAGGTCGCCCATCAGTACCGCATGCGGATAGTCCTGCAGCACTTCCGCGATGAAAGCGAGCTGGCGTGCGCGGGCCGTGGCGCTCAACGAAAGGTGCGCGATCATCACGGCCAGTGCGTCGTTGCCTTCGCCGAAGCGAGCCAGGAGTGCGCCGCGGCCGGGGATGCGGCTGGGCAGCTGGTAATCCAGGACGCTACGCGGCTCCAGGCGGCTGATCAGGCCATTGGCGGTGTGCGCTAGCCGCGCCATCGGGCGGTTCGGCTGGTGGCTCCAGAACGGCATGCCGGCGGTTTCGGCCAAATAGCGGGTCTGATTGAGGAAGCCCGAGCGCAGGCTGCCTGCATCGGCCTCCTGCAGGCCGATCACGTCGAACTGCGGCAGCACTTCAGCGAGGCGATCGAGATTGTCGAGCTTGCTACGGCCCGGCAGCACCGCATTGAGGCTGCGCGTGAAGTACTCGCTGTAGCGTTGCACGCTCGCGCCCGCGAGGATGTTGCAGCTCAGCAGCCGGAGGCGGCGTTCGGGAGCGGCGGGGGCGGGGGCGTTGGAAGTCATCGGTGCGGGAGGGAAGCGGCGGATCGGGAAACCCCGGCAAGCATGCCCGCCCGGACGTGAACGCGGGGCCGCGGCGCGGCCCCACGCGAGTGCATCACTTGCCGGTCAGCTCGCGCTGGGCGAGCCACTGAGCCAGATTGGACAGCTGGTCCAGGGTCTTGATTTCGTTGCTGCGGTACTTGCCGTCGACCACGATGGTCGGCGTACCGTCGACGCCCCACTTCTGGATCAGCGCCAGATCGTTCTTGATCTGCTGCGTGACTTCGGGTGACGTGGCGATGGCGATGAACTTGTTGCGGTCCACGCCTTGCGATGCGTAGTAATCGGCCAGTTCGTCGAGCGTGGACAGCGGATAGTGCTCGTCGAACTTCTTCTTGAAGATGTCCAGGTGCGTCTTCTCGACCACGCCGAGCTTCTCGGCCGCGTAGTAGGCGCGGGCGTAAGGCAGCCACGCTTCGCTGAAGGCGGCCGGCAGCAGCTTGAAGGTGACGCCCGGCGGCAACTGCTTGCGCAGCTCTTCCGCCTTCGGCGCAAAGTGCGCGCAGTGGATGCAGCCGTAGGAAAACACCTCGACCACTTCCACCTTGCCGTCCTTGCTATAGCGCTCGGCAGGGGCGGGAAGGGTCACGTATTCCTTGCCCTCGGTATACGAGGCGGCAGCGTTGGAATTGGACGCCGTGCAGGCACTGGTCAGGGCCAGGCCGGCGAGCAGCGCGGCGACGCGCAGACGGGCGAAACGCTTGAACATGAGGATTCTCTCCGCGAGCCGGCGGCCTCGGGCCGCCGTGACGAACCGTTATTTGCCTGCCGCTTCCTTCGACACCAGCCACTTCGCCAGGTCGACGCTCTGCTCGTAGCCGCCGGCGCTGCTGGGCGTGAAGCGGTACTTGCCGTTCACCACCAGGGTCGGCGTGGATTCGACGCCGTAGGTGCGCACGAGTTCATCGGCGCGCTTCATCTTGGTGTTGATGGCGAAAGAATTGGCTACCGCGACGAACTCCTTGGGATCCACCCCGTACTTGGCGTAGACCTTGGCGGCGTCGTCGATGGTCGGCAGCTCGCTGGCCGGACGCAGGCCCTGGCCGTTGGCTTTGTAGGAGGTCAGCTCGCGGGTATTCCAGATCGCATCGAAAATGGCTTCGTGCGTCTTCTGGGCGACGCCGAGCGCTTCCGCGGCGTAGTAGGCGCGCTGGAACATCGGGAAATTCTCGGCCGGATTGAACGAGACCGGGAGATAGGCCACCTGCGTGCCTGCCGGCAGTTCCTTCACCATCTGGGCCATGGTCGGACGGAACTGGTTGCAGGCCGGGCAGCCGTAGGAGAACACCTCGGCCACTTCGATCTTGTCCGTATTGGTGACCTTCGGCTGCGCGGGCTCGATGCGGAAATAATGCTTGCCCTCCACCCACTTGCCGTCGTCGACGAACGGTTCGGACTTGCCCGCCGGTGCCGGAGCCTCGGAGGGGGCGGGCGTCTCGGACTTGGCGCCCTCGCTCGCGGCGGCGGCCGTGCCGGCGGAAGCCGGTGCCGCGGCGGTGGCGGGCGTCGCCGGAGCTGGGGACGCCGGAGCGCTAGAGGCCGGCGTCGCGGCCGGGGTGGACTGCTGGGCGGCGGTGCCGTTGTCGCTACCCTGGCTGCAGGCGGCGATCGCCAGCATGGAGACGAACAGGAACGGCAGGCGTTTCAGCATGAGGGACCTCGAAGTCATGGGGGAAAGACGAGAACGCCGGCGAGAGGCCGGCGTCGTCGATCAGGGCGTGGCGGGCTTGGCCGCGCTTTCCGCGGCGTGCAGGCCTTCGACGTAGCTCGCTACGGCGGCGATGTCCTTGTCGTCGAGCTTCTGCGCGATGCTGGGCATGATCTTGGCGTGCGCGTCGTCGCCCCAGGCGGTGCCGTCGTGCATGGCCTTGAGCGTGGCCTGGATGTACTGCGCATGCTGGCTGGTGAGCTGCGGATACATCGCGCCCGGATTGCCGCGGCCGTCGACGCTATGGCAGGCCATGCAGGCAGGCACGCCCTTGCTGGCGTCGCCTTGCCGGTAAAGCTGTTCGCCGCGCTCGACCAGTACCTGGTCGGCCACGCCCGGAAGCGAGGCCTTGGAGGCGAAGTAGGCGCCGATGTCGTGCATGTCCTGATCCGACAGCGGAGCGGCCATGCCCATCATGATGGGATTCTGGCGCTTGCCGGATTTGAAGTTCGTGAGCTGGCGGACGATGTACTGCTCGCTCTGGCCGGCCAGCTTGGGATACTGGGCGTCGCTGGAGTTGCCGTCCATGCCGTGGCAGGCGCCGCAGGCGGCGGCCTTGCCCTGACCGGCGGCGGCATCGCCGAGCTTCGTTCCCGTGGGGGCGGCTTCGGCGGCGGGAGCCTTTTCGGCAGCGGGTTGAGCAGTGGAGGCAGCGGCGGCCGGTTTGGCGACGGAAGCCGCCGCGGCAGGCTTGGCGTCCTGCGCCGAGGCGATGCCGGCGGACAGCGCGAAGACGGGGGCTACGGCATATCCGAGTACAGCAGGCCGGGAACCAGCGGGCCGAAAACTCATACACTTGTCTCCAGAAGAACTGCTTATGGCTGTACGGCGCGCGATGGACGGCGCCCGTCACTGGCAGAAACCTTGGAATTATCCCTGCCCCACCGGGGCCGGTCAAACCAGAAGAATCCCCTCTCCATGGCCCCGAATCCCCTCCAGGGCGCCCGCTTCGTGCTGGCCGCCCACCGCATCAGCCAACTGCCCGCCGACGACGGTGCCGAAGTGGCGTTCGCCGGCCGTTCCAATGCCGGCAAATCCAGTGCGCTCAATGCGCTCACCGGTCATCACGGCTTGGCGCGCACATCCAAGACGCCCGGCCGTACCCAGCAGATGGTGGCCTTTTCGCTGCCGCCGCTGGTCCAGGGGGAGGGGATGGCACCTCTGGATATCCGCCTGATCGACTTGCCGGGCTACGGCTATGCGAAGGTCCCGGAGCCGCTGCGCGAGCACTGGAAGCAGGAAATCGATGCCTATCTGCACCGGCGGCGCAGCTTGCGTGGCGTGGTGCTGATCGTGGACATCCGCCATCCGCTCAAGGAGTTCGACCGGATGATGCTGGCGTTCTGCCAGGACACCGCCTTGCCATGCCACGTGCTGCTGACCAAGGCCGACAAGCTTTCGCGCAATCAGGCCGCACAGGCGCTGGCGGTCATGCGCCGCCAGTTCGAGTCCGAAGGACTGGAGGCCACGGCGCAGGTGTTCTCGTCTGCCGACGGCATCGGCGTGGAAGCGGCGCGCGAAGCCGTGGTGGCGTTGCTGCGTCGCGAACGCGGTTGAGCCCCGGTCGGCTCAGGCCGCTGCGCCGTCCACGGCGGCCATGAAAACGGCGCACAGCGCCTCCATGCCGGCCCGGTCGTCCTCGTCGAAGCGCGCGACCAGCGGGCTGTCCACGTCCCAGACGCCCAGCAGCGTGCCGTCCTTCCTCACCAGCGGCACTACGATTTCCGAATTGGATGCCGCATCGCAGGCGATGTGTCCCTCGAAGGCGTGCACATCGCGCACCAATTGCGTCTGGCGCGTTTGCGCCGCCGTTCCGCACACGCCGCGGCCGATGGCGATGCGAACGCAGGCGGGCTTGCCCTGGAACGGTCCGACCACGAGCTCCGTGCCGTCGAACAGATAGAAGCCGGCCCAGTTGAGATCGGGCAGGCTGTGGAAGACCAGGGCGGAGAAATTGGCCGCGTTGGCGATCAGGTCGGGCTCGCCCGCCAGGATGCCGCTGGCCTGCTCGCGCAGGTCTTCGTAATGCTCGCGCTTGCTGGCGTAGGTGGCGGTGGCGACTTCGAACATGGCGGGAGGTCCGGCGGCAAAGCCCGTATTATGCGCCGACTTTCGCGAGGAGCGCCGAGCATGCGTCAGAGCCCTTCCTTCCCCAGCGGCAGCGCCGCATGAGCATCCCGGCCGTTTTCATCGCGGGCACCGACACCGGCATCGGCAAGACCCACGCTTCCTGTGCCCTGCTGCACGCCTTGCGCCATACCGGCGAATCCGCCTGCGGCATGAAGCCGGTGGCGAGCGGCTGCAGCGAGACGGAAGACGGCCGCCGCAACGACGATGCAATGGCACTGCTCGCTTCGGGCAGCGTGCCGTTGCCTTATGAACTGATCAATCCGCTCGCGTTGCGCGAGCCGTTGTCGCCGCACTTGGCCGCAGCCCACGAAGGCAGGCGCATCGAGCTCCCTCCCTTGCGCGAAGCGTTCGATGCGCTGCGCGCCAGCCACGACCGTGTGGTGGTGGAAGGCGTCGGCGGATGGATGGTGCCGCTGGCTCCGGGGCTGTTCGCCTCGGACCTGCCCAGGGCGTGGGATCTGCCGGTGATTCTCGTGGTGGGCCTGCGTCTGGGATGCCTGAGCCATGCCTTGCTGACGGCGCGGGCGATCGAGGCGGATGGTTGCCGGTTGCTCGGCTGGATCGCCAATCGCATCGATCCGGCCATGGACGCGGCCGACGAAAACCTCGCCACGCTGCGCGAGCTGCTGCCCATGCCCTGCCTGGGCGTGCTGCCGCATGGCATCGAACCGGCGCGGGCCGCGCGCGAACTGGATGTGACATCCATCGTCGGCGCATGATCGTCGATCCATGGCCGTCGATCCGTGACGTCGATCCATGGGCGACCCGGGCGCGCTTCGGGCATGCTTGGCGCTCGCTTATCCAGGGAGATCCGCCATGGCCGGTCGAAGCCACTTTTATCTTTCCGTCGACGACCTTAGTCGCGCGCGTGGACCGGAACCCAGCCTCAGCTACGACGGGGCCGGCCCCAACGACTTCGCGGCAGCGCTACAGAGCGCTCTGCGCGAGCCGGGCCTGTTCGAGCGTTGGCGCGGCATGCAGCCCGACCCGGATGAAGTCGATCCAGCGCTGGGCGCGACGGACGCTTCGGCGCAGGTAAGCGCACGTGTGGCCGATCTGCGCACGGACGTCGATCTGATCACCAGCTTGCCGATGAGCATCGTGCGGCACCGACTCAATTTGCTGATCGGTCCTGCCTGGGAGCTGCGCGACATGCGCGCTGCCTGACGAGCGTTAGCCTGGGCGGTCGTGGCCGCTGACTTCCGGCCCTTGGAAGGGCGCGTCGGCTGTGGTTACAGTCGGGAGTCTTTTCATGAACCAGGGAGCTTCCATGCCGCCTCTCCGCGCTCTCGCGATCGCCATCTCGCTCACCCTTGCCGCCTGTTCGCAGTCCGGCCACGACACCGCCAAGTCGGGCGACCATCCGGCGGTCGCCGCGACGGCGCCGGCCACCGCGGAAGCGCCGTCGGCCAATCCATTCTTCGTGGCCAGCACCTTGCCGTTCCAGGCGCCGCCTTTCGACAAGATCAAGGAGAGCGACTACCAGCCCGCGATCGAGGAGGGCATGAAGCAGCACCTTGCCGAGATCGAGAAGATCGCCGACAACCCGGAGCCCCCGACCTTCGAAAATACCTTCGTCGCGATGGAGAAGGCCGGCGCGCTGCTGACCCGCGTCATGCACGCGTTCGACGCCGTCACCGGTGCCAACACCAGCGACGCGCTGCAGAAGGTGCAAGAAGAAGAGGCGCCGAAGCTCGCCGCGCACCAGGACGCCATCTATCTCAACGACAAGTTGTTCAAGCGCGTCGAGGCCGTCTATGAGCAGCGCGATTCGCTGAAGCGCGATCCGGAATCGCTGCGCCTGGTCGAGGTGGTCTACAAGAATTTCGTGCACAACGGCGCCAAGCTCTCCGAGTCCGACAAAGCCAAGCTCAAGGACTTGAACAAGGAAGAGTCGACGCTGAGCACGCAGTTCACCAACAAGCTGCTGGCCGCCACCAAAGAGGGCGCACTGGTCGTGGACGACAAGGCCAAGCTCGCCGGCTTGTCCGACGGTGACATCGCCGCGGCCGCGCAGGCCGCCAAGGATCGCAAGCTCGAAGGCAAGTGGGTGCTGCCGTTGCAGAACACCACGCAGCAGCCGCAACTCCAGAGCCTCACCGACCGCGCCACGCGCGAAGCGCTGTTCAAGGCCTCGTGGGACCGTGCCGAACACGGCGACGGCAACGACACCCGGGCCCTCATCGAGCGCATCGCGCAGCTGCGCGCGGAACAGGCCAAGCTGCTCGGCTTCCCGGACTATGCGGCATGGAAGCTCGAAGACCAGATGGCCAAGACGCCGGATGCGGCGCTGAAGTTCATGCACGACCTCGTGCAGCCGGCCACCGCACGGGCGCAGGCCGAGGCCAAGGACATCCAGTCGGTGATCGACCAGCAGAAGGGCGGCTTCAAGGTCGAGGCCTGGGATTGGAGCCACTACGCCGAGCAGGTGCGCAAGGCCAAGTACGATCTCGACGAAGGGCAGATCAAGCCGTACTTCGAGCTGGACAACGTGCTGCAGAACGGCGTGTTCTACGCCGCGAACCAGCTCTACGGCCTGACCTTCAAAGAGCGCAAGGACATTCCGGTCTATCAGCCGGACGTGCGCGTGTTCGAGGTATTCGACAAGGACGGCACCTCGATGGCGCTGTTCTATTGCGATTACTTCAAGCGCGACAACAAGAACGGCGGCGCGTGGATGAGCAACTTCGTCGATCAGTCGAAGCTGCTTGGCGCCAAGCCGGTGGTCTACAACGTCGCCAACTTCACCAAGCCAGCGGCGGGTCAGCCGGCATTGCTGTCGTTCGATGACGTGATCACTATGTTCCACGAGTTCGGCCATGCGCTGCACGGCCTGTTTGCCGATTCGCAGTACCCGACGCTGTCGGGCGCGAACACGGCGCGCGATTTCGTGGAATTCCCGTCCCAGTTCAACGAGCACTGGGCAACCGATCCGGCGATCTTTGCCCATTACGCCAAGCACTATCAGACCGGCGAGGCGATGCCTCAGGCGCTGGTGGACAAGATCAAGAAGGCGGGCACCTTCAACAAGGGCTACGACATGACCGAGCTGGTCGCCGCCGCCCTGCTCGACATGAACTGGCACAGCCTGGGCCCGGATGCGCCGAAGCAGGATGCGGACAAGTTCGAGACGGATGCGCTCAAGAAAGACAAGATAGATCTCGCCTACGTGCCGCCGCGCTACCGTTCCAGCTACTTCCAGCACATCTGGAGCAACGGCTATGCCGCGGGCTACTACGCCTATCTCTGGACGCAGATGCTCGCCGACGACGGCTTCGAGTGGTTCAAGGAGCACGGTGGCCTGACGCGCGAGAACGGCGACCGCTTCCGGGCCATGATCCTGTCTCGCGGCAACACGGTGGAGCTGGGCCAGCTTTACCGCGACTGGCGAGGCAAGGAGCCCAGCGTCGAGCCGATGCTGATCGATCGGGGCCTGAAGGCCGATTCGGCGGCGAAGAAGTAACCGCGGTGTCGTGGCGATCCGGTGTGCGATAGGGCGCTCCGGGTCGCCACTCGGCGGTTGGTGCCATGCCGGCCGCGCTTGCAGCAGAGGTTGTACGGAGCAAAACCGTTTTCGCATTCACTTAAGGAGAAGGTCATGCAAAAACTGCCGTCCATGCTTGCATCTATCGTTATTTCGGGAGCCTCAAGCCTGTTCGCTTGGGCGCCGCAGGTTCAGGCGCAGTCCGCAGCCGTGGCCCTGTCGTGCGGCGTCAATGTGTGCGATGCCACTGCGTCGAGTCCCGGCTCGCCGTCGCCGTTTCAGTACGACTGGTCGTTCAGCGGTACCGCGCACCTGAGTTCGCCCTTCCATTGCAATAACGCCGGCCCGCTCGGCCACAAGGCCGAATGCACGTTCCAGTGTTTTCAGCCGTATCAGGACCGGATCATCATGCACGTCACCGTGCTGGATGCGGTCGGGACCTATATCGGTGAAGCATCGGCCGGCGCAGTGTGTAACGGATCGGCGGGAAGTCTGTAGCAAGAGCTCCAGTTGGCGACGCAGATCGCGCTCGCTGCGTCGGGAAGGGCCGGTCTCATACCGGCCCTTTTCCGTTGCTCTCGGTCGTCGGCTCAGGCAACGGGAGACACAGGCCGTCGTGAGCGACGTCCACTGGTCCGCCGTACGCGCGACGCATGATGCGCAGGGATTCGGGCAGGGACTGCTCGGAGCGACGCATGAGATGCGAGATCACGACATGCCGCACGCCCGCACGCCGGGCGAGTGCGCCGAGCCGAGATGGCGGCGCGTGAAGACTTGCGGCGACATCGTCATTCCCCTGTTCGGCAATCGCCAGATTGACGACCAGCAGATCGGCACGCCGTGCCAGCTCGATCAAGGCAGGTGCGGTCGCATCGGTATCGCCCAGGTAAACCACGCTCCGCCCGGCCGCCTCCACGCGCCACGCCAAGGCAGGTGCCGCGCCGTGTTTCACCGGCGTGGCCTTGACGGTCATTCGGGCATTAGCGAAAACGGTGGCGACGTGGCCGTCGTCGATGTGCAGGGTCATCGGCTGGAGTTGGAATGCGGCGCCGTTCGGCTGCATGAAGCCCGACAAATAAGGGTAGGCGGCGTGCTCTTGACCGAGCAGGGCGGCGGCCCACGATTCTGTCGACGGAAATAGCGTGCTGCCTGGCGGGCCGAACAAGGGAAGGTCCCGACGTCGCTCACTGAAAAATGCTGCCTTCAGGTATGCCGGCACATCCGCGCTGTGGTCGGTGTGCAGATGCGACAGCGCGATCAGATCGACATCCTCGATACGACCCTGCGCCTTGCCGAAGGCGACCGCGGTGCCGGCACCGGCGTCGAAGATCGCGCGCGCCTTGCCCCCAATCCAGAGCACGTGTCCGCTCTGGGCGCGGTGGTTGAGTTCGGGGCCGCCGCTGCCGAGCACTTGCCAGGCGATCGGCTTGGGGCAATGTTCGCCGGCTACCGAAGCGAGCGGGAGGAGAAGGCACAGGAAGGCGCAAACTACAGGGCGCTGGGCAATCATGCTGCCTCCCTCGCCGCGCGCACACTACCGGGACTGCTGCCGCTGACGCGCTTGTAGAGGCGGCGGAACGCCGCCTCGCTGCCGTAGCCGAGACGCTCCGCGATGGCAGCCACGGACAGTTTTCGCTCGCGCAGCAGTTTCTCGGCAACGCTCACCCGCCACTGCGTCACGTATTGCATGGGCGGCATGCGCATGAGCTGAGTAAATCGTTCGGCGAACGCCGAGCGCGACATGCAGGCCAGTGCCGCCATCGACTGCATCGTCCAGGACGCACCCGGCGCTTCGTGCACTGCATGCAGCACCTTGCAGATGCGCGTATCCGCCAGGGCGGCGAACAGGCCATGGCGATCGACCGAACGGCTGGCGTAATCGCATACGGCGAGCGCGAAAAGCGTGTCGGCGAGCTTGTTGAGCAATACCTGGCGACCGGCCTGCTGCGACTGCGATACCTCGACCATCATCGACGAAAGTTGCCGGAAGGTATCGCCGGCTTCGCACGCGCGCACCGCGAAGCACGGCGGCAGCGCATGGCTCAATGGATGGCGGGCTTGGGCCGGGAAATGCAGTTCGCCGCAGATCAGGCTCGTCGCGCCGGGGGCACAAGCGTCCGTATCCGACGGACGCAGGCAGTGCGGATCCCCGTGCGGCAGCACGACCAGATCGCCCGCTTCCAGCGCCAGCGGGCGAGTGATCGCGCGGCTTTCGACGTGGCAAGCGCCGGCGCCGACGAGATGGAACAGGCCGCAGTCGTAGCGGGGCTCGTCCAGGAACCAGGAACCGCAATACTGCAGCTCCGCGACGATGTCGACGCGCAGATTCGATTGCAGCAACAGCGCTTCGAGAGCGGGTGCGACGGCACAGGGCGCTGCGGCTTGGTTGGCCAGGGCGGACATGGCGTTCCTTTCGTGAAGGTTCGCCATGGGGTTCGCCGTGGGTGGGGCGCTGGTTACTCGGATCCGTCCGGAGCTGGTTCAGCGGCGGAGTCGTCCCCTTCGCCGGCAAGGCTCAGCGAGCCGATCAGGCCCGCATCCACCCAGCCACGAAGGAGGGCGTACAGCCGGGGAACGGCTTCATTCCCGAGCCAGCGCGAGGCGGCGATATCGCATAGGGCGCCGAACGTCGCGCCGCGAGCCGCTGTCGCGAGCAGGGCGTGCTCGTCCGGGCCGAGCACGCGGTAGCGCACGGTGATGCCTTCGCGCCAGACGATCAGCTGGCGTGGGCCGGCATATCGGCGCAGGTGGGGGCGGCGTCGGCCCCCGTCGGCGGCGGCGCGAAAGGCGTTGACGTTGGTGGCGATCGCCAGCCATTGCAGGTGCCGTACCGGATGAAGCCGGAGCAGGCCCCAACGCTCCGGATTGATGCCGGCCAGGGAGGCGACGTCCACGACCGGTTCGTCGGCCGCGTCGAAGCAGGTGGAAATGGCCCAGTCCAACGCTGCGGCCTCCGCCAGGGCGGGCCGGTCGCGCCATGGCAGCGCGTAGCTCAGGAAAGCGGCGAGGCCGGCACCATACCAGCGCAGGTTGTAGTGCTCCGACGGACAGGCGTCGATGTAACGATCGATCAGCGCGGAGAACCGCCGGCCGGCCAGGTGAGCGAGACCCGGGAATTCGCCGGATAAAGCCTCGCGTAACCTCGCGCGATAGCCGTGGCGATAGATCGCGAGGCGGCTTCGGGCGTCCGCGCGTGCGTCTCCCACGAGTTCGGCGGGAGACGCGGGCGTAGAAGCCATCACGGCCTGCTGAAGGCGCAGCTGCAGCGACGCCAGGTTCATGCCGCGTCGCTCAGCAGCGGCGCGGCCAGTCGACGCGCCTGGTCGAGCTCGGCCAGCAGTTCCGCCAACGGCGGCATGCGATCGTCGCGCTCGATCATGGTGGACACGGCACCGAAGCGGCGCACAGCGGCCCGATAGAGCTCCCACACCGGCGATGGCACGGGTGCATCGTGCGTATCCACGATCAACGCCTCGCCATGTTCGTGGCCCGCAAGATGGAACTGCTGTACCCGTTGCGGGGGAATGCCCTCGAGATAGCGCAGCGGATCGAAGCCGTGGTTGCTGGCGCTGACGTAGACGTTATTGACGTCCAGCAGAATCAGGCAATCGGCTCGCCTGGCGATCTCGGCCAGGAATTCCCACTCCTCCAGCTGTGAATCGGCAAAGCGCACATAGCTGGAGACGTTCTCCAAAAGGATGCGGCGCCGCAGGCGGTCCTGAACCTGCTGCACGCGCGCGGCGACATGCGCCAGTGCTTCCTCGGTGTACGGCAGCGGCATCAGATCATGCAGGTTCACACCCTGGACGCCGGTCCAGCAGAGGTGGTCCGACACCCAGGCCGGCTCGACGCGCCGCGCGAGCGCCTCCAGCCGTGCCAGGTAGCCCTGGTCCAGCGGATCGGTGCTGCCGATGGAGAGCGACACGCCATGCATCGCCAGCGGGAACCGGTCGCGGAAACGATCGAGCCAGAGCAGCGGGAGTCCGCCGGGCACCATGTAGTTCTCCGAGACGATTTCCAGCCAATCCACGCCATGCGGCTGCTCGAGCAGCGCCTGGTAATGCTCCACGCGCAGGCCGAGGCCGTAGCCGAGGTAAGGCATGGCTTCGTCCGGCAAGCGAGAATGGGCAGGTTTCATCGCGGGTTCCTCTCGGTGGAGCGGGGCCGCCGTATCGTGCGGCCCCGCCGTCGATCAGGCCTTGGCTTCGGCCTGGGCTTTCTCGCAGTCCTGCTGGCTTTTCTGCATGGTGAAGCCCTGGCCCTTGCAGGCGTTCTGGCCCTTGCAGGCATTGCTGGCTTGCTTGCAGGCGCCGTGGCCCTTGCAGGCCGAGGAGTTCATACACTTCACCTCCGCCTTGTCGCCCTTGGCGGCGTTGTCCGCGGCCATCGCGCCGGAAGCCGCAGTCATGGCGAACAGGCCCGCGACCATGGCCGCCATCGCGCCACTCTGGAAAGTCTTCTTCATCGCTTGATCCTCTCAGGTTGTAGCCGCATCCGCGGCGGTTGCGTCCAGTCCGTGCGCCGGGGCGCGGATCGGTCTCGACGGCGGTCATTGTGTGTACGCCAAGTTTGCACGGCTGCGTCCGCGCATCCGGCGTTCATGCCCGATCGTCCGGGCAAGGATGACAGGGGCAAGGCCGGATCGCGGGCAAGAAAGCGCGGACGCCCGAGCATGGCGGGCGCCGCATGCGGGGCCGAAGATGCCGGCTCACTCCTGGAGGAACACGACGATGCTGGATTTCATAGCTGCGCGGGCGTCGCGCCTGCTCGATGCGCTTCATGCCGGCCGCTGGCTGGGACCGTTGGTACTGAGGGTGGTCTTCGGCTACTTCTGGCTGGAAACGGGCCTGGCCAAGGTGCAGCACGTGAACGGCTTCGCCGAGCGGTTCGCCGGCTGGGGCATTCCGTTCCCGGTGTTCAGCGCGACCCTCTCCGCCTGGACCGACCTCGTCGGCGGCGCACTGCTGATCGTCGGCTTGCTGACACGCGTGGTGTGCGTTCCGATGATCGTCAACATGGCGGTCGCGCTGATCCTGGTCGTTTCCCGCGATCTGACGGGCCTCGACGACTATGTGGAGACCTCGGAGCTCACCTACATCCTGATCTTCTTCTGGCTGCTCATGGCGGGGCCGGGCAAAGCCAGTCTCGACACGCTGCTGGCACGCCGCCTGGGCATCCGCACGCGGGATTGAAGAAGGGGCGCGGCGCGGGCCGCCGCGCCCCGTCGGTTCAATAAGCGAATTCGTGAAAGACCGGGTCGACGTTGCCCTGCCAGGGGCCATGGAACAATTCGAGTTTGCGCTCGGCGGGCGTCTGATTGGCTTCCACGATTTCCATCAACGGTTCGAGGAAGATGCTCTCATCGGCACCGTTGCGATTGAGCTTTGCACGACGTTTGAGCCCATGCGCGGCGATCTTCAGCGTTTCGGCCGCGAGTTCCCGCACGGAGTGGCCGCGGAACGGCAGCTTGAGCGCCTGCTTCGGCACACCGTCGCGGAGCGCATGGCGCTCCTCGCGGCTGAAGTCCTTGACCAGATCCCAGGCCGCGCCGAGCGCGTCGTCGTCGTATAACAGGCCGACCCACAGCGCCGGCAAGGCGCAGAGGCGGTTCCACGGGCCGCCATCGGCGCCGCGCATTTCCAGGTATTGCTTCAGGCGCACTTCGGGGAACGCCGTGGTGAGATGGTCGGCCCAGTCCTTCATGGTCGCGCGGACGCCGGGCAGCGCAGGCAGTTCGCCGCGCATGAATCGCTTGAAGTCCTGACCGGACAGATCGATGTAGCGGCCGTCCTGGTAGCTGAAGTACATCGGCACGTCGAGGATGTAGTCCACGTAGCGCTCGTAGCCGAAACCTTCCTCGAAGACGAAATCGAGCATGCCGGTGCGGTTCGGGTCGGTATCGGTCCACACGTTCGAACGGTAGGAAAGGAATCCGTTCGGACGGCCTTCCGTGAACGGCGAGTCCGCGAACAGCGCCGTCGCGATGGGCTGGAGCGCGAGACTGGTGCGGAACTTGCGCACCATGTCGGCTTCCGTGGCGAAATCGAGATTGACCTGCACCGTGCAGGTGCGCGTCATCATGTCCAGGCCCAGCGAGCCGACCTTGGGCATGTACTCGCGCATGATCTTGTAGCGGCCCTTGGGCATCCACGGCATCTCGTCGCGGCGCCACTTGGGCTGAAAGCCCATGCCTAGGAAGCCGATACCCAGGTCGTCCGCGATCGAGCGCACTTCCTCCAGATGCGTGTTCACTTCGCAACAGGTCTGGTGGATGGTCTCGAGCGGAGCGCCTGACAGTTCCAACTGACCGGCCGGTTCCAGGGTGATGGAGGCCTTGTCGCGCGACAGCGCCACCGGGCTGTCGCCTTCGCGGGCGATCTCCCAGCCGTAGCGCGCGGCCAGTCGCTCGAGCAGGACGCGGATGCCGCGATCGCCCTCAAAGGTCGGCGGGCGCAGGCTGTCGGTCAGGAAACCGAATTTCTCGTGCTCGGTCCCGATGCGCCAGGCATCGCGGGGCTTCTCGCCGGCGGCCAGATAATCGGCCAGCTGCTGGCGGTCGCCAATGGGCGTGCTCTTGACGGCACTGGGTATGGACACGTTCGGCTCCTTCGCGGCAATCGCACCACTGTGGGGCTGCCGGGCCGATTTTCAAAGTGCCGCGTTTCAGGGGCTTTGCGGCGGCCGGCGGGTGTCCGGGGCGGACGCAGGAAAATCGATGCGCATCCGTGTGCCACGGCCGCAGCGGCCGTCGAGAATGCTGAAGGTCGCGCCGTGGGCGCGCGCCGATTCCTCGACGATGGATAGCCCAAGGCCGCAGCTGTCGTTGTCGCTGTTGGCGCCCCGGTAGAAGCGCTCCTTCACCTTGTCCCTTTCTTCCGGAGGAATCCCGGAGCCGGTGTCGTCGACCTCGAGGAACGGCCGACCATCCTCGGTGCCGCAGCGAAGGGTGATATGGCCCCCGGGCGGGGTATGCCGGATGGCGTTGTCCACCAAGTTCATCAGCAGCTCGTGCAACACCCAGTACACGCCGGCCACGCGGGCAGGCTGGCAATCCGCGCCCAGGTCGATGTCGTGCGCCAGCGCGCGATCCAGCGATGCGCCGACCACCTGGGCGATAAGGTTGGACAGATCGACCGGCAGAAAACGGCTGGAGCCGTGCGAGGAGGGCTCGGCGCGCGCGAGCGCAAGCAGCTGGTTGGCCGTATGGGCGAGCCGGTCGATACCACCGTGCAGGCGTTCGATGCGTTCCTGCAGCGGCGTACCGGCGGCGTCCCTGGCGAGCACTTCCAGCTGTGCCTTCACGCCGGTCAGCGGGGTACGCAACTGGTGCGCGGCATTGGCGAGGAAGTGCTGCTGCGACAGCGCCGATTCCCGGACCGTGGCCAGCAGCGTGTTGAGCGACTCCACCAGAGGAAGCACTTCGCTCGGTACGTTGTCGGTGGGCAGCGGCGTGAGGTTGTGCGACGGGCGATGGGAGATCTGGTCACGCAAGCGCTGCAGCGGTCGCAGGGCGATGCTGATGCCGAACAGAGCGATGCCGAACACGAGCAGCATCTGGATGCTGTCGTTCAAACCGAACGACACGTCCATGTGACGCACCGCCATGTCGCGCCGGTGGGGCGTTTCGCCGACGGTGATGACCAGCGATTCGCCGCCTTCGACCACGCGATAGCTGACCAGCCGCAGTCGCATGTCGCGATAAGTAGTGTCTTCGTAAGCGAATTCGTCGCCCGATTGCGGCGGCACGATGGGCAGGTCCGCCGAGCCGGCATAGGTCGCGCCCTGCGCATTGCTCACCCGGTAGAAGAAGCGTTCCTCGGGCAGCGCGCGCAGCGGCGGCGGGGGGTGGTCCGGCAGCATGATGTCGAACTGGCCGCCGGGCTGGCGATGAATCTGCGCCGCGATGGCCAGCACGGCGCGCGACAGCGAGCGGTCGAACGCGGCGTAGATCGGACTGACGATGGAGTGATGGTCGATGGCTACGCCGACCACCAGCATCACCGTGAGCGGGGCGAGCAGATACCCCAGCAGGCGGCGTCGGACGCTGGGACGCAACGGCTTGATGTCAGCCGTCCTCGAGGCGGTAGCCGAGACCGCGTATGCCGCGGATCGATGCCGAGTCGCCCAGCTTGCTGCGCAGGCGCGACACATGGACCTCGATCGCGTTGCCGGAAATGTCTTCGCTCCAGCCGGCGATCGCCTGAGTCAGGCGCTCCTTGCTGACTACCTTGCCGCTGTGGTGGGCCAGGCATTCCAGGATGGACCATTCGCGCCGGGTCAGTTCCAGCGCCTCGCCGGCGGCATTGATGGCGCGGCGGCCGGCCAGGTCGATGCGCAGGCGGCCCACGGTGAGCTCGTTGGCGCTGGCGGCACTGGCACGGCGGATCAGCGCACGGCAGCGGGCCGCCAGTTCCGGCAGGGCGAACGGCTTGACCAGGTAGTCGTCGGCGCCCAGGTCCAGCGTGCTGACGCGGTCGTCCAGACCGTCTCGGGCGGTGACTATCAGCAGCGGCAGCCCTTGTCCGGAGCGGCGCAGGCGACGCACCAGGCTCAGTCCGTCCTCGCCGGGCAGGCCCAGGTCGATGATGGCCAGGTCGTAATGGGCGCTGTCCATCATCCCGGAGACCGGTTCAGCGGTGCCCACGTGGTCGACCACATAGCCTTCGCCGGTCAGGCCACGGACGATGCCATCGGCGACCAGGGGATCGTCTTCGACAAGCAGTATGCGCATATATGACAAGGTGAACGGAATGTTGCGCATGCTAGCAGGCGGGTGCCCGGGTGAAACAGCGTGCCGAAACTAAGCAAAAACAAAGGCCGGCGCGAGGCCGGCCTTTGGAAGAACGTCCTGGACGGGCGCTCAGCGTTTCATGGAGTTGAAGAACTCGTCGTTAGTCTTGGTGTTCTTCATCTTGTCCAGCATGAACTCCATGGCCGCCAGTTCATCCATCGGATGCAGGAGTTTGCGCAGGATCCAGATCTTGGAAAGCATGTCCGGTTCGATCAGCAGATCCTCGCGGCGGGTACCGGAGCGGTTGATGTCGATGGCCGGATACACGCGCTTCTCTGAGATGCGGCGGTTGAGGTGCACTTCCATGTTGCCGGTGCCCTTGAACTCCTCGTAGATCACCTCGTCCATCTTGCTGCCGGTGTCGGTCAGCGCGGTGGCGATGATGGTCAGCGAGCCGCCTTCCTCCACGTTGCGCGCAGCGCCGAAGAAGCGCTTCGGACGCTGCAGGGCGTTGGCATCCACACCGCCGGTGAGCACCTTGCCGGAGCTGGGGACCACGGTGTTGTAGGCGCGGGCCAGGCGGGTGATGGAGTCGAGCAGGATCACCACGTCCTTCTTGTGCTCGAC
>JBCNOA010000054.1:0-20699 GCA_039594095.1 Dyella sp.
ACATGAACCTGCGCGAGGACAAGCGCTGGGCCTATGGTGCCTTCAGCTTCCTGCGAGACGCGGTCGGCCAGCGGCCGTTCCTGATGTACGCACCGGTCCAGACCGACAAGACCGCCGAGTCCGCACGCGAGGTGGAGAAAGAGGCCGTGGCCGTGGTCGGCGCCAAGCCGCTCACCGCGCAGGAAGTGGACAAGATCAAGTCCTCCAACGTGCGCGGCCTGCCGGGCAGCTTCGAGACCACTGCGTCGGTGCTCGGCGCGATCGGCGAAATCGTGCAGTACGGCCGCCCGGACGATTACGTGCAGACCCTCAAGCAGCACACCGAGGCGGTGAGCCAGTCCAGCGCGCAATCGGCGATCGCGGAGATCGTCAAGCCGCAGGCGCTGACCTGGGTGATCGTCGGCGATCTCAAGAAGATCGAGCAGCCGGTGCGCGCGCTGGGCCTGGGCGAGGTGCATGTGATCGATGCCGACGGCAAGCCGGTCGCGGCGAAGTCCGCCGCCAAGGTCAAGGCCGGCAAGTAAGGCGGCGGGCGGGAGGCCGGGCGCTTCCCGCCGCGCCGTTCAGCCCGGCTTGGGCCGGTCGGCGCGCCGCACGCTAGGATGTGGGCCGGGCAGTGAACTGCCCGGCCTTCTTTTTATGGATACCGTGGAGTGACCCATGTGCAAGACCCTGCTGCTCGTTCCCATGGCGCTGATGCTCGGTGCCTGCACCTGGGGCATCACCTTGGACGATGCCGCCAAGAACGTACGCACGGTGTGGAGCGGCGACGTGTCCTCTTGCCGTGAACTGGGCAAGGTCACCGTATCGGTGATGAATCGCGTGGGGCCGATCAACCGGAACGACATCAAGGTGCGCGACGAACTCGAGGTCATGGCGCGCAACGAAGCGGCCAAGATGCAGGCCGATACCGTCAAGCCACTGGCCGAGCCGTCCGAGGGTTCCCAGCCCTGGGGCGCGTACCAATGCGGCGCCCATCGCCCCTCGACCGGACGCGCGCCCGCTGCGACGCCCCGTCCGGCGCAATCGGCGCCAGGCAATGCGGAGACGTAACCGATCAAAGGCTGATCCCTCGGCGAACGCGAAAGAAAAACGCACGCACGAAGCGCCCCGATCGGGGCGCTTTTTTTTGCCTGCCGATTGGGGGCGAACGGGGACTTGCGCCCTTTGCGACACAAGCATAATATTTACAAATAAGTTGTACATAAATGTACTAAATGCCTGGTCATCGCCGAGGTTTCCATGAGCAGCTTCACCCCCACCGAGCAACGCCTCGCCGTCACCCGCGGACGCTATCCCGGCTTTCCGCGCGAGCCGGCCATCCTCGTGCGCCTGATCAAGCACATCTACAAGCGAGTCCACGACGACGCCAACGCGCTGCTCAAGCCCTGGGGCATCAACCATCCGGAATACAACATCCTGATGATGCTGTACGGCACCGAGGGCTATACGCTCAATCCCTCCCAGCTGGCGGACGCTGCGGGAGAGAAGTCCGCCAACATCACGCGGCTTACCAATGAGCTGTGCGATAAGGGGCTGGTCGAGCGCACCGCCAGCGACGAAGACCGCCGCAAGGTCACGCTCACGCTGACGGCGAAGGGGTTGGCGATGATCGAAGGCTTCCTGCCCGACATCTGCGCCCTGCTGGAACGGCAGGCCGGCGGCTTGCAGCCGCGCGAATCCGCGCAATTGGAGCGTCTGCTCAAGAAATTCCTCGATCATCTGGACCAGGGCTGAGGCATGTCCCCCGCCGACACCCGTACCGCAGCCGCCTCGCCACGCTGGCCCTGGCTGTCCGCTTTTCTCTCGGAGGAGCGGGTCGCCTGGGTGTTCGTGGCCAAGACCGTGCTGGCGATGTACGTCACCTGCTGGCTTGCCATGCTGTTCCAGCTGGAGCAGCCGGCCACGGCGATGATTACGGTCTCGATCGTGATGCACCCGCAGAGCGGCATGGTGCTGGCCAAGAGCTTCTACCGCGCGCTGGGCACGCTTGCAGGCAGCCTGTTCGGCCTGGCGTTGATGAGCGTGTTCCCGCAGCAGCGCGAACTGTTCCTGCTGAGCCTGTCGCTATGGGTCGCACTGTGCGCCGGCGGCGCCACGCTGTATCGCAATTTCGCCGCCTACGGCTTCGTGCTGGCCGGATATACCGCAGCGATCGTGACGCTCCCCGCGGTCAGCAATCCGCTCAATGTGTTCGATTCCGCCGTCATGCGCGTAAGCGAGGTGATGCTCGGCATCATCGTGTCCGGCGTGGTGAGCGATGTGCTCCTTCCCGAGCGCTTGCGTCCGCTGCTCCGTCGCAGCGCGCGCGAGCATTTCGCGCATTTCATCGACTTCGCTCGCGGCAGCACGGGCGGCACCATTCCGCGCCGCGAGATGGAGAAGGCGCATCTGCGCTTCGTGCGGGCCGCGGTGCAGCTGGAGGACTTGCGTTCGTCGGTCGTCTTCGAGGATCCGGAGGCCCGAGCCCGCAGCAGCCGCATGCGGTTGCTCAATCAGCGCTATATGGCCGCCTCGACCAGCTTCCAGTCGGCCCATCATCTGATCAATCGCCTGCAGCGCGGCGGACGCGACAACGTGGCCGCCGCGCTCATCGCCCTGTACGCGCCGATCGGCGAGGCACTGTCGCCGGATCCCGCGCAACAGCAGGACCCCGCCGTGCTGGCACCACGCCTGCGCGCCTGCGAGGACGTGCTGCCGCCGCTGGCCGCGCGCCTGCGCGCCGAACTGCCGGAAGACGCCTGGCTGGAGTTCGACACCGGTGCCGGTCTGCTGCGCCGCTTCTGCAGCGAGATGCGCGACTTCACGGCGCTGGAAGCTTCGCTGCGCGAGGGCAAGCTCAAAGGCTCGGTGGAAATCGTGCACTTCCGCCGCGGCAACGACGTGCCGGGCGCGTCGGTAAGCGTCCTGCGCACCTTCCTCACCATGTCGGTACTGAGTGTGTTCTGGCTGAGCAGCGGCTGGACCTACGGTTCCAGTGCCATGCTCCTGGCCACGATTTTCAGCGGGCTGTTCGCGGCGTCGGCGAACCCGATGATCGCCGTGACCAACACGCTGGCCGGCTACGCCGCCGGCATGGTCGGCGGCTACGTCGTCACTTTCTACGGGCTACCGGGCGGCGACGGCTTCGCCATGCTGATCATCGCGACCTTGCCGTTCCTGCTGATCGGTGCCTACCTCACTACGCGAAACCACACGCTGCCAGGCGTCGGGGCGGGCTACACGCTGGGCTACGTATACATCCTGGCGCTGAAGAACCCGATGGTGTACGACCCCACGCGGTTCCTCAACGATGCGATCGCCCAGGTCGTCGGCATCGGCATGACGGCCGTGTTCTTCATATTCGTGCCAGCGGTGACGGGCTCGGCGTGGCAACGCAGGCGCCAGCTCGCTCAGCTGCGCCGACAGGTGGTGCTGGCCGCGAGCGCGCCGCTGCAGGGGCTGCTTTACCGCTTCGAGAGCGTCAACCGCGACATCGTCCAACAGGTCGTGACGTATACGCGGCCGGATACGGACGAGTCACGCAGCCTGCTCGCCTGGGCGCTGTCGGTACACGAATGCGGTCGTGCGGTGATCGAGCTGCGCCAGGACATCGCGCGCAGCGGAATGCCCGTGTCTGTGATCGGTACCGTGCAAGAGGCGGTGCACGCGATCGGCGCGTTGTACCTGCAGCCCGATGCGCGACGCTGGCGCGCCGCAGACGATGCGGTGGCGCGCGCGATCGATATCACCTCGCGCCATCTCGCGCAGTCGCCGAGCGCCTGTCAGGCGGCGCTCTCTCATTTGTACCTGTTGCGCAGTGCGTTGCGCGACGATGAATCGGCGATGGCCCCCTACATCCAGGTTGGCCAGGCCGTCGCGGAGTCTCCCCGTGTCGCATGACCTCATGCCCCATGACCTCATACCCCACGAAGTCGCTCTGGCCGACGCCCTGGTGCCCGGCCTGTTGCTGGTCTTCCTCGGCAGCCTGCTCGCGCTATGGGCGGTCGACACGGTCGTCGGCCGCTTCGGCCTTTATCGGTTCGTCTGGCACCCGCCGCTGTTCCGGCTGGCCCTTTTCGTATGCATGTTCGGCGCGGCCGGACTGCTGCTGTTTCCCTGAGTCACGTCCATGAAGATCCCCTCGCTGCTTCGTTTCGCCATCACTGCCGTCGTCGTCGTCGTGGCCGCGCTGCTCGGCCATGCGTTGTGGCGGCATTACATGTACTCGCCGTGGACCCGCGACGGCCGCGTGCGCGCGGAGGTGGTGCGCATCGCGCCGGATGTCTCGGGCCTGGTCACCCAGGTCGCGGTGGTCGACAACCAGCAAGTGAAGAAGGGCGACTTGCTGTTCACCATCGACAAGTCGCGTTTCGAATACGCGGTAGCCCAGGCCCAGGCCAACCTCGCCGCGGCCGAGGCGAGCGCGCGCGCCGCAGGCGCCAACATCAATGCGGCGCTCGCCAGCGCCGCGGCGCGCAGGGCCGATTACGAGATGCTCTCCAGGCAGGCCGAGCGCCGCCAGCAGCTGGGCGACGTGGTTTCGCAGGAAGTGCGCAGCGACGCGCAGTCGTCGGCCAATGCCGCGCGCGCCACATGGCAGCAGGCACAGGCCAGCGGCAGCCAAGCCAGCGCGGGTCGCCAGCAAGCCGAGGCCGCGGTCGAGCAGGCGCAGGTGGCGCTCGATCGCGCCAAGCTCGACCTGGACCGCACCGACGTCCGCGCGCCCGTCGACGGCTATGTCACCAACCTCGACATTCGCGTCGGCGACTACGCTTCCACCGGCACGCCGCGTCTGGCGCTGATCGACAGCCATAGCTACTACATCTACGGCTATTTCGAGGAGACCAAGTTGCCGCACCTGCGGGTGGGCGATCCGGTGAATATCCGCCTGATGGCCGGCGGTGCGCGCCTCAAGGGCCAGATCACCGGCATTGCGCGTGGCATCACCGATCGCGACAACCCCACCGGTAGCGATCTGCTCGCCGACGTGAATCCCACTTTCAATTGGGTACGCCTGGCGCAGCGTGTGCCGGTACGCATCGCCATCGATACCGAGCACCTGCCATCGGATGTCCTCATCGCCGCGGGCATGACGGCGACCATCGAGGTATATCCGCGCGATGACGGACGCAAGCCGGTGAATTGAGCGGCGCCGGCCGCCGCACCGCGGACGTGGCAATCGTCATCGCCCGACATCGGCTCCTCAGCCGGGGCGGACGCCGCGCCCGCCCCGAGCGGATTCCGATTCAGCGCGGCGCGACGTCGCGCAACCGCATTTCCAGGGTTTTTCCGCCATCGAGCGTGAGCTTGAGCGGCGTACCTTCCGGCAGATTCATGCTGGCCTCGCGCAGCTCGCCCAGGCCGATCGCTTTCACCGGCTTTCCGTTGACGGCGACGATGAAGTCTCCCGCCTTCAGGCCGGCTTCCGCAGCGGGCCCGCCTGGCAGCACCCAGCTGACCTTGTAGCGGTCAGGCTGTTCCGCCGATTTGCCCGCGCGGAAACCCGCCATCGCGTACTGCCGCTCCGCAGGCGTCGCGCGCGGTTGAAGCACCATTTCGCCACGCCGGTAATCGAAGTGCACGTTGAAGCGCGACAGCACGTCCTGCCCGATGTTGCCCGCCTCGGTGGGATTTCCCGTGGCGCCCGCGTCGGCACGGGTAAGCATGGCCACGATGTTGTCCAGCCGCTGGCGGCCGATCTGCATGCCTTTCGCATGCGCGAAATGCGCGGTGAACAAGCCGCCCACACCGCCGGTCGGCGCCGGGGCGCCCTGCTCGTAACGGGCCGCGATGCCGTTGCGGGCGGCCCATTGCGGGAACAGCAGCGTCAGGCCCGAGTTGCCCGTGTCGATGCCGAAAACGCCGCGGCGCCCATCGAGGCTGGCGTCGACCAGCGGCATGTCGTCCGTGAACATCAGCGGGACCCGATCGCCCGTTTCCGCCGCGGGGGCCGCACCTTGGTCATAGGGCTGCAGGACGAGCTGGCCCTTGTCGTAGTCGAAGGTGATGGCGAATCGCTCGAACAGTTCCAGGCCGAGGATGCCCGCGATGGGCTCGCGGCCTTCGCCGCGCTCGTAAAACTCGTGGGGATAAGGCATCACCAGGAACGTCAGATCACGGACATCCGCGCCGCCCAGTCCGAGATGCGCAACGCGCGTATATGCGGTACTCATCGAGCCCGGTCCCGAGCCGGTGCTGACGCCGGCCCCGCGGGTTTCGAAGCCGAACCGCTTCGCGGCGTCGGCGGTGAGGATCGCGTGGCCGCCCGTGTCGAGGATGAAGGGCAACGGTCCCCTGCCATCGATGTTGACGTCGACCAGCAGGAAGCCGCCTTCGATATGCATCGGCACGACGGCGCGCCGTGCGCCGCCCGCCATCGTCACGTCGCGTACCTTGCCATCCGGGCGCCGCAGGAGCTCGGTGGGCTCGCGGTCGAGCCAGCGGTAGCTCGCGATGGTGGAGGTACTCTCGTTGTCCAGGCCGCCGGCGGCGGTCGTCGCCTTGTCGACGATGCGGAATGGCAGCGTGACGCCGTCGACGGCGCGGTAGTCGCTGTAGTTCCGGGAGAGCAGCAGGAACGAACTCTGCCAACTGGCGTGATCGAGCCGATGCGTCGCCGGGTCGATCCAAAGCGTCAGTTCGCGGCCACCCTGCGGCAAGGCTTCCAGACGCCGGAAGCGATGGCCATCGACGTCGGCATCCGGCAACAGGCGATAGCGCGCGCCGTCGTCCGCATCGAGAAAGCCAAGGCGGCCCAGCCAATTCTCGCTGGCGGCCACCGTCACGGCCTCGGGTGAGTTCAAGGGGTGGACCAGGCCGGTGTTGTCCTGGCGCCACCTTCCGTTCGTATCGTAGCCATCGGCGACGGCGAAGACATCGTTGCGCGTTCGTGTGGCGTAGTAGCCATGACGGAGATCTACGGTCTGGTGCCAGCTGCCCTGAAGGCCGTCCGCTTGCTGGCTTCCCTCCGCATCGATCGCGGCGTGGCGCCGCAAAGCCTGGGCGCCATGGGCCTGGCGCAGTTCGTGAAGCAGGGTCTCGGCGTCGTCCGCGCAGGCCAGTGCGGGAAGCATCAGGCCGGCGAGCAGCAGGGGCAGGGCGCGGGGCTGGATCATGGCATTCGTTCCTGGTGTGCGTGGCCGGCATGTTGCCGCCCGACGCGGCACGCGGACTAGGACGAACGTGGGGTTTCAGGACGCGCGTTGCGTTTTGTGCCGATAGTCACGCGGCGTCTCGCCGACGATGCGTTTGAAGACACGCGCGAAATGGCTTTGGTCGGCGAAGCCCGCCTCGGCCGCGATCTCGGCGATCGGGCGCGTAGGGTCGGCCAAGGCCCGGCTGGCCTGCCGGATACGCAGGGCGCGGCGATAGTCGCCCACCGACATGCCGTGCGCTTGCTGGAAGCTTCGCGCGAGGTGTGCCGGATGTACGCCGGCCAGTCGTCCCAGTTCGGTCAGCGAGAGCTCGGCCGACGGATCGTCGTGCAGGCGTTCCAGCACCTTTGCCAGCCATGCCGGACGGCGCTCCGTCGTTTCACTGCGGCACGCGCGGGAGACCAGCTCGAGCACGGCCGATTGCAGCGCGAGCGGCGCGGCGTCGTCTTCCGCCGCCAGTTCGCGCTCGATGCGCGCGAGCAGAGCGACCGCATCGGGCAACCGCAGCGAACGATAGTCCGCCAGCAACCGGCGCACCCCGGTGCTTTCGGCCAGCTCGGCTGAGGGGAAGATGCTCAGGCAGCGCGCGCCCCGCCGCGAAAAGTGATTGGCGTGGCGATGTCCCTGCGGGTGCGCCAGCAGGAGTCCGGGCGCGCACTCGGTTTCGCCCGAAGACGATCGCTGCGTATAGGCGCCCCCGGCGACCAGGCAGAGATAGGCCTCGTCGTGTTCGTGCAGGGGCAGCTCGCCTTCGCTGGCGTAAAGGGTGGCCGTCACGAGCATGCCGCCGACGGAACGGCGATGCTGGGGTAAGCCGAAGTTGGCGCGGCCGAGGTGTCGCATGGAGCCAGTGTACGGAGGCGCCGCCGCGCGCCGCGTGCCGTTGGTCAGGGGGTGGTGCCCAGGTGGTCCAGCGCCCACGCGGCCACGGCTTCCGGATGTTCCAGGTGCAAATGGTGGCCGCCATCCATATGGCTGACCGCGATGTCGGTGACGCAGGCCGCGCGGCGGGCCATCGGCTCGCTGGGCAGGTAGGACGTCGCGGGCCGGGCCAGCAGCAGCGCGGTAGGCGCGTCGATGCCTTGCAGCAGGGCATGGACCTGCGTCTCGGCGAGCCGAAGCGGCGAGGTGCGTGTCAGGCGCGGGTCGCTTCGCCAGCGCCAGCCGTCCGCCACTTCGGCGAGGCCCCGTTCCACGATGGGGCGGGCGAGATCCGCGCGCAGGCCGCCGGCGATGACTCGCGCGGCGACCGCCTGTTCGACGTCGCGGAACACCCGCAGGCCTTTACCGTTGGCGGCCACGTCGATGCCTTCGCGGAAGCGCTGCAAGGTGCGAGTGCCGTCGTCGCCCAGCGGGCCCAATCCTTCGATGAGCAGCAGCCGGCGAATGCGCGTCGGTGCGGCGGCGGCGAGCAGGGCAGCGATGCCGGCGCCCAGCGAGTGGCCGATCAGGTCGAAGCGTTCGAGGCCCAGCCGGTCTGCCGCGGCGAGCACGCTGCGCACGTAATCGACGAAGTGATAGTGCATGCCCGCCGGGAGATGGCCGGAATGGCCGTGCCCCGGCAGTTCGAGCGCGATGACGTGGCGGTGCTCCGCCAGCCGAGGCGCCAACCGGGCATAGCTGCCCGCGTTGTCCAGCCATCCGTGCAGGGCCAGCAGCGGCGGCAGGGATTCGCCGCCCCACGTCAGCGCGCGCAAAGTGAGCTGAGGCAGCTCGATCGCGAGCTCGGACGGCACGCTCATGCGCCGCCGCGCTCCGGCCAGCCCTGCATGTGGCGCAGCGCCAGGGCGGCGAGGCTGTCGACCTGGCCGCGACTGTCGTTGAGCGCCGGGATGTAGCGCAGTTCCTTGCCGCCGGCCTCGATGAAGAACTCGCGGTTCTGCATCGCGATTTCCTCCAGCGTCTCCAGGCAGTCCACCGCGAAGCCGGGACAGGCCACGTCCAGCCGCTTGACGCCCTGCGCGGCCAGTTCGCGCACGGTGGCATCCGTATAGGGCTGCAGCCAGGGCTCGCGGCCCACGCGCGACTGGAAGCTCACCAGCAGTTCGGAAGGCGACAGGCCCAGCCGTTCGCGCAGAAGACGGGCCGTGGCGCCGCATTGCAGAAGGTAGGGATCGCCGGCCTTGACGTAGCGCTCCGGGATGCCGTGGAAGGAGAGCAGCAGCCGGTCGCCGCGGCCGTTGGTCCGCCACCAGTCTTCGATGCTGCGGGCCAGGGCGTCGATGTGGCCGGGGTCGTCATGGTAGTCGTTGACGACCCGCAGCTCCGGCGGCCAGCGCAGCGTCTTGAAGCAATCCGCCACCGCGTCCAACACCGAGCCGGTGGAGGTGGCCGAGTACTGCGGATAGAGCGGCAGCACCAACAGCCTTCGCACGCCTTCGCGCTGGAGCCGTTCGATCTGCGCTTTCACCGAAGGCTGGCCGTAGCGCATCGCCAGGGCCACCTGGACGGGGCCGGGCATGCGGCGCGCCAGTTCGTCCTGGAGCGCGGCGGCCAAGGCTTCGCTGCCGACCCGCAGCGGAGACCCCTGGGCCGTCCACACGCGCTGGTAGGCATGCGCCGAGCGGCGCGGACGGATGCGCAGGATCACCCCGTGCAGGATCAGCCACCAGAGCCAGCGCGGATACTCGATCACGCGAGGATCCCCGAGGAACTCGGCCAGGTAGGTGCGTAGCGCCCTTGGCGTGGGCGCTTCGGGCGTGCCCAGGTTCACCAGCAGGACGCCTGCTTTAACGGGGCGGTCATCGGAAAGCCCGGCCAGGCCGGTATAGTGGCTGCGAGGCATGGTGGCGACGTGGCGAATGCGGCCCCGAAGTCTGCCACAAGCTCATGCGGCGCCCCACGCGACCGGCGGTCGCGGGGCGTCCCGAAGGAATCCCGCAACAGGAGTCACCCATGTTCAAAGCACCGCTGCGCCGTCTGCTGCTCGCCGCCCTGGTCCTGCTGCTGCCGGCCATGTCCGCCCATGCCGAGGACCCGCCGCTGGTGCGCGCGCAGAATGCGGTGCGCGTGCTCAACGAGATCATGGAAGCGCCAGACAAGTCGATTCCCAGCGACCTCCTGAAGGAAGCTCATGCGATCGCCGTCATTCCGGACATGATCAAGGCCGGCTTCATCTTCGGCGGGCGCCGCGGCGAGGGCCTGATCTCAGTCAAGGGGCCGGACGGCACCTGGTCGAATCCCAGCTTCGTCTCCCTTACCGGCGGCAGCGTGGGCTTCCAAGCAGGCGTCTCTTCCACCGATGTGATCCTGGTGTTCCGCACCCAGCGCGGCGTGGATTCCATCGTCAACGGCAAGTTCACCCTGGGCGCCGACGCGGCCGCGGCCGCCGGCCCGGTGGGCCGTACCGCGACCGCCTCCACCGATTCCCAGTTCAAGGCCGAGATCTATTCGTACTCGCGCTCGCGCGGCTTGTTCGCCGGCGTGGCCCTGGATGGCTCCGCTCTGCGTATCGATTACGACGCGAACGAAGCCATCTACGGCAAGGGCATCACGCCCCGCCGCATCTTCGAGGGCGGCGTCTCCAACGTTCCTGCGCAGGTGGTCGATTTCCGCGACCGCCTGGAGGAGTACACTCAGCGCTGATTCGGAAAGGCCGGCGCACCTGCGTGCGAACGTTTTCCGGTCTTGTTCCGTATTCGAGGCCATCCCATGAGCATGACCCACCTCATCATCCTGCTGGTTGTCGTAGTGCTGATCTTCGGCACCAAGAAGCTGCGCAACATCGGTTCCGACCTCGGCGGCGCCGTGCGCGACTTCAAGAAGGGCTTGGACGGCGGCGAAGAGAGCAACAAGCCCCGTGACGGCGAGCGCCTGCAGGCCGATCCGCCGCCGGCCGCCAGCAGCACGCAGGCCCAGCAAGACAAGACCGAAGCCAAGTAAGCGGCGTTGGAACCCCGGCGATGATCGAGATCAGCTTCGGCAAGCTGGTGCTGCTGGCGCTTGTCGCGCTGATCGTGCTCGGCCCCGAGAAACTGCCCCATGCCGCGCGTACGGCCGGCGCCCTGTTGCGCCGCGTGCGCCTGGGCTGGGACAGCGTCCGGGCCGAGGTGGAGCGCGAACTGCAGGTGGAGGAGATCAAGCGCCAGGCCCGCGAGGCCGCGGAGCGCGCGCAGGCCGCCCAGTCCGAACTGGACGCCACCTTGCGCAAGGTGCGCGATGCAGGTGCCGAGACGGTCGGTCCCGCCACGGTCACTACTGCCAACGAGCCCAGCAGCGCGACCGCCATGGTGAAGGAGGAGCCGACCACCGGCTCCGCGACGCCACCCCAGGATCCGAAGGACCCCCCGCATGGCGGCGCCTGAGCACGAATCCGGCGAGGAGGGCCTCGAGGAAGGCCTGTTCTCCCACTTGATCGAACTGCGTTCGCGCCTGCTGCGCGCGATCGTGACCGTGGCCGCGGTGCTGCTGGCGCTGGTTCCCTTCGCCAACCACCTGTATGCGGAATTGGCCGCACCCCTGGTGGCGCGCCTGCCCCAAGGGGCGCACCTGATCGCCACCGAAGTGGCCAGCCCGTTCGTGACGCCGCTGAAGCTGGCGTTCTACGCGGCGCTGTTCATCAGCATGCCGATGATCCTGTACCAGCTGTGGGCGTTCGTCAGTCCCGGTCTGTACCGGCACGAGAAGCGTCTGGCTCGGCCGCTGCTGGTGGCGGCACTGGCGCTGTTCTACATCGGCTGCGCGTTCGCGTATTTCCTGGTGCTGCCGGCCGCGTTCCGCTTCCTCACGGCGGTGACGCCGGAGGGCGTGGAAATGATGACGGACATCACGCATTACCTGGATTTCGTCATGCTGATGTTCTTCGCTTTCGGCCTGTGTTTCGAAGTGCCGGTGGCGGTGGTGATCCTCGCTGCGATCGGCGTGGTCACCCTCCAGCAGCTGCGCGACGGTCGTCGCTACGCCATCGTCGGCGCGTTCACCATCGCCGCGTTCATTACGCCGCCGGACATTACCTCGATGATCATGCTGGCCGTGCCGATGTGCTTCCTTTACGAGCTGGGCCTGCTGGCGGTCCGCTGGCTGGTGAAGCCGCGCGCGGAAGTCGAGGCGCACTGACGTGCCCGCATCCGGGCGGGCGGCGGAACTGATCGCCGCCCTGGATCTGCAGCCGCATGTCGAAGGCGGCCACTACCGTCGCTTCTATACCGCCGCCGCGGCGCACGGCGAGCGACCGGCGCTCAGCGCCATCCACTTTCTGCTGGCCGCCGGCGAGGTCAGCGCCTGGCACGCGGTCGATGCCGAGGAAGCCTGGCATTACACGGAAGGCGGACCGCTGGAGCTGATGATCTATCGCCCGGCCGAGCGAAGGTTGGAACGCCACCGGCTCGGTCCGCTGACCCAGGATGGCGTGCCAGCGTGCGTCGTGCCGGCGGGAGCATGGCAGGCGGCGCGGCCGCTGGGCGAATACACGCTGGTCACGTGCACGGTTGCGCCGGCATTCGAGTTCGGCGGCTTCCGCCTGCTCGCCGACGAACCGTTCGGTGACATGCTCCGATCGTTGCTGGCGTCGCCGACCCGCTGATCGTCCGGCCAGTGCTCGGCTAGAACTCCAACTGCGCGCCGAGCAGGGCGGTGCGGCCCGGCGCCGGCTCGTAGTAGCGGCCATTGCTTTCATTGACGATCACCGAACCGATCGCGCGCCGGTCGAACAGATTGTCGATGCGCGCGCTCAGGTGAAGCTTCGCGTCGCCCAGTTTCATGCCGTAACCCACATCGATCCCGGTCAGCAGATAGCCGGGCGCTCGTTCGCTGCCGCGGTCGTCCACGGTGACCGCGTCGACTCCTTGCCACTCGATCCCCATGCGCCAGCCCAGCGGACCGCCGCGCTCGATCCGGAGAGAGCCGTAGTTCTCCGGCACGCCGGGAATGGGTGTGCCGGCGGGGACTCTTGTCGGCGGCGTGCCCGCCAGGAACGCATCGCGAAAGCGCGCCTGCACGTGCGTCGCGCCGAGCGCGATGCGCCAGCCGTGACCGAGCTCGCCGCGCAGTGAGAGTTCGGCGCCCTGGCGCCGGCTGCGTCCGATGTTGCGGTAGCTGGCGCGGCCGCCGTTGTTGCTCGCCACGGCCAGTTCGTTGCGCGTGTCCGCGCGGAACACGGCCGCTTCGGCCGACCAGCGGTCGTCCGCCCGCCATTTCGCGCCTATTTCACCCTGACGACTGCGGGCGGGGCGAAGATCGAAGGCCAGGCCGGCGCCGCCGTCCATGCGGTACCCCAGCTCGGCGAAGGTCGGCGTCTCGAAGCCTTCGCCATAGCTGGCGTACAAACGTAGCGCGTCGTCCGGCCGGTACTGCAGGCCGAGCACGGGCGTGGTGGCGCCATAGCGCACGCCGCCGCTGTCGTCCGGATTGCCGGGCGTCACGTAATGATCGCTCGCGCGGAAACGCACCTCGCTGTGGCGCAAACCCGCCAGAAGTGACCAGCGATCCGCGAAACGCCAATAGAGCTGGGCATAGGGATCGAGATTCCACACACGGTCGTCTTCGTCGCGCCGCAGCCGTCCGCTGACGCCCAGAAGGGTGCCGGCGAAATTCTCGTAGCCTCGCCGATGCTGGCGCTGATCGTCGTAGCTCACGCCGAGCACGGCCTCCAGGGGGCGGCCGGCGAGCTCGGTGCGGCGGGTCCAGCGCGCGTCCATGCCGCCGTAGTCCGTGTCCAGATCCACTACGCCCCCCGCGCTGAGCGGATTGCGCTGCGCCGCCACTGGTACCGGCAGCATCTGCTGCACGCCACGCTCGCCGTAATAAGCCATCACGCGCCACTGCGTGTTGGTATCCGTTGAGATTTCGTAGATCGCACCGCCTTGCGCTTGGTGCACGCTTTTGCGGGTGTCGAACTGGTAGGCCGCGGCCACGGCCTGGCGCGGATCGGCCACGGCCTGCGCCCGCGTAAGCCCTAATGGGTCCCGCGCCTGCGGCAGGGACAGCGTATTGAACACCACGGTGAGGTGGCCGCCTTGGCCGAGGTCGAAGCCCAGGCGACCGTTGCCGGATTCGCGCCGTGCGCGGCTGTGATCGCGATAACCCGCGGTCTGGAAGTGGGAAAGCGCGAGGTTGTAATCGAAGCCTCCCTGCCTGCCCCGCGTGGAGACGCCCACTCGCGCCGTACCCTCGCTGCCGCCGAACAGGCCGATCCGCGTGACCGGCGGATCGGTGCCCTCGGCGCTCCATATCTGCACCACACCGCCGGACGCGTTTCCGTACAGCGCCGAGAAAGGACCGCGAAGCACCTCCACACGATCGGCCGCGTCGAGGCTGAAATGCGAGACCTGGCCCTGTCCGTCGGGCATGGTCGCTGGGATGCCGTCTGCATAAAGCCGCAGGCCGCGCACGCCGAAAGTGGAGCGTGCGCCGAACCCGCGCAGGGAAATCTGTTCGTCCTGCGCATAGTTCTGCCGGTCACGCGCTAGCACGCCGGCTACGCCGACCAAGGTTTCGGAGAGGTTGACCCCGGCTTTGCCGCTGTCCGCGGGGGCCACGGCGACCACGCCCAGCGAAGCGGGCAGATCGAAAGGCGGAATGGCCAGCCGGGTCGCGTTGACCTGCACGGGCGGCAGCTCCGTCGTGTCGGCCGCGTGCGTTCCGCCGACCAGGCACAGCAGGAACGCCCCCGTGCCGATCGCCTTGCCGCCATGTCGCATGGACGCTCCCTATCAGGACGAAAGCGCGATGGTAGGCGAGAAGAAGTGAGCGACGGGTCGCGAGGTGTACTCGCGCGATGCGCCGCCTCTCGCCACGTTCAGTCGGCCCCCGCATAATCGCGCGATGCCAAATGTCCGCCTCTTCCGTCGTTCTCGCGGCCTGATGGGTGCCGCTCTGCTGGCGCTTCTTTTCCTTCCGGCGACGCCTGCGCTGGCGCAGGAGAAGACCAAGGCCGAACAGGCCGAGGCCCAGAAGCGGCTGGCCGACGTGCGCAGCAAGATGGAAGCCCTGGCCAAGGAGCAGGCCGAGACCGCGTCCAAGCGCGATGCGGCGAACGCGGAACTGGCCAAGCGCGCCAACGCGCTGGCCAGCGCGGCGAAAGCGGTCCGCCAGACGGATGCCGACCTGGTGGCGAAACAGCGCGAACTGGACAAGCTGCAACAGGACCGGGCCGCGCTCCAGAAGAATCTCGACGGCCAGCGCGCCGCGATCGCCGACCTGCTTCGCGCCACGTACACCCTGGGCCGCGGCTCCGATCTCCGTCTGTTGCTCGGCGACGAGGACATCGCGCGCGTGGCGCGGGCGTTGACCTACTCCAAGTATTTCCAGGAAGACCGCGTCCAGCGTGTGCAGAAACTGATGGGCGATCTGGCCCGCCTGCAGGATCTCGAGGCGCGGATCGCCACCGAGCAGCAGGCCCTGCAGGCGACCAAGGCGCAACGCGAACAGCAGGCCAAGACGCTCGAGCAGCAGCGCGCGGAGCAGGCGAAGCTCGCCGCTCAGACCGATGCCCAGTTCAAGGACCAGGGCGAACGGCTGGCCCAGCTCAAGCAGAACGCGCAATCCCTCAACGCCCTGGTCGACAAGTTGCAGAAGGCCATCGACGAAGCCGCGCGCGAGGCCGCCAAGGCGGCCAAGGCCAATCCCGCCGGCCCGAGCGGTCCGCCGGGGAAGGGCAATGCCAACATCCGGGGCAACTTGCCCTGGCCGGCCAACGGTGTGGTCAATACCTATGGCAACGGTGTGCTGATCAAGGCGCCCGGGGGCAGCGAGGTGCGCGCGGTGGCGCGCGGTCGCGTGATCTACGCGGCGTTCCTGCGGGGCTACGGGATGCTGCTGATCCTCAATCACGGCAATGGCTGGATGAGCATGTACGGCAACAACGAAAGCCTCGTGCACGGCGTCGGCGACGAGGTCGACGCCGGCCAGGCGGTCGGCACGGCGGCGGCGCCTACGGGCGTCAACACCGGTGTGTATTTCGAACTGCGTCAGAACAACAAGCCGGTGGACCCCCGCAGCTGGTTGGCGCGCCAGCGTTGACGCCGCGCACGCGCCGCAGCAGGCTAGCGCCAACACGTCCTCCCCGTTGAATTCCGGCGCGTCCCGGCGGTCCAAGCGGCCAGACGCCGACCCGCCGGGCGGCGTGCCCCCAGTTTCCCGGAGCAAGTTCATGCGGTTTTCCTCCCTGAGCCTCGTCGCGCTGCTGCTGGCGGCCCCCGCGCTGCCGCTGCAGGCCCTGCCCGCGAAAGGCGCCGCCAAGCCGGCCGCGGAGCCGGCCAAGGCTGCGTCGAGCGAGTCGCCGGACGTCGTCGACATGGACGATGTCCGCAATTTCAGCCGCGTCTACGAAATGGTGCGGCAGGCCTATGTCGAGAAGGTCGACAACAAGACCCTGATGAAGGCCGCCATCAGCGGCATGCTCACCGGCCTAGATCCGCACAGCGAATACCTGGACAAGGAAGGCCTCGCCGAGTTGAGCGAGGACACCACGGGCCAGTACGGCGGCCTGGGCATCGAAGTGCTGCAGGTGGACGGCACCTTGCGCATCGTCGCGCCGATCGACGACACGCCGGCTTCGCGCGCCGGCATCAAGCCCGGCGACACGATCGTGAAGGTCGACGGTACCGTTGTGGATTCGGAGAACATCGACGACATGTTCAAGAAGCTGCGCGGCGAGCCGGGTAGCAAGATCACGCTGTCGGTGCTGCACGAGAAAAGCGACAAGCCGGTGGACATGGCGCTGGTCCGCGAGCGCATTTCGGTCACCAGCGTGAAGGTGCGCGAGCTGGAGCCGGGCTATGCGTATATCCGCCTCAGCCAGTTCCAGGAAGACACCGCCCCCGATCTCGAGAAGAAGCTCGACGAGCTGATCAAGAAGAACGGCCCCCAGCGCGGCGCCGTGCTGGATCTGCGTTCCAACCCGGGCGGCCTGCTCACCGCGGCCGTCGGCGTCAGCGACGCCTTCCTCGACGGCGGCACCATCGTCACCACGCGTGGCCGCCTGCAGGACGCCAACCTCAGCTTCTCGGCGCATCCGGGCGACCTGCTCAAGGGTGCGCCGATGGTGGTGCTGGTGGATAACGGCACCGCCTCCGCCGCCGAGATTGTTTCGGGCGCTCTCAAGGACAACCACCGTGCGCTCATCATCGGCCGCCGGACATTCGGCAAGGGCGTCGTGCAGACGGTGCTGCCGCTGGACGCCGAGCATGCGGTGAAGATCACCACCGCCCGCTACTACACGCCCAATGGCACCTCGATCCAGGCCGAGGGCATCAAGCCGGACATCGCGCTCGCCGATCTGGCGGTGAACAAGACCGACAGCGCCGCTACCCTGATCGGCTCCGAAGCGGACCTGCGCAACCACCTCGCCAACGAGGACGGCAGCAAGAACCGCAAGGACATCGACAACGACGGCAGCGACGAAAACGCCAAGCTCGCCACGCAGGACTACGCCCTTTCGCAGGCCCTGAACGTGCTGAAAGGCCTGGCGCTGAACCACGGCGGCGCACCTGCGCAGGCTTCCAGGCAGTGATTCCGCGCCGGCGTCCCGCCGGCGGCGGATGCCAACCGGGACGTGGCGCGCGTTACCATGCGTGCCGTCATCTCTTTCGTGCGCGCGCATGGCCAAGCTCTACTTCTACTACTCGGCGATGAACGCCGGTAAGACCACCACGCTGCTGCAGAGCGCGTACAACTACCACGAGCGCGGGATGCGCACGCTGATCCTCACGCCATCGCTGGACAACCGCTTCGGCGAGGGTGTGGTGGCCTCGCGCATCGGCCTGAAGGCCCACGGCCGCCGCTTCGGCCGCGAAGAAGACCTGCTGTCCATGGTCGAGGCCGACATCACCGAGCGCGGTGCGCTGCATTGCGTGTTCGTGGACGAGGCGCAGTTCCTCACCAAGGCGCAGGTGTGGCAGGTCAGCGACGTGGTGGACCGCCTCAACATTCCGGTGCTGGCGTACGGGTTGCGTACGGACTTCCGCGGCGAGCTGTTCGAGGGCAGCCGCTACCTGCTGGCATGGGCCGACAACCTGGAAGAGATCAAGACCATCTGCCACAGCGGCCGCAAGGCCACCATGGTGGTGCGGGTGGACGCGCAAGGCCGCGCGGTCACCGAGGGGCCGCAGGTTGAGATCGGCGGCAACGACCGCTATGTCTCGGTGAGCCGCGCCGAGTTCAAGAAGATCACCGAGGGACGCGGCCGCATCGAGCTGCAGCAACCTGTGTTGCCGCTGGGCGAACCCTGATCCATCGGGCCCGGCCCACCGCGCTCCCGGAAGGCTTCGCGCCGGCCGGCCACTTCAAGGAACCCATTACATGGCCACCCCGATTCGCATCCCCGCCTGGCAACGCCCGCATTGGCACTCCAGCGGCGAGAAGATCTACCTGCATTTCTATGTGTTCGGAAATTTCGAGAACGTACGCGTGCCCTCCGCGCCCTATGGCAGCGACGGCCTTCCGCGCGGCATCGAGGTGACCAATCACCATCATTCGGCGTTGCGCCAATGGGACGGTTATCCGCTGCGCGGCGAGCTCGGCCGGATGTTCAAGGAGGAAGTGCCGGACGCCTATCGCGCCGCCGTGGACGCGCCGCAGGTGATGATCCTGCGCGGCACCCTCGACGACCAGGGCGACATCGGCTACCTGCGCGACACGCTCGGCGTGATCGCGGGCCTCTTGGACATCGGCGGCGTGGCCGTGCTCGATCCGCAGATCGTCACCCTGTTCGACGCGGGTGCCTGGCGCAACCATTATCTCGTGCGCGATGGCGCGCCGATCCGCAACCACCTGCTGATCCTGTGTGACGACGAGGAAGAGGGCGAAGGCCATTGGATCCGCACCCGCGGCCTGCGCAAGTTCGGGCGCCCCGACGTGAGCCTTCGCCATGTGCCGGAGGGCCAGATCGACCGAGCCGGCATGCTGTGCGAGCGGCTGGCCGAAATGCAGGCGCTGGGCGCGTCCTTTCAGGACGGACAACCGCTGCAGGCCGACGGCATGGACGGGTTCGTGGCGAAGATCGGCGGCGGCGACGAAGAGCCGCCCTTCTACAACACCTTCGTCGAATTCCGCTGGCCCGCCTGACGCTTCACCCGCGAGGAGTGCAGGCCGTCACGGCAGTGCTCCTCGTGGCTAGCGTTCGTTCCGGTCATTTCTGACAGCGCGGACACCAGAAGGTCGAACGCTGCCCCAGCACCGCCTGCCGGATGGGCGTGCCGCATATCTTGCACGGTTCGCCTTCGCGGCCGTACGCCATCAGCTCCTGCTCGAAATAGCCGGGCATCCCGTCCGGATTGATGAAGTCGCGAAGAGTGGTACCGCCGCGCTCGATCGCCCATGCCAGGATGCGCTTCACCTCGGCGGCGAGGCGGGCGTATCGAGCGCGCGAGACGGTCCCGGCCGGCCGGCGCGGATCGATGCCGGCGGCGAATAGCGCCTCGCTGGCGTAGATGTTGCCCACGCCCACGACGACAGCGTTGTCCATCAGGAACAGCTTCACCGCCGCGGTGCGCCCACGCGACAGGCGCCATAGGAGATCGCCGCCGAAGTCGTCGGTGAGCGGTTCGGGGCCGAGGTTCTCCAGTAGCTCGTGCGTCGTTCCCGGCGGTTGCCACAGCAGGCAGCCGAAGCGGCGGGCGTCAGTGAAGCGAAGCACGCGCGGACCTTCGCTCGCCCTAGCCTCCAGCGCGATGTCGACATGGTCGTGCTTGCCCACCAGCGCATCCGGCGGCAGCACGCGCAGCACGCCGGTCATGCCCAGGTGCAGCAGCGCGCTGCCGGCCTGCGTATGCAGCAGCAGGTACTTCGCCCGGCGTTCCACATCCTCGATGCGTTGGCCCGGGAGGATCTCGCGGATCTCCGGCGGGATCGGCCAACGCAGATCCGGCCGCCGCAGCGTGACTGCCGTGATCCGGCGGCCGATCAGATGAGGCGCGATGCCGCGGCGCGTGGTTTCGACTTCAGGTAGTTCAGGCACGTGAAGACGACTCGGTCATCGAGGCATGGCCGGAATGGCTCATGTCCAATCGGCGTGAAAACTGCCCGGGCGATCGATGCGCTCGAACGTATGCGCGCCGAAATAGTCTCGTTGCGCCTGCACCAGATTGGCCGGCAGGCGTTCTGCCCGGTAGCTGTCGTAGTAGGCGATGGCCGACGCGAAGCCCGGCACCGGAACGCCGGCCTGGACGGCCGCCGCGACGACGTCGCGCAACGCCTGCTGGTACTGCGCGGCGATGTCGCGGAAATACGGATCCAGCAGCAGGTTGGCAAGGGCGGCATCGCGCGCATAGGCATCGGTGATCTTCTGCAGGAACCGCGCGCGGATGATGCAGCCCGCGCGGAAGATCCGTGCGATGGTGCCGTAGGGCAGGTTCCACGTGTATGCGTCCGAGGCGGCACGCAGCTGCGCGAAGCCCTGTGCGTACGAAACGATCTTGCTGAGGTAGAGCGCGCGCCGCACCGATTCGACGAACGCCGTGCGATCGCCCTCGAACGGCTTGGGAGCGGGGCCGGCCAGCTGCTTGCTCGCGGCCACGCGCTCGTCCTTCAGCGCCGACAGCAGGCGTGCGAAGACCGATTCGGTGATCAGCGGCAGCGGCACGGGGAGATCGAGCGCGCTCTGGCTGGTCCACTTGCCCGTGCCCT
>JBCNOA010000055.1:0-20530 GCA_039594095.1 Dyella sp.
CCTTGCCGCGCGCGCTGGGCCTGGGGCTGATCGCGGTGGTGCTTTGCTACCTGCTGGTGAACTTCGCCTATCTCGCCGGTCTCGGGCACGGCGGCCTCGCCGCCAGCCACGCGCCCGCAGCGGACCTGATGCGCCAGATGTTCGGCGAGGCGGGGGCGCGCGTGATGGCGGTCGGCATCGCGTGTTCCACCTTCGGCTACTGCAGCATCGCCATCGCCGGCGGCGCGCGCGTGCTGCAGACCATGGGGGCGGACGGCATGTTCTTCGGCGCGGTGGGCCGCATCGACCCGGTCACCCGCGCGCCTCAGGTAGCGCTGGCGGTGCTGGGCGGCTGGGCCATCGTGCTGGTGCTGTCCGGCACCTTCGGCCAGCTGCTGAACTACACCACGGTGGGCGAATGGCTGTTTCATGCGTTCGGCATCGCCACGCTGTTCTGGTACCGGCGTCGTTTCGCCGCGGAATCGGCGCCGTACCGGGTGCCGTTCTATCCCGTGCTGCCGCTTCTGTTCGTGGTGACGGTGCTGGGCGTGATCGCCGCCACCACGCTGAATTCGCCCGGCGATGCCGGAATCAGCCTGTTGCTGGTGCTGGCCGGGGCTCCCGTGTACTACGTGTGGCGCGCCTGGCGCCGTCATCGCGGCGTGGCCTGAGCGCAACGGCGCGCGTTGTCCGCGTGCCGGTTGCATACTCTTGCCACCTTCCTTCCGGGCGACCCCGATGTGCGTGAACCGGTGGCTTCGGCTGATGGCGTGGGGCGTGGCCTGCCTGTGCGCAGGGCCCGCCGTGGCCGGGAAATTCGTGGACCTCGCGCGATCCGATGCTCGCGTGACGCTCGATCACGTCGTGCGCTCCGACCATCAAGCTCGCGATGGCGACAGCGCTTTGCAGGCGTATGTCTTCCAGCCCGCCGAAGCGCCGCGCCTGACACTCGTTCCCGCGCAGGGTACTTGGGACTGGCAGGGGCAAGGCGAGCTGCGCCTGCGCGTGCAGAACGGCATGGACTGGGCCGTGACCTTGCGCATCGACATCGAAGGGGCCGCGCCCGGACAGGCCCTGCACGCGACCGTGGGCGTACCGGCCGGTCCGGCGCAGACGGTGGTGGTTCCGCTGCGCGCCACCTCGCCGCGCACCGAAGGTATGCAGGTGGGGCCGCCGATGCCTTACGGGGCCCACGGTCAACGGTGGCTGGTAGCGCTGACGGTGGAAGGCGAACTCGATCTGCGCCGCGTCGCGGCGGTACGCATCGGCGTGCCGGAACCCAAGGCAGCGCAGACGATACTGTTCGGCCAGGCCGAAACGGTGCCCGGCGACACCGCCTGGCGAGATGCCTATACGGCGATCGTCGATCGCTACGGTCAATACGTGCGAGGACAGTGGCCGGAAAAGGTGGCCAGCGACGAGGCGCTGCGCGCCGCCCAGGCCCATGCCCAAGCCGCTGTGGCCGCCATGGCTTCGCGCGCGCGCAGCGATCGCTACGGCGGGCGGCTGGATCTGAAATCCTTCCCGGCTACCGGCTGGTTCCGCGCCGAGCGCCGCGACGGGCGCTGGTGGATGGTGACGCCGGAGGGCCACGCCTTCTTCTCGCTGGGCGTGAACGCGGTGACGGCGGAGCAGCGCAGCTACGTGCAGGGTCGCGAATGGATGTTCACGGAGCTGCCGCCGGAAGAAGGCCCCTGGCGCGGTTTCTACGGCACCGGCGACAACCGCAGCGCCGATGCCGCGGCGGCCGCCGGCATGGGCTACAACCACGGCCGCTGGTTCGACTTCTACCAGGCCAATCTCTATCGCCTCGACGGCACCGACTGGAAGGCGGCGTGGCGCGAGCGCGCCGTGGGCCGCCTGCAGGCCTGGGGCTTCAACACGATAGGCAACTGGAGCGACGAGGCGCTGGCGCGCACGCAGACGCACCGGCTGGCCTATACGCGCTCGATCGACGTCTGGGGCGTGTTCGGCAATGTATCCAGCGGCTACGACTACTGGGGCCGCATGCCCGATCCCTTCGATCCGCGCTTCGCGCAGGCGGCTGAAAAAGCCGCGGTGAGCGCGTCGAACGAAGCGCGTGACGATCCCTGGTTGCTGGGTTATTTCGCCGACAACGAGCTGCCGTGGGGCGGCCCGGGCCCGCAGGGTCGCTGGGGCCTCGCGCTGGGTACGCTGCGTGGCGAGGCGCGCAGCGATGCCAAGCAGGCCTTCATCGCGGTACTGAAGCGCAAGTACGGCGAACCTGCCAAGCTCGCCGCCGCATGGGGCATCGAACTGCCCTCGTGGGAGGCGATGAACGCGACCGGTTACGCCGCGCCGCTGCCGAGCGAGAAGTATCCGGCGATCGCCGCGGACTACAGCGCCTGGCTGAGGCAATACGCCGACCAATACTTCCGCATCGTCGTCGAGGCATTGCGCCGGCACGACCCGCATCACCTGTTCCTCGGCGGCCGCTTCTCGGTGAACACCCCGGAAGCCGTGGCGGCCTGCGCGCGCTACTGCGACGTGATCAGCTTCAACGCTTATGTCGATGTGCCTCAGCACGGCGTGGACATGGCCGCGATCGCGAAGCTCGGCAAGCCGGCGATGATCACCGAATTCCACTTCGGCTCGGACGACCGCGGGCCTTTCGGCAAAGGTGTGGTGTCGGTGTGGAACGAAGCGCAACGCGGCGAAGCCTACGCGCGCTACGTCAAGGCAGCGGCCCAGGACCCCAACATCGTCGGTGCGCATTGGTTCGAGTACGCCGACCAACCGATCAGCGGCCGCACGTTGGATGGCGAGAACTCGCACATCGGCCTCGTAGGCATTACCGACCTGCCATTCCAGGATTTCGTCGACGCCGTGCGTAAGGCGAACGACGAGGCGGCTCGGCGGTAGAGCGGATCTTCGGCTCGCGAGGGCGTTCCCGCGAGCCCCGTCCCTCATCGTCTTTTTTCCCGAAGGAGAAAAGGAGAGGTGCGGTAGCGGGCAAGCGCCCTAGTGCGAGGTTCCCCCTCGCCAGAGCAAGCGGCGACAGCCGCGACGCTCGGCCTACGCGCTTTGCTCTTCGCTCTTGATCTTCGGGGTCCCCTTCGCGGCGATCTCCCCAGCGATCAAAAAATCACCCCATCAAACTAGTCACTACCCCAAACACCACCAACATCACCACCGCCACCGCCAAACACGCACTCGTCGGCTTGATGCGCCGCGCATCCACCCGCGGCACCAGCCGCCACAGCAATCCAGCGCCCACGAGCATGCTCAGCACCAGAAACGCTCGCCAGCCGAAAGTCTGCAGCAGCGCCCGCGGATCGGCGTGTGTTCCATGCTTCATCAGTGCGGTACCGCCTACGATCACGTCCAGCAGCATCCACAGCAGGCAAGCCAGATAAGTGCGGTTGAACACGACGGCGCAGCGCTCGATCCAGCGCAGCACCGCCCACGCGATGATCGCCACGAACAGCGCGCCGATGCTGCTGTAGAGCACCCACCACAGCAGGCTGCTGACCAGGACCAGAAGCGTATTCATGCCGGTTCTTCTCCCAGTCCGAGGCGGCGCAGCAGCTTGTCCATCAGCCAGGCCGGGCCGACCAGCAAGTAGGAGAGGTCGGTGAGGAAGCTCGGGCGGCGCCCTTCGATGGCATGCCCGACGAACTGCCCGACCCAAGCGACGGCGAATACCGCGATGGCGCTCCAGCGCAGCATGGATGCGCCCAGCTCGCCGAACAGCCAGGCGGTGAGCAGGTCGAGCAGGGCGAACGCCACCAGCATCGCGCCGCCCAGGCGCCGCGAGTGCTTCCAGTACCAGGCGAAAGCCAGTACCTGGACGCCGACCGACCAGAAGCCCGGGCGGCCCAGCAACGCGGGCACGGGCACGGTCCAGAACAAGGCGATCGCACTCCACAGGATCAGCGGCACGCATATCTCGTGCAGGCGCTGGTTGATCGGATGCCGGTGGTCGCCGGCATAGCTGTCCAGCCAGCCGCGCATGCTGCCGCGTGCGGTGTCGGGATGCATCGCCGGAATCAATCCAGCTCGATGCCGGCCAGGCGGCGCAGAGCCTCGGCGTACTTGGCCTCGGTCTTCGCGATGACCTCGGCCGGCACGTGCGGGCCGGGCGCTTTCTTGTTCCAGTCCAGCGTTTCCAGGTAGTCGCGCACGAACTGCTTGTCGTAGCTGGGCGGACTGATGCCCACCTGGTATTCGTCGGCGGGCCAGTAGCGCGAGGAATCGGGCGTCAGCATCTCGTCCATCACGTAGAGCTTGCCCTGTTCGTCGGTGCCGAATTCGAGCTTGGTGTCGGCGAGGATGATGCCGCGCTCGGCGGCATAGGCCGCAGCCCACTTGTAGATGGCCAGCGTGGCGTCGCGCACCTGTCCGGCCAGATCCGCGCCGACGGCGGCGACCACGGCGTCGAAGCTCACGTTCTCGTCGTGATCGCCCACGGCGGCCTTGGTCGATGGCGTGAAGATGGGTTCCGGCAGCTGTTGCGCCTGTTTCAGCCCGGCCGGCAGCCGGATGCCGCAGACCGCGCCGGTGGCCTGGTAGTCCTTCCAGCCGGAACCGATCAGGTAACCGCGCGCGATCGCCTCGACCGGCACGGGCTTCAGGCGGCGCGTGACCACGGCGCGCTTTTCGTAGAGGGACGGATCGACGCCCGCCGGAAGCACGTCGCTCAGCGGCGTGTGCAGCAGGTGGTTGGGCACGAGGTGTTCGGTCTTGCCGAACCAGAAGTTGGAGATCTGCGTGAGCATTTCGCCCTTGCCCGGGATCGGATCGGGCAGCACCACATCGAAGGCGGACAGGCGGTCGGTGGCGACGATGAGCAGGCGGTTGCCCGGGAGCGCGTAAACGTCGCGCACCTTGCCGCGGTGGAGCAGCTCCAGGCCGGGAAGGTTCGATTGCAGCAGGGTGGTCGGCACGGCGGGCTCCTGGGACGGGCGGTGAGGCAAGCCCGTTATTGTAGCGGCGGCGAGGTGGCGCACGCGGCGGCGGACAGATGGCCGGTGCGCGGCGACGGGGCTGCTAGAATCGGCGCCTTTAACCCTGCCGCCCATCCATCCCACGTCGAATTGCCGATGCGCATCGTTCTGACCGCGGTACTCGTCCTTCTCGCCAGCCTGCCCGCCTTAGCCGCCAAGCCCGCGCGGCTGGGTCTTTGCGCGGCCTGTCATGGGGAGACCGGCATCGCGCAGATCCCCGGGGCGCCGCATCTGGCCGGCCAGAAGGCCGATTACCTGCGCGAGGCGCTGCGGCAGTACCGGGACGGCCGGCGCAAGGCGCCGATCATGCAGGCCGCGATCGGGCCGGTGAGCGAGGCGGACCTGGACGAACTGGCGCGCTGGTACAGCGAGCAGACGCCGGCGAAGGCGCAGCCATGACGATGTCCTGGACCCTGCTGCTGGCCTTCCTGGGCCTGATCTTCGGCCACAGCATCACGGCCATGGTGGCCGGCGGCGTGCTCGGCTTCGTCATCGACAGCATGCGCCAGAGCCAGCGCCGCCGCGCGCCCGAGGCAGGCGGCTACATCGGGCCGCTGTTCGCGCTGCTGGGCGCGGTGGCCAAGTCGGACGGACGCGTGTCCGAGGCGGAGATCGCCATCGCCGAGCGCCTGATGTCGCGCATGGGCCTTGACCCGGAACAGCGCAAGCAGGCGATCGGCGCGTTCAATGCCGGCAAGCAGCCCGAATTCGACGTGACCCCGGCGATCGAAGGCCTGCGCCAGTGGGTGGGCGTGCGGCGCGATCACGCGTTCCCCGTGCTGGACGTGGTGATCGATACCGTGCTGGCCGAAGGCAACCCACCGCCGGAGAAGATGGGCATCCTGCGCCAGCTCGCATTCGCATTGCGCGTAAGCGACATGGAACTGATGGCGCTGATGGCGATGAAGGGCTATGCCTGGAACGCCGGCGCCGGCTACCGCGGCCAGGGCTATGCCGGTAACGGCGGCGGCTACGTCCCGCCGCAGCGCAATGCCAGCGGTCCGGACCCGTATACCGTGCTGGGCATCGAACGCAGCGTGGACGACCGCGCCGTGAAGCGGGCCTACCGCAAGCTGATTTCCGAGCACCACCCCGACCGCCTGGGCGATCTGCCCGAGGACATGCGCAAGCGCGCCGAGGCCCGGGCAAGCGAGATCAACGCGGCGTACGAGCGGATCAAGGCCGAACGCGGGTTCAAGTGAGCGCGGTTCGGACAAGCGCAGTTCAAACCTGCGCGGTCCAAACCGGCGCGTGAGCGGTCTCCCCGCGCAGGCCGGTTTCCGCGTAAGCGCCGCCTCCATCCATCCACAAGGCCGACGCACCGCCGGTGCTAGGCTCCTTTCATTTCCCGTCCGGTTCCGTCATCCATGAAGCAGCCCAACGTCATCGCCCCTTCCATCCTCTCCGCCGACTTCGCCCGCCTGGGCGAGGACACCGCCAAGGCGCTGGCGGCAGGCGCGGACTGGGTCCATTTCGACGTGATGGACAACCATTACGTGCCCAACCTGACCATCGGCCCGATGGTGCTCAAGGCGCTGCGCGACTATGGCGTCACGGCGCCGATCGACGTGCACCTGATGGTCAAGCCGGTGGATCGCATCGTGCCGGACTTCGCCAAGGCCGGCGCCAGCGTGATCAGCTTCCATCCCGAGGCGAGCGAGCACGTGGACCGCACGATCGGCCTCATCAAGGATTCGGGCTGCCAGGCGGGCCTGGTGTTCAATCCGGCTACGCCGCTGAACTGGCTGGACCACGTGCTGGACAAGCTCGACCTGGTGCTGATCATGTCGGTCAATCCGGGCTTCGGCGGGCAGAAGTTCATCCCGCATGCGCTGGAGAAGCTGCGCGAAGTGCGTCGCCGCATCGATGAAAGCGGCCGGGCGATCCGCCTGGAGGTGGACGGCGGCGTCACCGCCGACAACATCGGCGCGATCGGCGCCGCGGGCGCGGATACCTTCGTGGCGGGCTCGGCCATCTTCAACGCGCCGGACTACCGCGCAGTGATCCAGGCGATGCACGCCCAGCTCGCCAAGTAAGCGCTCGCGCAATAAGACCCGGAAATAAAAATCCCGGCGCAGGGGAAGCGCCGGGATAAGACGTCGGAACGACGTTCAGAGGAGACCACGCTGGCCGCACCCGCCGCTCCTGCGTGTTCCACGGCAATGGATTCGGGTGCCGCCGCAAGTTCTGACAGACCATTCCCCCAATGGTTCCCGTTCTTACGAAGATATTTCCCGCGCAAGAAAAAAGCCCCGCGTGATGCGGGGCGGAACTCGCCGTCAGAGGGGGCGGGAGGCAAAGCAGGCGAGCGATGGGGGCTATGTCCTTGCCCCTGGCGCCCGGCGCGACTCCCTTCGCGCCGGACACCCATGCCTTCCACGGCAGCTCACAGAGAACGGTTTCCGGATCAGTGGATGCCCATCACCAGGCCCAGCAGCAGGGCTCCCAGGGCCAGCACCACCCGGAGAGGCTCGAAGGTGCGCAGTTCGGCGTTCGGATCGATATCGGTCTTGGCGGGTCGGTTCATAGCGGTGTTCCGGCGAAGTGGCGCTCATGAAAACGCCGGCAAGAGTGTCCGGCCGGTCCGTCCTGGGCCGCCTTCGGGCCAGGTCATGGCGAAACGCGGGCAGCAGAGCCGGCCGCCTTGCGCGGCGATGGCGCGCATTGCACGCTGCGCGCCATCGCCGCTAGAAGGAACCGTTCCATGGGCCGCAGCATCGCCATCGTCGAAGACGAACCCCTGATCCGCGCCAACTATGTCGAGGCGCTCAACCGCTTCGGTTACGACACGCGGGGTTACGGTTCGCGCCAAGAGGCGTCCAGCGCGTTCGGCATGCGCCTGCCGGAGCTCGTGATCATCGACATCGGCCTGGGCGACGAGCCGGAGGGCGGCTTCGATCTATGCCGCGAGCTACGCGCGAAGTCGGCCACGCTGCCGATCATCTTCCTCACCGCGCGCGATTCCGACTTCGACGTGATCTCCGGCCTGCGCCTGGGCGCGGACGACTACCTCAGCAAAGACACCAGCCTGCACCAACTGGCCGCGCGCATCGCGGCGCTGTTCCGCCGGATCGAATCGTTGAAGGCGCCGGCGTCCAGCGAGACGGTCATCGAACACGGGCCGCTGAAACTCGAATCCGAGCGCATGCGCGTGACCTGGAACAACGAAGAGATCCCGCTCACCGTCACCGAATTCTGGATGGTCCACACGCTGGTGCGTTTCCCGGGCCACGTGAAGAATCGCGACCAGCTGATGCGCGAGGCGGAGCTGGTGGTGGACGACGCCACGATCACGTCGCACATCAAGCGCATCCGCAAGAAGTTCATCGCCGTCGCGCCGGATTTCGACGCCATCGAGACGGTCCACGGCGTGGGTTACCGCTGGCGCCCCTGAGCGCCGGCCGGAGCGGGGCACCGGAACGGGCCTCGCTTCGGCATCGCGGAGCCAGGCGAGGCGCACGCGCGAGCGCTTGCGGCCACTATGCTCTGCTCCCGGCTTCTCGCGCCCACTCTTCATGACTCTCCGCCGCAAACTCCTCCTCGTCGCCCTCTGCACCCTGGCCCTGCCCGTGGCCGGCTGGCTTTATGTGCGCCAGATGGAGACGCTGTTGCGCGAAGGACAGGCGCAGGCACTGGTGGCGTCGGCGCGCGCCGTGGCGCGCAGCCTGGTGGCGACGCGCGCGCCGCTGCCCCCGGCGGGAGCGGGCTGGTACGTGCAGCAGGCGGCCAACCCGATCACCGTGGACGGCTACGGCGACGACTGGGCCCCGCTCACGCCATGGAGCCAGCCGTTGGGCAAGCGCGGCAAGCTGCTGCTGTCTGAAGACAAGGACTGGCTTTATCTCTACGTGGATGTGCGCAGCACGCATCGCACGCGCGCCGATGCGGCGGATGCCAACGCACTGGCGGCCGATCACGTAGTGCTGGGATTGCGCAAGGATGGCCAGCTGCGCCGCTATCTGCTGGCCAGCGCTGCGCCGGGGCCGGTCACGGCCCAGCCGCTCGATCCCCCCGCGTCGCGCTTCCCGGAACTGGTCACGGCGCAATGGCAGGAGGACGGCAGCGGTTACCGCGTGGAACTCCGCTTGCCCCGCAGCCTCGGCCTGGACGGATTGGGCGTGGGCGTCTACGACGCCTCGTCGCCTGACGAAGATCCGCTGGCGACCGAGGTGCGTCCGCTGCTGGGTTACTCGGCCGCGCTTTCCAAGGAACTGTCGCAGCTGGCTCCCGACAACGTGCGTGCTCGCGTGCTCGCGCCGCAAGGCTGGCTGCTGGCGCGCAGCGGCCGCCTGGGCAACACCGCGGTTCCGGCCGGCGAGCAGCCGGGCTGGTTCGCGTCGCTGGTGTACCGCTCGCTGCTGGCCAACCAACTGGAAGATGCCGAGCCCTGGACAGACGATGCGCCGCGCCTGGACGTTCGCGAAGTGAACGAGGCCGCTGGCGGCGAACCTGCCACGTTGTGGCGGCAGGGCGAGGCGCGCGGCAGCGTGGTGCTCGCGGCCGCCGTGCCGGTGCAGCAGGGCGGGAAGGTCCAGGGCGTGCTGTTGCTGGAACAGTCCAGCCGCGCCGTGCCATTGCTGGCCAATCGTGCCTTGCTGGGGCTGCTGGCCACCAGCTTCGGCGTGCTGCTGGTGGCCGGCGCGATCCTACTCGCCTTCGCCACGCGCCTGAGCTTGCGCTTGTCGCGCCTGCGCGACGCGGCCGAGCGTGCGCAGGCCAACGACGGACGTCTGGACGGCCAGATGCTCGAGCGCTTTCCGATGACCGACGCGCCGGACGAGATCGGCGATCTGGCGCGCAGCTTCGAGCGGCTGTTCGAAGTGGTGGGCGGCTATACGGACTATCTGCGCACGCTGGCTTCCAAGCTGTCGCATGAACTCAATACTCCGCTGGCCATCGTGAAATCCTCGCTGGACAATCTCGAACACTCGCTGGCGGATCGCGACGCGCTGCCGCCGGACGCCGCGCCCTACCTGGCGCGCGCGCGCGACGGCGTGGCGCGCCTGGGCACGCTGGTACGTGCCATGAGCGAGGCCAGCCGGATGGAGCGCGCCATCGCGGCGGCGGAACCGGAAGACGTGGACCTGGCGGAGGTCGTGCGCGGCTGCGCCGATGCCTACCGTCCGCTCGCCGGCACGCGCCGTCTCGAAGCCATGCTGCCGCCGGACCCGCTGCGCCTGCATTGCGCTCCGGAGCTGATCGCGCAGGCGCTGGACAAGCTGTTCGACAACGCCTTGTCGTTCACGCCCGAGGACGGCTGGATGCGTCTTACGCTCCGCGCCGTGGGCGATGGTGCCGACATAGAGCTCGCCAACCAGGGCGAGCCTTTGCCGGCGGCGATGCAGGGACGCCTGTTCGACTCCCTAGTGAGCCTGCGCGACAAGGCCAAGCCCGGCGACGTGCCGCACTTGGGGCTGGGTCTCTACGTGGTGCGTCTGGTCGCCGAACGCCACCACGGCGTGGCATCGGCGCGCAATCTGGAAGACGGCAGCGGCGTGGCGTTCACCTTGCGTCTGCAAGGCATGCCGCGCCAGCGCCTGTGACGCGGCGCGGCCTCAGGGACGAGCCAGCGCTATCTGGCGCACGATCCAGCCGCCGGCCTTGTGCAGCAGCTCCGCCTGCTTCTTGTCCGGCGTGCCGCAGTCCGCGGCGCCGTCCTTGCATGGCACCAGCGTGACGCTCAGGTGCTGGTCGTCGTCCAACTGAAAGTCCGCCAGTTTCGCGGTGGCCGCGCTCACCGCACCGTCCAGCGCGGTGCCGACGAACACGCGGCCACGGAAGACGTACAGCTGCACGCTTTCGGGTTGGCATCGGCGGTCGAAGCTGGCCGCGGCTTCGGCGACGTAGGTATCGCCCTTGCGCTGGGCCCGGCCCGTCAGCAGGCGTTGGCCGCCGGTCAGCAGGAAGCGGTCCTCGTCCCCGCGCGGCGAGGGCGCGGTGGCCGCGCAATGGCCGGCGTCGGCGCTGGTCACGACGTCTTCCTCGTCGTCGGCGAACTCCAGGGGCTGCAGCGGCCTGGGCACATACGGCTGCGCGACGGCCGGCGACGGCGGGCCCAGCGGGCGCTGCAGCCACAAGGCCAGGCCCACCGCGCCGATCAGCAAGGCGGCCACCGCCCAGGCGCGCGCCCGCGCCTCGGGGCGGCGGATCAGCAGCAAGGCGACCAGGCCGACCAGCAGCGAGATCGGCGCCAGGACGTGCCAGATCAGCCCCAGCACGGCCAGGGCTGTCGCGCCGATGGCCCAGGCCAACAGGCTGCGTCGCGCCGTAGAGGATGCCGGTACCGGTGGCGGTGTGGCCGGCAGCGGGGCGACAGGTGCGGGATGGTCGGACGCCGTCTCGCCGGGCAGCGGTGGCGGAAGCGATGTTCCCACTGCAGGTGGCGCCCAAGGGAACCATTGCTGGCCGCCGTCATGGCACCACTGGTCCCCCGGCAAGGCATAGCGTGCCAGCGCCGATTCCGGGAGCGGGCCGCGAATGCCGCCATCGCGCAACAGCCAAACCAGCGGTGCATCGTCGGGAACGGCATGGGCCTCGACTCCCATGGCCTCCAATTGGGCCGCCTGCGCCCGTGCGGCATCGAGGTCCAGGTTCCGGCGTATCAGCAGCGGCGCGCGCTCGAAGACGCGCCGGCGGAAGTCCGTGCCTTCCATGCCGAAGGCTTCGGCCATGCGCGCGTGCGCGGCATCCGGGTTCTGCCCTTGCAGCAGGCGACCGGTAAGCACGAGGCAGTACTGATCCATATCGATTCCCCGGGGCGCCAGGTCCCGCGCCGATGCGGCCAAGGGTAGGCGCCGCGCCTGCATGCCACAAGCGCAAGCGTCGCGCCCCTTCGGTTCGCCGCGCGGCTGTGCCTAAAATGGTCGCCTTGACCGCTTTCCGCATGGCTTCCCGGATCCCCACGACGTGATCTCTCGAGAGCAATTCGACGCGCTGGCCGCCCAGGGGCACACGCGCATCCCTCTGGTGCGCGAGGTGTTTTCCGACCTCGACACGCCGCTGTCGGTGTATCTGAAGCTGGCCGACGGGCCTTACACCTTCCTGTTCGAGTCGGTCGAGGGCGGCGCCACGTGGGGCCGCTATTCGATCATCGGCCTGCCTGCGCGCCGCGTGTATCGCTTGCGCGGTCACGAGCTGGAGGTGGAGGACAGCGGCGAAGTCACCGAGCGTCGCCACGTGGCCGATCCGCTGGCCGAGATCGAACGGCTCCGCCAGCAGTACGACGTGCCGCGCCTGCCGCAACTGCCCGCCTTCAGCGGCGGCCTGGTCGGCTATTTCGGTTTCGAGACCATCGGTTACATCGAGCCGCGCCTGGCGCGCTGGGACCGCGCGGACGAACTGGGCACGCCAGACGTACTGTTGATGCTGGCCGAGGAAGTCGCCGTTTTCGACAACCTCAAGGGCCGCCTGTATCTGATCGTGCACGCCGATCCCGCGCAGCCGCACGCCTACGCCGAAGCGCAGCGCCGCCTCGACGCGCTGGTGTACCGCCTGCGCCAGGGCGGCGCTTCGTACCCGCAGCTCACGCAATCGGTAGCGCTGGACGAGGCCGATTTCACATCTTCCTTCACCAAGGAGGAATTCGAGGCGATGGTCGAGCGCGCGAAGGAATACATCCGCGCCGGCGACATCTTTCAGGTGGTGCCGTCGCAGCGGTTGAGCGTGGGTTTCCATGCGCGCCCGGTCGACGTGTATCGCGCGCTACGCGCACTCAATCCCTCGCCGTACATGTACTTCGTCGATCTCGGCGGCACGCAGATCGTGGGTTCTTCTCCGGAAATCCTCGCGCGCCTGAAAGATGGCAAGGTCGTGGTGCGCCCTCTGGCCGGCACGCGCAAGCGCGGCGCCACCGAGGAGGAAGACCTCGCGCTGGAGGCCGAGCTGCTGGCCGATCCCAAGGAGCGCGCAGAGCACGTGATGCTGATCGACCTGGGACGCAACGACATCGGCCGCATCAGCGAAACGGGGAGCGTGGAGGTGAGCGAGTCGTTCGTGGTCGAGCGTTACTCGCACGTCATGCACATCGTGTCGCAGGTCGAGGGCAAGGTGCGTCCGGGCGTGAACTATATGGACGTGCTCAAGGCCACTTTCCCGGCGGGAACGCTCAGCGGTGCGCCGAAGATCCGTGCGCTGGAAATCATCCAGGAGCTGGAGCCCTACAAGCGCAACATCTACGCCGGTGCGATCGGCTGGATCGGCTGGTGGGGCGATGCGGACACGGCCATCGCGATCCGCACCGCGGTGATCCAGGACGGCCGCCTGCACGTGCAGGCCGGCGCCGGCATCGTGTACGACTCCAACCCCACCGCGGAGTGGGAGGAGACGATGAACAAGGGCCGCGCGCTGTTCCGCGCGGTGGCGCAGGCGGCCAAAGGCCTGTAAGGGCCGGTCGCGACACAAGGAGGAGTCCGATGGCTCGCTGGTGGTTTCCGCTTCTCGTCGCGCTGATGCCCGCCTGGGCCTCGGCGCAGGTCAATGCGTTGCCCTCGGCGCCGCACATTCTGGTGCGGGGCCATGCGGAAGGGCGCTACATACCGGACCGCTTCACGATCCGATTGCTGGTGACGGCGACCGATCCCGTGCCCGAGCAGGCACGGGCCAGGGTGGAAGATCACGTGCAGCGCATCTTTGCGGCGCTCGACAAGGCAGGCGCCTTGCGCAACCTCACCCTAGCCGGCGATCTGCAGATCCAGCCGCGTGACGAATACCGCGACGGCAAAAGCGTGTTCCTGGGTACCCAGGTCAGCCGCGGCGTCGAGGCCACGTTCGGCGCCGCCGACAAGCTGAAGGCCTTCATCGGCCAGCTTTCCGCCGGCGAGGAGGTGCAGGTTCGCAATACGCATGCCTGGCGCAGCGACATGGAGGCGCTCCGCGCGGAACTGCGCAAGCGTGCCATGGCCAATGCCCAGGAGGCCGGCCGCCAGCTGGCCGCCGCCTACGGCATGCGGATCACCGGCGTCTACAGCGTTTCCGACGTCGCGCCGGAGTTCGCCTACGGCGTCCGCGCGGGAAGCTGGGGCGGCTACGGCAACGACGCGCTCGGATCGCCGGCGCCTCCCGCACCTCCCGCGGATATCACCGTATCGGCGAACCGCCTGCCCGACGCCGACCTGCGCATCGGCAGCATCGACGCGACGCAAGATATCTACACGGTCTACCTGACCGCTCCACAGGGGTAAGCCTTGAGTCCTTCCATCACGCGCTACGGCGTCGTCGCGCTGCCGCTCTTGTATTCGCTGACCGCCACCGCGCACGAGCCGGTGGAAACGCGCTGGCCGGACGATGCGTACAGCCGCATGAAGGCCATGGCCATGTTGCAATCGCTCAACGCCGACCTGTTGAGCCATCCCAGTGCCACGCTCACGCTGGAACGCTGGTGCGGCACGCATCATCTGGCGCATGACGCCAAGGTGGTCGCACGCGTCGTCAAAGGCGCGAGCAAGCCGCTGCCGGAGGGGGCGCGCGAACAGCTGAGTATCGGTGCGGACGAGCCCGTGCGTTATCGCCAGGTGCAATTGGTCTGCGGCGGCCTGGTGCTCTCAGAAGCCGACAACTGGTACGTGCCGTCGCGCCTCAGCGAGGCGATGAACCGCGAACTGGACGAGAGCGACACCCCTTTCGGCAAGGTGGTGCAGTCATTGCATTTCCGACGCCAGACCCTGACCGCGGAGCTGCTGTGGTCGCCGCTGCCGGAAGGCTGGGACGCCGGCACGCCGGTGCCGCCATCCACCCATCGCACGCTGGACATCCCCGCGCACGTGCTTCAGCACCGTGCACTGCTGGTCAGCGGGGACAATCATCCCTTCAGCCTGGTAGTGGAAAGCTACACCGCCAATGTCCTGGCCGTACCGTCATCGCTGCTGGCACCGACGCCCTAAGTCTTCGGCGAAAACGGATGCACTGCGACGGAGGCGCTTGAATCAGCGCTTCGGTGGTTGCTGCGACGGCGCCTGATCCAGCCTCACCCAGCGCTTGCCGTCCACGCGCGCGCAGATGCCATCCTCGCAAGGTGCCAGGTTGCCGCTCGCGATGGCGGCATTGATCTGCCGTGTCCAGGCGGCGTTGACCAGTTCCGTACGCGCCTGCACGATCGCGTAGGTCGCGGCGCCGACCACGGCGAGTGCGCCGAGCGCGCAGGCGATGAAGGCCTTCCAGGCGGTCGCGGTGTGCATGCGGCCGGCATCGCTGATGCGGCGCTGCAGATCCGCCGTCGCATTGCGCACGTCCAGGACCGCCGAGGCCAGCTGCTTCTCCGCCTGCGCCAGCGGCTCGCGCAACCCCTGGCTGAGCGTGGTGCCGGCGGCTTGGCGGAATTCCTCCACGGCGCGGCTGGAGACCTGCTGGCCGACCTGGCTGACGTTCTGCGCGGCCATGCGGATGGTTTCCGCGGCCTGCGCGTTCTGCTGCACCACCTTGTCGCCGCGCGTCTCGAAACTGTCGACCAGCATCGACAGCTTTATCGCCATGGCCTTGATGTCGTCCTGGGTCATCGTTCTTCCCGACGTCAGCGTTGCATCGTCGGCCCTTGCTGCTGGGCCTGCGACTGCTGCTGTTGAGCATGCAGATTCGCCTCCTGCGCCTGGCGCTCCTGGGCGGCGAGCTGCTGGTTCGCCTGCTGTCCCTGGGCGAGGAGAGCCTGGCCTTCCGGCGACTGGGCGTAGGCTTGCGCGACCTGCCTGGATGCGGCGTCGTCCTTGTTCGCGGCCGCGGTGTACAGCGTCTCGAACATGTCGTTGGCAGGCCCGTTCACGACGCGCGGACGCTCTTGATGATCGCGCAACGCCTGCGTCTGCGCGCCATCGCCAACCGGCTGCCGTTCGAACCTGGCGCTGAGCGCTTCGTCGCGCGGTTCGGCGTTGTATGGGTCGGCGACCTTGCCACGGTCACGCCGGGGCACCAGGAGTTCGTTGTAGCCGTCAGGCGTATCACGATCGACCTTGCGGTCGATCCGGTAGAGCAACATGCCTTCTTCGGAACGATGCACGACATTCAGGCGCGGATCGTTCGGCTCCATGCCCTTCTGTAGGAAAGGCTTGTCGCTCAACGCATTGAGGTAATCGATCATCAGGTTGTTGCTGCGGATCGCCAGCCCGTCGCGGTGATAGCTTCCGCCGACGTCCGAATGCGCGCCGGCCACCGTGACGCCGAGAAACCGTCCATCGGGAGAGAGGCCAGGATCGATAATGTGGTCGGATTTGAACTTATTGCGGCGTTCGTCCTCGGCGATGATCTGGAATCCCGATATCACAGACGGTGGCGGTCGGCGATCGCGGTCTTCCGGACGGCCCGTGTTGACGGCATCAAAAAGGCCCTCGACTTGCGCGACCTGGCCTGGCGCGACGAGGGCCGGACGGGTGTATTCGACCTTGTTGATCAGGCCATCGGATCCATAGTTGTACTTAGCGCCGCTTGGATCCTGTATGCCACGCTCATGAACCAGGCGAGCGAACCCGGCCGCCTGTTCGGCGCCACGGCTAAACCCGATGCTCGCGACGCGTATCTGTACGTCGGGGTCCTCCCGCCGCCATTGCTTGGCCTGCTCGGTAAATTGCTTGTACATCTCCTCCATGCGCTGGTCGTACGTATGCCCCGTGGCACCATCCCACAGCCGTGCAACGAATCCTTCCTGAGTGCCTGGGCCTGCGACATAGCCCGCGAAGACCCTCTGGTCCCCGGCTTTGTTTATGTCCTGGACCTGCGCGGCAATCTTTGCGACGTTCGTTGCGTGAAGCGGATCATGGATCACGTCATTGCCAGTTCCGTCGAACGCGGCAATGAAGATTCGCTCGTGAGGATTGTCGGCGTGCAGCAGAACGGGTGCTTGGAAACGCGATAGTTGTTCGCGTGCAGCGACGAAGCTGTGCAGCCTTTCTTGGTCGGCGGGATAAGTGCTCACCCCGTCCTGGAGCAATCCGTCGTCGCCTTGCTTGTGCTTTTCCGTAGCCATGAGCTATTCCTTTAGTAAGTCTGGCTCCAGACGAGGAAGATGTCCTTCCTGAAGTCACTGTCCCTATTGCCCGGTATCTGTTCCTTTCGGGTGGGAATGAACATCGCCGTATAGATGTTGATCGTGCGATCGTCCACCTCGAGATAGATGTCAGGCGCTCCAGCGATGGGTCCGGAGTAGAAATCAGCCATCTCTTCCTTTGGCACGTTATGCCAGATCAACTCGTCCTTGAATATCTGGCTGATATCGATTTTGGCATCGTGCGCTGTTCCGTCCTTCGATTTCCAGTGCACTTCGGCGGGACCGGGGAAATTTGGAATCCCGAGTTCGGTCGAACCCCATGACTTGCGGTAGTCGCCCTCCGGCTTGGGGGCGGAAATCTCCGTAGGGCCGTTCTGTATCTGGGGGCGGCCGTTATAGGTAACGGTGCAGCCGATGGTGTCGTAACAGAAAGCTTCGAAGTTGTGCCTTTTGAAATGGAGCGGAACTTCCCTGGTGGGAGCCGGGGCCGCAGTTGCTTGCATATCTTCGTTTGGCATAGCGACTACACATCCTGTAGAGAGGGAGATCGCGACACTGGTCAACAGTGCGTTGAGTCGATTCGCTGAGGTGGGCACTGGGCATTCCCTTGTCTTTCATGGCGGCCGCACGACCGTCCCGGAAGAAGGCTAGCGTGAATGGCTCGGTCGCGCACTAGGCCGCTTCCCGCTGTCGGGTTAGAACAGTGGCCGACCGTGGCATATCCAGAGGAGGTGGGTCCGCTGTTTCGGATGCCTAGGATCGGCGATACGGCTTCACGATTTCCTGGAATCACCGCCGTGGGTGATGGCTTCGTGGATCTTCCAGACATGGGTGCGATGCTCGGGATCCTTCACCGCATCGTTGCCCGTTCCATCGAAGGAGGCGACATAGAGCCGGGCATGCGGGTCGTCCGAGCGAATCAGGATGGGTGCGCTGAACTGCGCAAGCGCATCGTGTGCCTGCCGATACGTCGCCATCTGCTGATCGGTGGCCGGATAGGAGGAGACACCGTCCTGCGGTATGCCGTCCGCCCCTGCTTTGTGCTTGTCGTCGGTCATGACATCGTCCCTGATGAGTCAAAAGTTAGTAGGTGCGGGTCCAGGCGAGGATGATGTCGTTGCGGAACGCGCTGTACTGATTGCCTTCGACCTGTTCCTTCTTCGTCGGGATGAACATGGTCATGTAGACATTGATCGTCCGGTCGTTCACCTCGACGAAGATATCCGGCGAGCCCGCGACCGGCCCCTCGAAGAAATGCGCCATGTCTTCCTTGGAGACACGATGCCAGACGAGTTCGTCCTTGAAGATCTCCGCAAGGTCGATCGAAGCCCTGTGTTCCTCGCCATCGCGGGATTTCCAGCGCACCTCCACCGGAGGCTGGAAGTTGGGTATGTCGACATAGGCCGTGCCAAGCCAATCCTGCCTGTAGTCAGGCGACTTGGGGGGCGGAGAAACATAACCGTCCGGGTCGCTCTCTCCTGCGGAAGGAGAGAAATTATGGTTGTTGTAAAGGATGTGACAACCGATGGTGTTGTAGCAGAACGCTTGGAAGTTATGCCGTTTGAAATGCAGGGGAACGCTGAGCGTCTGCGCTGGCGGATCGATCTTGTGACTGTTTTCGGTGGGCATGGCGGACACACATCCTGTCGAAAGAGAAATCATGAAGCCCAGCTTCAGGAATGCATGGCGTCGGTTGGTCAAAAGAGACATGGCGCATTCCCTTGTCTGATGGCCGCGATACCCGGAGAGGGATCGAGCAGAAACAGCATAAACACTCCTTTGTTGCCTCCCTTCCATGGCACTCGCCCTGTTTGGCCCGGGGGCGCCTCCCGCCCCCTGCAACGGCCATCATGCCAAAACAGGCTAGCCGGAATAGTGAGCTCGCGCACTAGGGCGCCTGAACCGTGTGGGACGGCTCAACACCCGGAGTATCCGGTGCGGGGACGCTCCCGAGCCTTACTCAGCTTCGTACTTCAAGGCTTCAGATAGGGGGCGGCGATCTCCAACGCCGTCCGATAAGGCTCCGGGTCGTTGCGATTGCTCAGGACGATCACCGTCACGCGCTGCTTAGGCCAGCGCACGATCACGTTGCGGAAGCCGATGCTCTCGCCCGAATGCCACAGCACGTCCCCATGGATGCGCCAGCCGTAGCCGTAGGCATCGACGTCGGCCTCGCCGGCGACTTTGTTCTGCGGGGCGAACGCCAGCCGGCGCGAGGTGTCCTTCAGGAGCCGCCCATCGTAAAGGGCGGCATCCCACCGGGCCAGATCGTCGATCGAGGAATAGATGCCGCCGTCGCCGCGCGTGGCGCTGGTGAGGTCCTGGTCGGTGCGCGTCCAATGTCCGTTCTGTTCGCTGTAACCGTAGGCCCGGTGGTCGGGCTGGGGTCCGTTCGGTTCGCGCAGAAGCGTGTGATTCATACGCAGCGGTTCGAAGATGCGCTTGCGCAGGAAGTCCGGCAACCGCTGGCCCGATGCGCGCTCCACGACCAGCCCGAGCAGTACGTAGCCGCTGTTGCTGTAGCGGTAGCTCGAGCCAGGCGCGAAATACGTACGCGTCTCGGCCGAGAGCATGCGCAGGACATCGCTGTCGTCGAGTTGCCGGGTGGTGCCGGGCGGGATCAGGTCTTCGTAGTCGATCAAGCCGGAACTGTGCGAAAGCAGGTGATGAAGGGTGATGCCCTGGTCGCTGGCCGGCAGGGACGGCAGCCAGCGCCGCACGGAGTCGGTGAGCTTCAGCTTGCCGTCCTCGGCAAGCAGCAAAATCGCCGCGGCGGTGAACTGCTTGCTGACGGACGCGAGCCGGCAATTGGTAGCCGGCGTGGCCACTGCGCCCGCTTCCAGATCGGCATAGCCGTAGGCCTTTCGCAACACCGGCTTGCCGTCTTTCAGCACAAGCACGGACGCACCAGGCACTTTGCCCGTATAGGGACTCATCAACGTGTCGGCGTCGTCGGCTTGCGCGACGGCGTCCAGCATGGCGAACAGACAACACAACAGAAAGGCAAGCTGGCGCATGGCGGGATCTCAGCGGATGGGCAGGTCGTAGTAGGTGTCCGGCGCGGGTTCCGGATCCAGCGTGTAGTGCCACCACTCGAACGGATAGTTGCGGAAGCCTCGGCGCGCCATCGCCGCGCGGAGCGAATCGCGGTTGGCGCGCTGCGAGGGTGTGATGCCCGGCGCGTCGGTGTTGGCGCGCGGGTCGAAGTAATCGAACGGAGTACCCATGTCGACCGGCATGCAGTGTTCGTTCCGCGCGTCGCATTGCATCAGCGTGAGGTCCAGCGTCGCGCCGCGGCTGTGGCCAGAGCGTGGTGCGATGTAGTCGCCGAGCAGCACGCGCTTGTCCAGGTTCGGATAGTGCGCCGCCTTGGTGCGCTGGTCGCCGAGGTCGCCGCCCCAGCGCACGAAGTGCCGAACGGCACGCGCCGGTCGATAGCAATCCCACAGCAGCAGGCGCTGGTGCCGCTCGCTCAGGTCCCGCTCGACCTTGCCGAGCGCTTCGGCGGCCGGACGCAGCAGATAGCATTTCGGTGCTTCGTACCCGTCGATGGGCACGCCGACGAAGTTGTCACTGCCTGCGTACTTGATGTCCTCGGCGATGTCCGGCGCTACCG
>JBCNOA010000056.1:0-20311 GCA_039594095.1 Dyella sp.
GACGCAGGGCGAGCCATCGTGCGGATCCTCGCGCGAGGAAATGATGCGCACGAAGTCGATGCCGTGCTTGGACAGCATGGTCACCAGTTCCGCCTGCTCCGACATCGGCGGCGCCAGCACCAGGCCGGCCAGGCGATTGCGCTCGACCAGCGCCACCAGCTCCTTGGCCAACCCGGGAGACGAGGAATCGCAGGGGTGGATCTGCAGGCCGAAGCCGCGTTCGCGGCAGGCCGAGAGCACGCCTTCCTGCATGCTGATGACGTAGTGCGCGTTCGGGTTGTCGTAGACCAGGCCGATCGCATAGGCGTGCGTGCTGCGCAGGCCGCGCGCCGAAGGGTTGGGCTGGTAGCCGAGCGCCTCGATCGCGCGCTCCACCTTCTCGCGCGTGTCGGCGCGCACCGAGGCCTCGCGGTTGATCACGCGGGACACCGTTTTCAGCGAGACGCCGGACGACTTGGCGACGTCCTTGATGGTGGGGTTGCGCAACGCGGGAAGCTCCGGGGAAACGGGACGGGCATCGTAGCCCAGCGGGATCGCGCCGAGGATGGCGGAGCCGTGACAGCTCCGCTGCGCCTCAGGACGCGTGCTGGCCCACGCGGTGCCCGCGCAGTCCGTAGAACAGGATGTACAGGTAGCAGGGCACCATCAGCAGCATGAAGACCAGCTGGAAGTCGTAGTGCTGCTTCAGGTGCACGAAAGCCTGCGGCACCAGCGCGCCGCCGACGATCGCCATGATCAGCAAGGCCGAGCCGGCCTCGGTCCAGGTTCCTAAGCCCTTGATCGCGAGCGGGAAGATGGCCGGCCACATCATGGCGTTGGCGAAACCCAGCGCGGCGACGAAGCCCACCGAGACGTAGCCTGTGGTGAGCCAGGCGCCCACGGTGAAGATCGCGCCGAGCACCGCCGATATCGCCAGATAGCTCTGCTGCGAGATCACCTTCGGGATCAGCACCAGGCCGGCCAGATAGCCCAGCAGCATCGCGAACAGCGTGTAGGAGGTGAAATGCTTGGTCGCATCCAGCGGCAGGCCCAGGCCCTGGCCGTAGGTGCCGATGGCGTCGCCGGCCATCACTTCCACGCCGACGTAGAGGAACAGGCACAGCACGCCCAGCCACAGGTGCGGGAAGCTCAGCAGGTTGCCCTTGGCGTGTCCGATCTCCGTCTCGCTGTTGGCACCGGAGGGCTTGATCTCCGGCAGCGGCGAACGCAGCACCCATACCGCCAGCACCACCAGCAGGCCGGCCATGGCCAGGTAGGGCATGTGCACCTTGGCGGCGAAGGTGTTGAGCAGCGCTTCGCGCGCTTCCGGTGTCGGCGCGGCCTTGACCTGCTGGTCGAAGGTGTCGATGCCGCTGAGCACCAGCCAGCCGAACACGAACGGCGCCAGCGCGCCGGCCACCTTGTTGCAGATACCCATGAAGGCGATGCGCTGCGCCGCGCTTTCGATGGGGCCCAGGATGCTGATGTACGGATTGGAGGCCGTCTGCAGCAGCGCGAGCCCCGCACCGATCACGAACAGGCCCGAGAGCGCGCCGTAATACACGCGCATCGAGACGAACTGGCCGAACAGCACCGCGCCGATCGCCATCACGAACAGGCCCAGCGCCATGCCTTTCTTCATGCCGGTGCGCTTGAGCACGTAGGACGAAGGCAGCGCGAGGAAGAAGTACGAGCAATAGAACACCATCGGCACGAGGAAGGCGTTCACGTCGTCCAGAGAGAAGGCCAGCTTGACGAAGGTGATCAGCGGCCCGTTGAGCCAGGTCACGAAGCCGAAGATGAAGAACAGCAGGCCGATGATCAGCATCGGCACCAGGCCGGAGGCCCGGGCGTGCGTATCGCCGGCGGCGAACGTAGTGGACGACATGAAGTGATGACTCCCCGAATGTGCCGATGCCGACGGACGGCCTGCAGGCCGCGTCGCCTCCCGGGGTTTTATCCGCGCTAACTAGCAACGTTGTCAATCGGCGGCCGAATCCGCGTGTCCCGCTGCCGCAGGCGCCGGGGAGACATGCGCCGGCGCATGGCGCGGCGCCGCAAGCCGGTCCGTACTAGGCCAAAAGCCACGGTGAATCGCATAAGGGCGGGGATTGGCGGGGCTGCCGGCGCACCGGTCGCGTTGCCCCGGCAGGGGGATTGCTGCGGCGCGGGACACCGCTCGCGGGACTAGGAAATCGGACCTGTTGACAACGTTGTCATGACGCTTCCAGACTCCGCCGCATTCGGGGGCTGTGACAACAGCATGACGCCGGCATGACGGCGTCCTCATCGGAATGGGGAGGGGCTTGTGGCGGAACTGGCCAACCAGAGCGGGCTGAAGAGCGCCTTGCAAGGCACGCTTTTCCTCGCGGCGGACGTCGGCGGCACGCACGCGCGCATCGGGCTGGTCAGCCAGCGCCCGGACGGCATCCGTCCCGTGACGGTGCTGCAGTACCACCGCTACGCCTGCGCCGAATGGCCCAGCCTCACCGCCGTCCTCAAGGACTTCGTCGGCCAGCTTGGCGGCGCGGTGCGCGTGGACCAGTGCGCGGTGGCCAGCGCGGGCTACGTGCTGGGCGATGCCATCGTCAACGACAACCTGCCCTGGCCGGTTTCCATCCGCGACATTCGCGACAGCCTGGGCATCGAGCGCCTTGCGGTGGTCAACGATTTCGAGGCCGTCGCCTACGCCACGCAGTTCCTGGTGCAGGCCGACACCACGCCGGTGATCGAAGCGGAAGCCGCCGCGGCCGCCGGGCCGGTGCTGGTGATGGGGCCGGGGACCGGCCTGGGCTCGGCCGTGCTGCTGCCGGGCAAGCCGCATGCCACCGTGCTGCCCACCGAAGCGGGCCAGATCGCGCTGTCGCCCGGCAACGAACGCGAGATGGAAATCCTGCGCCTGCTCGCCAAGGACCGTCCCTACGTGTCCTTCGAGCATGCGCTATCGGGCCCGGGTCTGCTCAATCTCTATCGCGCGCTCTGCCTGCTGCGCGGCCAGGCGGTCGTACTGGCCAAGCCCAGCGACGTGACGCGCGCGGCGCTGGATTACACCGACGAAGCCGCGGTGGAAGCGCTCGACGTGTTCTGCGGCCTGCTCGGCAGCTTCGTCGGCGATCTCACCCTGCTCTACGGCGCGCGCGGCGGCGTGTTCCTCGCCGGCGGCATCCTGCCGCAGATCCGCGAAGTGCTGCTCGCCAGCAGCTTCCGCGAGCGCTTCTTCAACAAGGGCGTGATGCGCGCCTTCTTGCAGCAGGTGCCCGTGCGCCTGATGGAACACGGCCAGCTCGGCGTCATCGGCGCGGCTGGCATGTACCTCGACGGGCATGCGCCCTCGGGGCAGGGAACCACGCAGTGAACGCCGATGGATCGATTGCATCCGGAACCGGGTCGGACCCGGCCAGCCACGCCGCGCGGCGCACCCCCGCTGCCGCGCGGAACGAAACCTTGAGGGAGGTTTTTATGTCGTACCGTAGGACTTTGCTCGCCGCGAGCGTCATCGCCAGCCTGTGTATGGCCGGCTCGCTCCACGCTCAGGACAGCGGCGCGCAGAACGCACCCGGACAGTCCCCGTCCGCGGATCAGAAGAAGGCCGTCGAGCTGCAGGGCGTCACCGTCACCGGCATTCGCGCCAGCCTGCAGCAGTCGCTGGATACCAAGCGCAACGCCGACGCCGTGGTCGAGGCGGTCACCGCCGAGGACATCGGCAAATTCCCCAACACCAACGTGGCCGAAGCCATGGCGCTGGTACCGGGCGTCACGATCGACCGCCAGTTCGGCCAGGGCGACCGCGTCAGCATCGACGGCACCGACCCCAGCCTCAATCTGACGTTCCTCAACGGCCAGCCGATCTCGCAGACGCCGTGGCAGTACGGCGCGCAACCAAATCGCGGCTTCGACTTCACCATGCTGGCCCCGGAGATCGTCGGCCGTCTGGAGGTGTACAAGAGCCCCGAAGCGCGCCTCACCGAAGGCAGCCTGGGCGGCACCATCCTGCTGCATACGCTGCAGCCGCTCGATCTGGCGCCCAACACCTGGCGCGGTTCCTTCAGCCTGAACTACAACGACCAGGCGGAGAAGCATCGCCCGTCCGGCTCCGTGCTCTACAGCTGGCACAACGACGCCAAGACCTTCGGTGTGATCGCCTCGGTGCAGCACTTCGAGGAGAAGATCGACCGCCAGGGCATCGAAATCTTCGGCTATCACCCGGTGTCCGACTACGCCACCAGCCCCGCCGTGGCTGCAGGCATCGCCAACGGCACGCTCAATCCCAACGCCAAGGTGCCGGACGAGATCAACTCCGCGTACTTCCAGCAGAAGCGCAAGCGCGACACCGTCACGCTGGGCATGCAGTTCCGCCCGACCCAGAACTGGGATATCGACTTCAACAGCCTGTTCGTGCGCGAAGGTTTCAACAACTGGAACCAGTCGCTGTATCCGTTCACGCATGCCACGCCGGGCCAGATCACCAGCTTCGCGCAGAGCGGCGGCGTGGTTACCGGCGGACACGTCTGCGGCAAGTTCGACGATCCGACCTGTCCGGACATCGCGCAAGGCACCTTCGACAGCAACGTGCGCAAATCGGTGGTGAAGACCAGCGCGTTCGACCTGAAGTCGACCTATCGCGGCGATGGCTGGACGCTCGGCGGGGCGGCCGGCTACAGCAAGGCCGACAACAACGACATGTCGCAGGTCGCGATGGAGCCGGTCTACGGCGGCGGCTACAGCTGGGACATCCGCAAGGGCTTCCGCTTCGACAGCCCGCAGGCGGCGCGCGACCCGGCCAATTGGCACATGGGCGACGCACCCGGCATGGGCGGCTGGCCGGGCAACTACGGCGTGTTCCGCGCCAACGCGAAGGACACCTACGCCCAGCTCGACTTCACCAAGGACTTCAACAGCTTCGTGAACACCGTGCTGGTGGGCGTGCGCTACAACCGCCACGAAGAGAGCATGGAGCAGCACGTCTACGGCCCGAACGGCGCGATCTCGCTGGCCAACCTGGGTACGCTCGGCTACACCGACACGCTGGGCGGCTTCTCCGGCATGTGGGATGGCGCGGCCAGTCACGTCCAGCCCGATCCGGACAAGGAATGGGCATGGGTGCGCGCCACCAACGGCGGCAACAACGATCCGGGCTCGTTCGTCAACGGCACCTGGAAGATCATCGAGAAGACGTGGGCCGGCTACGCGCAGGTCGACTTCGGCTCCGGTCCGTTCCGCGGCAACGTGGGCAGCCGCTATGTGCACACCGTCGACGACGCCAGCGGCTACAACTACAGCGGCGTGCCGATCTATCCGCCGCCGGCCGGCTGGTACCAGACAGTGTCGACCACGCACAACGACTTCCTGCCGTCGCTGAACCTCACGTACGACGCCACCGATTCGCTGGTGTTCCGCTTCGCGGCGGCCAAGGTCATCGCCCGCGCGCCGTACAACATGCAGGTGAACAACCTGTTCCTCAACGATTCGGTGCTGACCGGCTCGGGCGGCAACGCCAAGCTCAATCCGTACAAGTCGACCAATTACTCGGTGTCCGCGGAGTGGTACTTCGCGCCGCAGTCGGTGCTGGCCCTGACCGGCTTCTACAAGGACATCAGCAATTACATCTTCATCGACTCGGCAGTGGAGCAGCACTACAACTCGGCCAAGGACAACGATCCGGCCACCTTCGCCAAGCAGGTGACGCAGGGCCTGTGCACCGCGGACGGCTTCTGCGGCTACTCGGTGAGCCGTCCGCGCGACACCGGCGCGGGCAAGGTGAAGGGCTTCAGCGTGAGCTATCAGCAGCCGTTCGCCGATACCGGCTTCGGCTTGGTGGCGAACTACACCTATGCCGACGCCAAGCTCGCCAGCGGCGGCGCGCTGCCTTACAGCTCCAAGAACTCGTACTCGCTGAGCCCGTACTACGAGCAGGGGCCGTTCAGCGCCCGCCTCACCTACAACTGGCGCAGCAGCTACCTGGCCGGCGGCTACATCGCCGGCGCGCCGCCGGCCACCACCGGCAGCTACAAGGATCTGGGCGCGTCGATCGGCTGGAAGTTGAACGACAGCATCTCGTTCACGCTGGACGGCATGAACCTGCTCAATTCCAAGTACCGCCAGTACCTGCAGACCAAGGATCTGCCGGTGGCCGAGTACACCACGGGCCGTCGCTACATGGCCGCGGTGCACGTGAACCTTTGATGCAGGACGGCGCGGAGCGGGCAGCTCCGCGCCGGAACGACAGGGGGACGGGCGTGCCGATGCGCGCCCGATAAAGGTTTCCCCCGAAGGCGGCGGCGCACGGATGCCCGCCCGCGGAAAGCGCGGCGCCGAAGTCACAGGGATCGGCGCCCGTGGACGCGAACAGGCGGCGGCTTCGGCCTTCGCCGGCTTCAAGAGAAGTTGGCAGAACCCATGGCGTAGGCGCGTCGCGTCCACGCCGGCCCACCGGGGGGTGGGCAAAACGATTCGAGTGTCACGTCGCAACGGCAGGACGCCCAATCATCGCCAATCGAGCTACCTCTGAGGGGAGGAAACCATGTCACACCGCAAGACGCTGCTGGCCGCCAGCATCATCGCCGGCCTTTGCCTATCGGGCACCGCCTACACGCAAGATGCCGCCCAGACGGGCACCGCGGGCACGACGCAGTCCAGGGCCGACAAGAACAAAGCGAAGGAACTGGGTACCGTCGTCGTCACCGGCATCCGCGACACCGAAGCGGAATCGATCGAATTCAAGAAGTACGCCGACTCGCATGTCGACGTGATTACCGCCGAGGACGTGGGCAAGCTGCCGGCCAAGAACGTGGCCGATACGCTGCAGCGCCTGCCCGGCGTGAACATCAGCTCGTCAAGCGCCAGCGAAGGTGGCTTCGACGAAGCCGACCGCGTCAGCCTGCGCGGCACCAATCCCAGCATGACCCAAACCCTGGTCAACGGGCATACCGTCGGCACCGGTGATTGGTTCGTGCTCAGCCAGGTGCAGACCGTGGGCCGCAGCGTCAGCTACAGCCTGCTGCCTTCCGAGATCGTCAGCCAGGTCGTGGTGCACAAGAGTTCCGAGGCGAAGATCGTCGAAGGCGGCAGCGCCGGCTCGGTGGACATCATCACGCGCAGGCCGCTGGAGTTCGCCAAGCAGCTCACCGCGGAAGCCTCGATCGGCGGTGTCTATTCGGACCTGCCCAGCGACACCAAGCCGCAGTTCAGCGGCCTGTTCAACTGGAAGAACAACGACAATACCTTCGGCGTGATGGTGCAAGGCTTCTACGAGAAGCGCAGCCTGCAGCGCAATGGTCAGGAAGTGGTGGGCGGCTACGGCAAGATCGCCGCCACCGACCCCGCTGCCGTGGCCGATCCGAAGCTCGCCGGCCTGTCGTATCCGAACCTGCTCGGCGCCACGCTGTTCACGCAGGAGCGCGAGCGCAAGGGCGGCGTGATTGACCTGGAATTCAAGCCCAGCGACACCGTCACGCTGAACCTGAGCGGCTTCTACTCCAAGCTCCAGGCGGACAACTACAACCGCAACTACATGTTGTGGAGCAGCCACTTCGCGCCGTACCTGGTGCCCAGCAGCTACTCAGTGAAGAACGGCGTGATCACCAACGCCGTCTATCCGAAGGTGACCGATCCCAGCGTGATGTGCGGCGGCGCGCCGTGCACCAACACCTCGTGGGGCGTCTACGACCAGATTTCCCGTCCGGGTGCGGCCTCGCAATCGCGCTACGTCACCCTGGACGGCGAGTGGCGCGCGACGCAGTCGCTGACCTTCAAGGGCCAGGTCGGCACCACCAAGGGCAAGGGCTCCAGCCCCACGCAGGATGTGCTCGAACTGGGCACGGGCGGCGGCGGCGGCGCGTCGTGGGCGATGAGCGGTCTCGATCATCCGGCAAGCTGGTCGCTCGGCGGCGACAACAGCACGCCCTCGGGCATCCGCCCGCAGGACGGCTGGATCTTCGGCGATCAGGCGATTGAGGTCACCGATAAGGAGAACTGGATCGGCGGCGACGGCGAATGGGCGCTGGACCGCGGAGTGCTGTCTTCGCTGGATTTCGGCGTGCGCTATTCGGACCACACCCGCCAAAACAAGAGCGACATCGGCCAGGGCCCGAACTTCGCCACCGACTGGCAGAATCCTGCCAACTATCCGGCCGGCCATGCCAACTATCCGAGCGACTTCACCAGCGATCTCGGCGGCAGCGTGCCCGGCAATATCTGGTACTACACGCCGGGCCAGCTGGCGCAGATCGATCGCCAGTTCGCCAACCGCGATCCGGTGGCGCGCTTTAACTGGCAGAACATCTACAAGGTGAAGGAAAAGGTCACGGCGGCCTATCTGCAGGCGAACTTCTCCGGTGAGCGCTGGAGCGGCAACATCGGCGGCCGCTGGGTGCGCACCGAAGAGAACATCAACTACAACACCAGCAACCCGGAGCAGTACACCGTGGCGGGTCCGATCACCGGCTCGGCCTTCGGCGCCTATTACCGGAGCAAGTACGACCACACGTATAGCAGGTTCCTGCCCAGCGCGAACTTCAAGTACAACTTCACCGATGACCTGATCGGACGCCTCGCCGCTTCGCAGACCATGACCCGGCCGGACTATTCCGCGCTGGCCGGCTCGGTATCGCTGGACGATCTGACCCATACTGGCAGCGGCGGCAACCCGCAGCTCAAGCCGATCGTGTCCACCAACTTCGACGCGGCCCTGGAGTGGTATTTCACGCCGCGCGGCCTGCTGTCGGCCGGTGCGTACTACATGGATTTGAAGGACTACGTGAACTTCGGTCCGGTCAGCCGCACCTACAAGGATCAGAACGCCAGCAACAACAGCGGCCGGGACGTGTTCAACACCTACCTGGTCAGCGTGCCGGTGAACGTCAACGGCCATATCAGCGGCATCGAACTGGCCTACACGCAGCCGATCGGCGACAACTTCGGCGTGGCGGCGAACTACACCTATGCCGACGGCAGCACCTCCACCGGCAAGCCGCTGCAGGGTACCTCGGAGAACACCTACAACGTTTCCGGGTACTTCGAGAACGAACGCTTCAATGCGCGCCTGAGCTACACCTACCGTTCGTCGTTCTTCGCCGGCGTGAGCCGTACCGACACGTATTACCAGTCGGGCCTGGGCAACCTCGCGCTGTCGCTGGGCTACAAGATCAATGATTGGGCATCGCTGTCGTTCGACGCGATGAACCTCAACAATCCCAAGATCAAGTACTACACCAACGTCGAGGGCATCGGTAACCAGCCCTATGCCTTCTACGTCAACGGACGCCAGTACTACCTCAACCTCCGCTTGAAGTATTGAGGCACACTGAGCAACACCCTCCCCAATTGGGCCCGGCTTGTCCGGGCCCTTCTTTGGGGGCTATTGAGAGAGGAGAAGACAGCCGGTGAGTTTCGCAACCCGTCTTGGCCGAAGCCTGGTGCTCGCGGCAATGCTGACCCTTCCGCCTCTCGCCCTCGCCGAGAATGAGCCGTCCTCCGCTGCACCGCTTTCCCTCATTCCATGGCCGGCGAAGCTCACGCGCGCCGACGGCGCGTTTGCCATCGAAGGCCGCACCGTACTAGTCGCCAGCGATGCCGATACGCGTGCCACCGCCACTTGGCTCGCCGAACAGATCAAGCGCCGCCGCGGCCTAGAGCTGCGCATCGTCGACAAGGCCGGCGGCGCTCCCGCCATCGTGCTCCGGCGTGAGCCGGAATCCGCGGTGCCATCCGAAGGCTACACGCTGGACATCGGCGCCCACGGTGCGCGCATCGTCGCGCGCGACGGCGACGGCCTGTTCCATGGCGCGGTCACGCTGTGGCAACTGCTGACGCAGGAAGACGGCAAGGCCGCCGTGCCCTTCGTACATGTCGAGGACGCTCCGCGCTTCGCCTGGCGCGGTCTGATGCTGGATTCGGCGCGCCACTTCCAGAGTGTGGAGGAGATCCGCGCGCTGATCGACCAGATGGCGCTGCACAAGCTCAACGTGCTGCATTGGCATCTCACCGACGACCAGGGCTGGCGCATCGAGATCAAGCGTTATCCGGAACTCACCCGCATCGGTGCATGGCGCATGCCGCCGGGCGCGGGCCAGGACGGCGAGCCGGCGCGCTACGGCGGCTTCTATACGCAGGATCAGATCCGCGCGATGGTCGCCTACGCGGCCGAGCGCCACATCACCATCGTGCCCGAGCTGGATATGCCCGGCCACGCGCAGGCGGCCGTGGCTTCCTATCCAGAGCTGGGCGTGACCGGCAAGCGTCCGCCCGTGTCGGTGGACTGGGGCGTGAACACGTATCTGTACAACGTGGACGATGCCACCTTCGTCTTCATGCAGAACGTGCTGGACGAGGTGATGGCGCTGTTCCCCTCGCGCTACATCCACGTCGGCGGCGACGAGGCCGTGAAGGATCAGTGGCAGGCCTCGCCGGCAGTGCAGGCGAAAATGCGCGCCCTGGGCCTGAAAGACGAGAACGCGCTGCAGGGCTGGTTCATCGCGCGCATCGGCACCTATCTCAAGGCGCATGGGCGCCGCCTGATCGGCTGGGACGAAATTCTCGAAGGCGGCGTACCCAGGGACGCGACGGTGATGTCCTGGCGCGGCATCAAGGGCGCAGTGGAAGCCGCGCAGAAAGGCCACGACGTCGTATCGTCACCGGCACCCGATCTTTACCTCGACCAGTTGCAGAGCGATCGTGCGGACGAAACCACCGGGCGTATCCCGGTGCGCGACCTGGCGAGCATCTACGCCTTCGAGCCGGTGCCCAAGGAGCTGGACGCCGCCCAGGCCAGGCACGTGCTAGGGGCTCAGGCCAACGTGTGGACCGAGCACATGCCTTCGATCGCGCACGTGCAGCACGCGGTGTTTCCGCGCCTGGACGCGCTGTCCGAAGTCCTTTGGTCGCCGGCTGTCGCGCGCGACTGGAAGGGTTTCCTCGCGCGCATGCCGGCGCAGCTGACGCGCTATCGCGCGGCCGGCATCGCCTACGCCGACAGCGCGTTCGCGCCGTCCATCGATACGGACCGCAATGCGGCGCTCGCCAGCGGCAAGGCGACGGTGACGCTGGGCAATCAGGCCGGCTTCGGCTTCTTGCACTACACCTTGGACGGCAGCGTTCCCACCGCGAGCTCGCCGGCCTATTCGGCGCCCTTCGAGGTAAAGCTGCCGGCGACGGTGCGTGCGATCGCGGTCGACGATCGCGGCGAAGCGCTGGCGGCACCGCGCGAGCGCGTGTTCGACGTGCCGAGTCTGCTGACTCGCGAAAGCGCGGAGCTGCCCAACTGCCCGGGCAGCGATTTCCGCCTGCGCGTGCAGCCGACGCCGGACGCCACCAGCCTGGCGCCGGCCTACAACGTGAACATCTTCGATACCTGCCAGCGCTGGCCGGACGCGCGATTGGACGGGATCGCCGCCATCCATGTCGAAGTCGCGCGCCTGAAGCGCAACTATCAGCTGGCGCACGACGCGAAGCTGGTGGTGTCGCGGCCGGCGCGCACGGCGCACGGCGAACTGGTGGTGCACCTGGACAGTTGCGATGGCCAGGTGCTGGCGAGCATGCCGCTGCCCGATCCGTCGGGCCCGCGCCGCTTCTTGCTCAGCGCTTCACTGGCCGGATCGAAGGGCACGCACGAGCTCTGCCTGATCTTCACCGCACCGACGACCGGGCCGCTGTACGGCATCGAGCGCGCCAGCCTGGTGCCGGCGGCGAAATGAATCCGACCGCGCCGCGCCGCTTCGCTTCGGTCGATGCCCTGCGCGGTTGTACCGTCGCGGCGATGCTGCTGGTGAACGATCCGGGCGACTGGAGCCATGTGTTCTGGCCGCTCGAGCACGCCGACTGGCATGGCTGTACGCCGACCGACTTGGTGTTTCCGTTCTTCCTGTTCGTGGTGGGCGTGTCGGTGGCGCTGGCGATCGCTCCGCGGATGGAGCAGGGCGCGGAGCGATCCGCGCTGATGCGCGCCGCGCTCGTGCGCGCGCTGCGTATCGCAGGCCTGGGCTTGCTGATCAACGTGTCGGCGTGGCTGATCCTGCCGGATGCGCATCTGCGTATTCCCGGCGTGCTGCAACGGATCGGCGTGTGCTTCGCCGCTGTTGCGGCGTTTCAGTTGTATGCGGGGGCGCGCGTGCAATGGATGGCCGTCATCGCGCTGCTGGTGGGCTATGCGGCGCTGTTGTCGGCGGGCGGCACGCTGGACCCGTTCGTCAATATCGTCAGCCGCACGGATACGGCGGTGTTCGGCTCATACGTCTATCGCTACTTTCCGGCTACCGGTCTGGGTCATGACCCTGAAGGCCTGCTCGGTACCCTGCCATCCATCGCCACGACACTGCTCGGCCTGCGCGCGGGCCACTGGCTGCGGCGCGACGACAAGCGGGCGCTGTGGTTGAGCGGCGCGGCGTTCGTTCTGCTCGGCGCGGCGTGGTCATGGGTACTGCCGTTCAACAAAAATCTGTGGACGCCGTCATTCGTGTTGTGGACGGCCGGCTGGGCGACACTCGCGCTGCTGTCGTTTCACGTACTGGTGGACTTGCGCGGCTGGCCGCCGCTGGGGCGTCGCTTCGGCGTCAATGCGGTCGCGGCTTATGCGGGTTCCGAGTTCATGCAGATCCTGCTGCCGGGGCTGGGCATCCAGGATCCGCTTTATCGCAGTGCTTTCGCCGGATGGATCACGCCGCTGGCGGGGCCGTACGTCGCATCGCTTGCGTTCGCGCTGGCCTTCGTGGCGGTGTGGTGGGCGATCGTGTGGGCGATGGATCGCCGGCGCATTTACCTCAAGCTGTAGCGCGGCGCCGCGTCCAACCGAAAGTTGCCATCGGCTATCATCGCCCGCTTGCTGACACGAAGCTGACGATGAGGGGTTTGCAATGAATCGTTCGCCCATGCCCGCGCGCCGCGGGCTGATGCTTTCCGCCTGTGCGCTGCTGACCGCGTGCGCCAGCCAGGCGGTGACTCCGCCGGCGCCGAAGGCCAGCGCATCGATCGACGTGCCGGCGATCAAGCGGCCCGAGGGCGAGACGCCGCAGTGGTGGTTCCGCAACGGCGCCGCACAGGCGGCACAGGCATCGGCGCAGGCGGGCGCGGGCGGTCAGCAGGCGAAGAACGTCATCGTGTTCCTCGGCGACGGCATGAGCATTCCCACCATCGCCGCCGCGCACGTGCGCGCGGGACAGCGCAAAGGCGTCGACGGCGAAAGCTATCGCCTGAGCTTCGAGCAGTTCCCCTTCAGCGCGCTCAGCCGCACCTACGAAACGGACCAGCAGACGCCGGATTCCGCCGGCACCATGACCGCGATCATGACCGGCGTGAAGACGCGCGCCGGCTTCATCGGCACGTCGCAGGTGCCGCGCCGCCAGGACTGCGCGGCCTCCAAGGGCCAGGAGCTGGTCACCACGCTGGAGCTGGCCGCGGCCGCGGGCATGAGCACCGGCGCGGTGACCACCACGCGCATCACTCACGCGACGCCCGCCGCGACTTACGGGCATCTGCCCGAGCGCAACTGGGAGGTGGACGCCGAACTCAGCCCGCAGGCGAAGGCGCAGGGCTGCAAGGATTTCGCCGCGCAGCTGGTCGACTTTCCCGCCATCGACGGACTCACCGTGGCGATGGGCGGCGGCCGCACCGAATTCATGCCGGCGGGCGAGACCGATCCGGAATACGCCAATAAGGTGGGCCAGCGCCTCGACGGCCGCGACCTGATCGCCGAATGGAAGGCCAAGCATCCGGATGGCGCCTATGTGTGGAACGACAAGCAGCTGAAGGCGCTGGACCTTTCGCGCACGCCGCGCCTGCTCGGCCTGTTCGAGCCTTCGCATATGAACTACGAGCACGAGCGCGCCAAGGACAAAGCCGGCGAGCCGAGCCTGGCCGAGATGACGGCCAGTGCGATCGAAGTGCTCAAGCGCAATCCCAACGGCTTCTTCCTGATGGTGGAGGGCGGGCGCATCGACCATGCGCTGCATGCGGGCAATGCCTATCGCGCATTGGACGAAACCATCGCCTTCGCCGACGCGGTAGAGGCGGCGCTGGCGCACACCGATCCGAAGGACACGCTGATCGTGGTCACCGCCGATCATGCGCACACGCTGACCTTCGCCGGCTACCCGAAACGCGGCAACGACATCCTCGGCCTGGTGCAAGGCCACACCGACAGCTATGACGAGGAAGGCGGCGCCGGCCTCGCGCGCGACGCCGCCGGCAAACCGTACACCACGCTCGGTTTTGCAAACGGCCCCGGCTATACCGGTGCGAGCGATCGTCAGCCAGAAGGCAGCAAGCGCTACCCGCATAGCCCAGGCGAGTACTCGCACGTCGCCAAGGGACGGCCGGACTTGACCAAGGTCGACACCACCGACCCGGATTACATGCAGGAGTCGATCGTGCCGCTGAAGGCCGAGACCCATGGCGGCGAGGACGTCGCCATCTTCGCCAACGGCCCGGGCGCGCAGGCGTTTCACGGCGAAATCGAGCAGAACGCGATCTTCCACGTCATCGTGCAGCACGCGCCACGCATCCGCGCGGAACTGTGCAAGCTCGGCAGCTGCAACGCCGACGGCGTGCCGGTCGATCGGCCGACGTACGAGTCGTGGGTGAAGCAAGTAGGCGGCAGATAGCCCCGGGACGCTTTTTATCCGTCATTCCGGCGTGCGTCGGAATGACGGATAGTCGTTCAGATCAACAGGCGCGAGTACGGATGAGCGCCGAATGGCGATCCGCTCTCCACGCGCAAGGCGTCGGCGAGATACGCCCATAGCGCCTCCGGTGGCGCCGCGTCTTCCGGAGGCGAACCGTCGGACTGCTGCCGGCCGGCCGCACCGGTACGGACATGCTTCCCGATCACCGTCGCGGTACCTCCCTTGGCATGATCCGCGCCCGGCAACGTGCGGCTGAACTCGCCGGTCAGCAGCGTCACCACGTTGCGTCCGCGCATCGAGAGCATGCGCTGCAGGAAGATCGACAGCGACGGCGTGATGGGCTCCATGATCTGGCGGGCGAGAGAGCCGGCATCGTCGTGATGCGTATCGAACTGGCGGTCTTCCCGGCCGGTGAAGGCGGGCTGTGCGAAGACGACGCCGGCGTCCGCGCGGACCAGCGCCTCGACCGCCGCGAAGGTGTCTCGCTGGTCGTCCACGGCCGTCTTGCCGGGAGCGACGCCATAAGCGTGGCGGATGTCATCCATGGCCGTGGCGGACAGGCCTTCGCGCGCATCGGCGAAATCCAGTACGTGGCGGCAGGCGATACCGCGTTCCGCCGGCGGGTCGGCGGCGACGCCGACCGGCAGGCCGAGCCGATTGACGACCGCGCAGGGAATTGGACCGGCCGGCAACGCCGCCGCCATGCGCAGCAACTGGCTGCGTTCGCCATGCTGCAGCATCGCGGCACGCGCGTCGTTGTGGCTGTACATGCCATGGCGGAACGGCAGGGCCGCCATGTGCGCCAGGGCCGGTGCCGGCAGCGCGCCGAGCGACCCTGCATCCACGTAGAGTCCGTTGCCGAGCGCGCGGACATTGCCCGGCGCCACGCCGAACGCGCCGTTGGCAAGGAAAGCGTCGGCGCTGTTGAACAGTCCGGCAGGCCCGCCGTTCAACCAGAGCACGACCAGGGCAGGGCGTTCGCGCGGACGCACCGGGCCGGCCCAGGCGTCCAGGCCGCCCAAGGCGAGCGCGCCGGTGGCGAGGAGGCTGGTTTTCAGCGCGGCGCGCCGTGAGGGGGAGTGAGCGAAAGCGGGCACGATGGATGTCTCGCGAGTGGCATGAAAGGCGTTGCCGGCGGGCGGTCCGCGGCACAGACTTAGCCTAGGCCTGTCCATCCACCGAACGGAGGCCATCCTGTGTCGCGTTTCAGACAGCGCGCCGAGCGCTCATCCGCATGGCCGATCACGGCTTTGGCCAAGGAATATCCGCGCGGATGCCACGTATCGCCGCATCGCCACCGGCGCGGGCAGCTCATCTACGCGGCAAGCGGCGTGATGCAGGTGACGACGCGCGAAGGCATCTGGATCGTGCCGCCGCAGCGTTCGCTATGGATACCGGCCGGCATGACGCACGAGATCCTGATGGAAGGGCCGGTCGCCGTGCGCATGCTCTACCTCGACCGCGATACCAGCGCACCCTTCGGGACGCATTGCCGGGTGTCGGCGGTTTCGCCGCTGTTGCGCGAGCTGATTCTTGCGGCGGTGCAGGCGCATGGCGACAAGGACGCGACGACGATGAAGCTGGCTTCGCCGCTGCTGCTGCATGCGCTGCAAAACGCGGAAGAAGCGCCTTTCCGCATTCCCGTGCCGTCGGACCCTCGACTGAAGAAAGCCTGCCAACGCCTGCTCGACGACGCGGCGCGTCCCGATACGCTCGAACAGCTCGCGGCTCGCGTGGGTGCCAGCAGCCGCACGCTGGCACGCTTGTTCGAGAGCGAGTTGCGCATGTCCTTCGTGCGATGGCGCCAGCACGTGCGGCTGGCCCGGGCAATCAGCCAGATGAGCCTGGGCCGGCCGATCAAATCCGTCGCGCGCGATGCCGGCTACGCCAGCACCAGCGCGTTCTGCAGCATGTTCCACCGGATCATCGGCGCCAGTCCGACGGACTACCTGCGCCAGGCCGGCGGGCGGCCCGCGCTCTGACGCAAACTCTTGCGCGCGTCATCGGACCGTCAAAGAACCGACATGTAGCGGCTTCACGATATCTGAACATCCGCGCCTCCCCGCGCGATGCCCCGATCCCCTGGAGTCCACATGAAGAAGAACCTCCTGGCGATGGCCACGGCCGTCGCGCTCGCCGCTTTGTCCCATGGCGCGATGGCGGACGATCTGCCCGCCGCCGACGCGACGGCTAAGCCGGATGCCGCGAAGAATCTCGAGGGCGTGTCGGTAATCGGCCAGGGTGAAACTCGCCAGGTGCAGCGCGTGACCACCAAGGACACCGCCGTGCTGCCCGCGGGCACCAGCCTGCAGAAGGTGCTCAACCGCATGCCCGGCGTGAACGTGCAGTCCAACGATGCGTTCGGAGCCAACGAGGAATCGCAGACCATCAGCCTGCGCGGCTTCAACGGCCAGCGCCTGGGCTACACGCTGGACGGCCTGCCGCTGGGCGATAACGCCTACGGCAATTACAACGGCTTGAACATCAGCCGCGCGCTGATCGCCGAGAACGCCGCGGGCGCCGAGCTGGCGCAGGGCATCGGCAGCCTGGGCATCGCTTCGACCAGCAACCTGGGCGGCGCCATCCAGTATTTCTCGGCCGATCCGTCGCCGACCATGGGCGGCCGCTTCTCGCAGACCTTCGGCACCGACCAGAATCGCCGTACCTACCTGCGCCTGGATACGGGCGACATCCACGGCTTCTCCATGTACCTGTCCGGCGTGCGTGCCACCGCCGACATGTGGGCGCGCCCGAACTCGCCGACCACCACCAAGCAGTTCAACGGCAAGGCGGTCTATCAGTTCGACGGCGGCCGCATCACCGCGTTCGCCGACACCTCGCGCACCTCGCAGGCCGACTACGCGTACCTCTCCAAGAGCGGCATGGCCCGCGGCCTGGGCTGGGACTGGAACCTCTACGCGCCGGATTGGAAGCGTGCGCTGGCCGCCGCGTACTGCGCGCCGGCTTATACGGTGAAGGGCGTCAAGGATGCGCGCTGCGCTTTCTCCGGCGGCGTGGACAACATCGATGATGCCTACTACCAGAGCCGCGCGCTGCGCCGCGACGATCTGTATTACCTCGCCGGCGATTTCTATCCGAGCGATGCGCTGACCGTGCACGCGCAGGTCTATCACCACGAGAACGCCGGCCAGGGCCACTGGTGGTCGCCGGGTCAGAAGTCGAACCCGGGCACCGCGCAGGAGCTGCCGATCTCGATCCGCAGCACGAACTACAAGATCAACCGCAACGGCGTGCTGGCCTCGCTGGGCTGGGATGTGGGCAGCCACCACCTGGAAGGTGGTGTGTGGTACAAGCAGAACCACCACAACGTCGAGCGCAATTTCTATTTCATCCCCTATACGCTCACCAGCCCGATCAGCGATGACACGTATCTGAGCGATCCGGACCGCCGCCTGTTCAACCAGGCCTACACCATCACCACGCGCCAGGCCTACCTGCAGGACAGCTTCAAGCTGCTGGACGATCGCCTGAGCATCGACGTCGGCGTGAAGAGCCCGCACGTGACCATGACGGCGCGCCAGGCTCCGGGCAACTACGAGGCGCCGGTGGCCAACGGCACGCTCAAGGCCGAGAAGAACCTGCTTCCGCAGGTGGGCTTCGGCTACAAGCTCGATGCCGGCCAGGAGCTGTTCCTCTCCTACGCCAAGAACATCGCCGCGTTCCAGGGCGGCGGCGCCAGCGGTCCGCTGCTGGTGACGCAGGCCGCGTTCGACGCCACGCGCGGCAACCTCAAGCCCGAGCAGTCGCGCACCATCGAAGGCGGCTACCGTATCGTGCAGCGCGAGTTCGAAGCCTCGGCGGCCGTGTACGACGTGAAGTTCGACAACCGCTTGCTGTCGCTCAACCCTTGCTCGAGCATCCAGCAGGGCACCACGCCGGCCTGCACCACGCGCTTCTATAACGTCGGCTCGGTAAGCAGCAAAGGTGCGGAGTTCACCTTCATCTGGAAGCCGTTCGAGCATTTCCAGTGGTACAACTCGGCCTCGTTCAACCGCTCCACCTATGACAACGACTACGTGCAGAACGGCGTGACGGTGCCGACTCAGGGCAAGATCACGGTCGATACGCCCAAGCGCATGTTCGCCAGCGAAATCGCCTGGACCTATGGCCCGTGGAACCTCAGCCTGCGCGGCAAGTACACCGGCACCCGCTATTACACCTACACCAACGACCAGGGCTTCGGCGGCTATACGTCGTTCGATTTCGGCGCCGGCTATGACTTCGGCGCGGCCTGGTTCGCACAGGACGTCCGCCTGTCGCTCAACGTGAGCAACCTCACCGACAAGCGCTACGCATCGAACCTGACGGCCTTCGCCAACACCGATCCGAACGGCCGCCAGTTGGCTTTCCACGCCAGCGCGCCGCGCCAGAGCTTCCTCACGCTGGACGTGAAGTTCTGAGCCGCGACGATTAAAAAGGGGGCGGGCGGGACGGCGGGCGCGATGGGTCGCCCGCCGTCCTCAACCCGTATATCCACCAAGCAACCCTCATGAGGCATCCGCCGATGAAGACGCTAAGCTGTGCGGCCCTGGTCCTGCTGGCCCTGGCCATGCCCCATCCGCTCCACGCCAACGAACGCCCGCTCGCCGCCAAACCGCTGGTGCTGGGCCACCGCGGAGCGAGCGCGCTGCGGCCCGAGCACACGCTGGCCTCCTACGCCAAGGCGATCGCCGATGGCGCCGACTTCGTCGAGCCGGATCTGGTGATGACGAAGGACGGCGTGCCGGTCGCCCGGCACGAGAACGAGATCGGCGGCACCACCGACGTGGCCGCGCATCCGGAATTCGCGGGCCGCAAGACCACCAAGACCATCGATGGTCACCAGGTCACGGGCTGGTTCACCGAAGACTTCACTCTCGCCGAGCTGAAGACCCTGCGCGCCCGCGAGCGCCTGCCGGAATTCCGCGGCACCAAGTACGACGGCCAGTTCCAGATTCCCACGCTGGACGAGATCATCGATTTCGTCGCCGCCGAATCCGCCGCGCGCGAGCGTGCGGTGGGCATCATTCCCGAGATCAAGCACGGCACCTATTTCCAGAAGGCCGGCCTGCCGATGGAAGACCGCGTGCTGGCCATCCTCGATGCGCACGCCTATACGCGCACCGCGCCGGTGGAGATCCAGTCCTTCGAGATCGCCAACCTGCGCTACCTGCGCGGCAAGCTGGGCAAGGGCCATCCGAACGTGCGCCTGCTGCAGCTCCTGGACGATCCGAACGAGCAGCCGTACGACGTCGTGGCCGCCGGCGGCAAGCTGACCTATGCGGACATGATGAAGCCGGCCGGCCTGCGCGACATCGCCGGCTATGCCGACGCCATCGGCCCGAACATCCGCGCCATCATTCCGCTGAACAAGGACGGCACGCTGGGCCAGCCGACTGCGCTGGCGCATGACGCGCACGCGGTGAAGCTGGAGCTGCATCCCTATACGTTCCGCCCCGAGAACCACTTCCAGGCGAAGAACTTCTGGCAGGGCAGCGATCCGAAGACCTTCAACGAGGCGGGTTCGATCGCCGAGATCCGCGCGTATCTGGATGCCGGCGTCGATGCGTTCTTCACCGACGACCCGGCCCTGGGCCGCAAGGCGGTGGACGGTCGCTGAGCTGCCATCACGCTGTCACCGTGGGCGGGTTCACTCGCGGACCCATTCTCACGCGGTGATTCCATGCGTCTGCAACGCGGCTTCGCGGCCGGCCTGCTCG